>NZ_JBEZBT010000004.1:107629-285664 GCF_040647235.1 Streptomyces sp. NPDC042638
TACCGCCCTGAGTGTTCCCCCTACCACCTTGCGTGCCGCCCTGGGTGTTACCGGTCCCGCCACCCTGGGTACCGCCCTGGGTGTTACCGGTCCCGCCACCCTGCGTACCGCCTTGAGTGTTCCCCCTGCCACCTTGCGTGCCGCCCTGGGTGTTGCCGGTCCCGCCACCCTGGGTACCGCCCTGGGTGTTACCAGTCCCGCCACCCTGCGTACCGCCCTGAGTGTTCCCCCTACCACCCTGCGTACCGCCCTGAGTGTTCCCCCTACCACCCTGCGTACCGCCCTGGGTGTTCCCCCTGCCCTGCTTCTTGCACTTGTTGCCCTTGCACGGCTTCTCCGGCACGGAATGCTTGGCCTGCGACACCCCTGACTTGACATGCGTCTGGACGCTGGGAGCTGCGGCCGGCGCCGCTGAGGCGGGAACGCCCAGTGCAGCAACCCCTCCCGCCATTACCGCCGACACTATCGTGGTCGCTATTTTCTGCTTGCGAGTGTGCCTCACGGACCTGTTCCTTTCCTGCATGTCAAGCACCGTTGGCTCGACGTCTGGGGATGGGCGCGCGCGCTCAGTGTCGACCTGTCGTGGAGTTGCCGATCACTCGTGGAAATACGTCCGGAAATCTGGCGGCCCAGCGTTTTAACGCACGAATTTCTCAGGCGTCCCACACCTGAAGGCAGCGCCTCGACTCGGCTCCGCGGCTGGGCAACACAATCTCTCAGGGAGTTGTCGGCTCAGCCGACCTTCAACCCGGGATTCTCATGTCCATCGATCCGAGCTGGAAAACAACTCGCTCGAAGCGACTCCAGTCCCGATCCTCGTCTCACGTATCGAGTGAGTCAACTCGGGACGAAAGCGAAGGTATTGTTCGCCCGACACGCTTGTCACCAGTACTAGTGACAAGAGGAGAGCCGAAACGGCCTCATTCCCCGTTGATCACGGACTGGCGGCTCGTTACAGCGGCGAGAGGTGCGCTGGTCGACGCATGAACTGGGGGCAGGCCTGTGGCCAGAATTGACCACAGGCCTGCGAGCCACGCTTCAGGACGTCACACCGATGGCGGTCTAGCGGCCTGCCAGCTTCTCGAGCCGGGCAATGCGCTCCGCCATCGGCGGGTGCGTGGAGAACATCTTGGAAAGACCCTGGCCCGGGCGGAAGGGGTTGGCGATCATCATGTGGCTCGCCGTCTCGATCCGGGGCTCTGGGGGCAGCGGGAGCTGCTTGGTGCCCGTCTCCAGCTTGCGCAGGGCGCTGGCGAGGGCGAGCGGGTCACCGGTGAGCTGGGCGCCGGAGGCGTCCGCCTCGTACTCCCGGGAGCGGCTGATGGCCAGCTGGATCAGGGTGGCGGCGAGCGGGCCCAGGAGCATGATCAGCAGCATGCCGAACAGGCCGGGGCCCTCGTCGTCGTCCGAGCGGCCCACCGGGATCAGCCAGGCGAAGTTCACCAGAAACATGATCACCGAGGCGAGTGCTCCGGCGACCGAGGAGATGAGGATGTCCCGGTTGTAGACGTGGCTCAGCTCGTGGCCGATGACCCCGCGCAGCTCGCGCTCGTCCAGCAGACGCAGGATGCCCTCGGTGCAGCACACAGCCGCGTTGCGCGGGTTGCGGCCCGTGGCGAAGGCGTTCGGGGCCTCCGTCGGTGAGATGTACAGCCGGGGCATGGGCTGGCGGGCCTGCGTGGACAGCTCTCGCACCATCCGGTACAGCGCGGGGGCCTCGAACTCACTGACCGGGCGGGCACGCATCGCGCGGAGCGCCAGCTTGTCGCTGTTCCAGTACGCGTACGCGTTCGTGCCCAGCGCCACCAGGACCGCGACGATCAGCCCGGTGCGGCCGAAGAAGCCGCCGATGACGATGATGAGTGCGGACAGGCCCCCGAGGAGTACTGCGGTCCTGAGCCCGTTGTGCCGGCGGTGCACGGTACGCCCTCCAAGTCGTGCAGCTGGAGCTGGGGAACACTCTGATCCAGTGGACCCTCCCGCTGGGGACAACGCCAGGCGGCGGTCACGAGTTCCCTGGTGCGTACGGCGGCGCGCATCGGCCGCGTGGGTGACGTGCTGATCCGTCCGTCCCGCGCGCGTGACGGACGTGACGGAACGGGTCCCCCACGCGCGCGGGACGGCTCCTAGAACAGTCCGGTGCCGGCGAAGCGGAGGACCAGCTGAGGTGCTCCGGACAGGGCGACACCGAGGACTCCGGTGAGGGCGATGGCGGCCGTGAGGGGGGCTGGGACGCGGTGCCGTGCGGGCTCGCCCTCGGGAGCGCGGAACAGCAGGGCCGTCCACTGCAGGTAGTAGAAGAGGGCGATGACGACGTTGACGGCCATGACGACGGCGAGCCAGCCGAGGCCGGCGTCGACGGCCGCCGAGAACACCGTGACCTTGGCGAACAGGCCGATGACGCCCGGCGGCAGCCCGGCCAGGCACAACAGGAAGAAGGCCAGCAGGAGCGCGGTGACCGGGTTGGTGGCGTACAGGCCCCGGTAGTCGCTGATCCGGTTGAGTGTCCGGCCGCGGCCCACCAGAGCGGCCACGGCGAAGGCGCCGAGGTTCACGGCGGCGTACATCAGGGCGTACGCGACCGTGGAGCCGATCGCCTTCTCGGGGTCCTTGCTGTATCCGGCGGCGGCGATCGGCACCAGCAGGTAGCCGGCCTGTCCGACGGAGGACCAGGCGAGCAGTCGTACGGCGCTGTACGCGCGCGTGGCCTGCTGTCGCAGGGCGGCGACGTTGCCGACGGTCATGGTGAGGGCGGCGAGGGCGGCGAGCGCGGGCCCCCACACGTCGGCGTACGACGGGAACGCGACGACGGTGACGAGGATCAGGCCGGAGAAGCCGACGGCCTTGCCGACGACGGACAGGTAGGCGGCGACGGGCAGGGGCGCGCCCACGTAGGTGTCGGGCACCCAGAAGTGGAAGGGCACCGCGGCCGTCTTGAAGGCGAAGCCGACGAGGGTGAGGACGACGCCGGTCTGGGCGAGGGTGTGCAGTTGTCCGTCGACGTGGGGCAGGCGCTGGGCGACCTGGGTCAGGTAGAGGGTGCCGGTGCTGGCGTAGACGAAGCTGATGCCCATCAGGCTGACCGCGGTGGCGGTGACCGAGGACAGGAAGAACTTCAGGGCGGCTTCGGAGGACCGTGCGTCGCCGTGCCGGATGCCGACGAGGGCGAAGGCGGGCAGGGAGGCGACCTCCAGGGCCACGATCAGGGTGGCCAGGTCACGGGATGCGGGCAGCAGGGCGGCGCCGGCCGCGGAGGACAGCAGCAGGAACCAGAACTCGCCGGCCGGGACGCGCCGCCGGTCGTCGTCCAGGTTCGTGACGGACAGCAGGGCCGCGAGGAGGGCGCCGCCGAGGACCAGGAACTGGATGACGAGGGTGAAGTGGTCGGCGGTGTAGCTGCACGCGCGCGCGGGGCCGGTGAGGCAGAAGGTGCTGCGGTCACCGTCCAGCAGGGGCAGGAGCGTCAGGGCCGCCGCGGCGAGTCCGGCGACCGAGACCCAGCCGAGTACGGCCTTGCGGTTCTCCGGCACGAACAGGTCGGCGACGAGGACGGCGAGCGCCACGACGGCTGCGATGGTGGGCGGGGCGATCGCGAGCCAGTCGACGGACTGGACCAGCGACTCGGCAAGCGGCTGGGCGCTCATCGGGTGCCTCCTGCGAGGAGCTGCTGCACGGCCGGGTCGGTCAGGCCGAGCAGGGCCTTCGGCCACAGTCCGGCGAGGACGGTGAGGGTGACGAGCGGGGTCCAGGCGGCGAACTCGTACCCCTGGACGTCGGCGAGCTTCGGGACCTCCCGCTCCGCTCCGCCCATGCAGACGCGGCGGACCACGATCAGCATGTACGCGGCCGTCAGCAGGGTGCCGAACGCGCCGATCGCCATGAAGGTGAGGAAGGCCGGCCTGCTGAGGTCCGCGGCGGGCTTGAACGCGCCGAACAGCGCGAGCATCTCGCCCCAGAATCCGGCGAGTCCGGGCAGGCCGAGGGAGGCGACGGCACCGAAGGCGAGCAGGCCGCCCAGGCGCGGGGCCCTGCCGTACAGCGCGGCACCCGTCTCTTGCGTGAGGGTGTCGAGGTCGGTGGTGCCGGTGCGGTCCTTGAGCGCGCCGACCAGGAAGAACAGCAGGCCGGTGATGAGGCCGTGGGCGATGTTGGCGAACAGGGCACCGTTGACGCCGGTCGGGGTCATGGTGGCGATGCCCAGCAGGACGAAGCCCATGTGGCCGACGGAGGAGTAGGCGATCAACCGCTTGAGGTCGCCCTTGACGCCCCGCTTGGCGAGCGCCAGGCAGGCCAGCGATCCGTAGATGATGCCGACGACGGCGAACGCGGCGAGGTACGGCGCGAAGGTGTGGAAGCCGTGCGGCGCGACCGGCAGCAGGATGCGGACGAAACCGTACGTGCCCATCTTCAGCAGAACACCGGCCAGCATGACGGAGCCGACGGTCGGCGCCGCGGTGTGGGCGTCGGGGAGCCAGCTGTGCAGCGGCCACATCGGCGTCTTGACCGCGAGCCCGATCCCGATCGCCAGAACGGCGATGACCTGCACGGACGCGGTGAGTGACCGGCCGTTGTCAGTGGCGAGTGCCACCATGTCGAACGTGCCCGCCTTGATTCCGATCAGGAGCAGGCCGAGCAGCATGACCACGGAGCCGAGCAGCGTGAAGAGGATGAACTTCCAGGCGGCGCGGGTCCGGCCCTCGCCGCCCCAGCGGGCGATGAGGAAGTACATCGGGATGAGCACCGTCTCGAACGCGAGGAAGAACAGCAGCAGGTCGAGGACGGCGAAGGTGGCGAGGGTGCCGGACTCGAGCAGGAGCAGCAGGGCGACGAACGCCTTCGGGGACGGGCCCGACGGCGGCTTGAAGTAGGAGTAGAGCGCGCAGAGGAAGGTCAGCAGCGCGGTCAGGACCAGAAGGGGGAGGGAGATGCCGTCGACGCCGAGGTGGATCCGCACGTCGAGTGCGGGGATCCAGCTGATGTCGGTCGTGGCCTGCATCTTCGACGGGTGGTCGTGGTCGAAGCCGAGCGCGAGGGCGATCGCGGCGATGAGGATCACGCCGGTGACGGTCACCCCGTGCCGCAGCACGGCCTGCCCGGGTGACTTCCCCTTCAGTCCTGGCGGGGCCGGGAGGAGGGCGGCGACGGCGCCGAGGAGCGGGCCGACGACGAGGAATGCCAGAAGGAACTGCATCACGGACTCGTTGATATCGATCACGCCTGCTCACGCTCCCGTGGCGACGAGGAGGACGGCGACCGCCAGGACGACGGTGCCGGCGAGCAGCGCGCTCACATAGGTCTGCACATTGCCGGTCTGTGCGCGCCGTACGGCGGCCCCGAGCAGCCGGGGCAGGGCGGCGGCGCCGCGCACGTAGGTGTCGACGACCTCGCGGTCGAGGAACCGGACGAGACTCGCTGCCGCCTGGACCGGGCGGACGAACAGCGTCGCGTACAGGGCGTCCAGGTGGAAGCCGGCGGCCGCGGGCCGGTGCAGCGGGCCGAGCAGCAGCCGCCCGGGATCCGCCGGGTCGGGGGCGTAGGCGATGTCGCCGTAGGCCGGTCGGTGGGTGGCGATGGCCTCGGCCTCGACGAGTCCGGCGTCGCCCTCGGGGTGGGCGGCGACGGCACCCAGCGGGGTGCGGGCGGCGAGCGCGGTGGTGCGCTGCCAGGCGCCGTAGGTGAGCAGCCCGCCGACGAGGGCGAGGCCCGTGCCGAGAACCGAGGTGAGCAGGGTCGGGGTCAGGTCGCCGCCGTCGAACCAGCCGGGCAGCGAGCGGTAGGCGAGCCCGCCGAAGGCGAGGGAGGGGATCGCCAGCACCCAGAGCACCACGGTCATCGTCAGTGGCTGGCGGCCGTGGTCGGGGGCCTCGGCGCCCCGGCCGCGGAAGGCCAGCAGCCACAGCCGGGCGGCGTACGCGGCGGTCAGCAGGGCGGTGAGCAGGCCGGCGACGAGGACGATCCAGCCGGCGGCGCCGGGGGCGTGCTCGGTGTGGCCGGCGGTCACGTGCTCGGCGGCGCCGAGGACGGACTCCTTGGAGAAGAAGCCGCTGAAGGGAGGGATCGCGGCGAGCGCGAGCAGCGCCACGGTCATCGTCCAGTAGGCGTCCGGGATGCGGTCGCGCAGGCCGTGCATGCGGGACATGGCGGCCAGCGAGTTGGTGCCGGCGGCGTGGATGATCACGCCGGCCGCGAGGAACAGCAGGGCCTTGAAGGCGCCGTGCGAGAGGAGGTGGAAGACGGCGGCACCGCGGTCGCCGACGGCGAGGGCGCCGGTCATGTACCCGAGCTGGCCGATCGTGGAGTAGGCAAGGACGCGCTTGATGTCGTCCTGGGCTAGGGCGGCGAGACCGGAGCCGGCCATCGTGACGGCGGCCATGACGGCGAGCACCACCATCGCGGCCCGGGAGGCCTCGAAGAGCGGGAGGAGACGGGCGACGAAGTAGACACCGGCGGCGACCATCGTCGCGGCGTGGATCAGCGCCGAGACGGGCGTCGGGCCCGCCATCGCGTCCGGGAGCCAGGTGTGCAGCGGGAACTGCGCCGACTTGCCCGCGACGCCCGCGAGAAGCAGCAGCGCGATCAGCGTGGGGTGGCTGATGCCGCCCGAGGCGACGGCATCGAGGACGCGGGTGATGCGGAACGACCCGGCGTCGGTGGCCAGGGCGAACAGCCCGATGAGGAACGGTACGTCGCCGAGCTTGGTGACGAGGAAGGCCTTCAGTGAGGCGGCGCGGGCCTCGGGGGTCTCCCAGTAGTGGCCGACCAGGAAGTAGGAGCAGATGCCCATGACTTCCCAGCCGACCAGCAGCACGATCAGGTCGCCGGAGTAGACGACCAGGAGCATGGCGGAGGTGAACAGGGAGACGAGAGCGGCGTACGAGGGGTAGCGCGGGTCGTCGCGCAGGTAACCGGTGGAGTAGATCTGCACGCAGGTCGCGACGAACGCCACCAGGACGGCGACGAGCGCGGCGAAGCCGTCGATGTGCAGGGCCAGCTCGATGGGGACGGACCCGGTGGGCGTCAGCTCGGTGTGCGCGTCGACGGCGGCCTCGCCGCCCTGGTGTACGGCGACCAGCGCGGCCAGCACGAGCGAGGCCAGCGGCGGCAGCACGGCGAGCGGGCGGACGAACCCGGGTGCGGTGCGGCCGAGCAGCAGGCCGGCCGCGGCGCCCAGGAACGGCAGGAGGGGGACGAGGACGGCGAGGTGGGTCGTGGTCACGCGGAGGCCTCAGCCTTCTCGGCCGCGGAGGTGCCGGGGCCCTCGGGCTCGGGGCCCTCGGCGGTGTCGCGGAGCTTGTCGATGTCGGAGGTGCCGCGGTTGCGGTAGACGGCGAGCACGATCGCCAGGCCGATGCCGATCTCGGCGGCGGCGATGGCGATGGTGAACAGGGTCAGCGCCTGGCCGGAGTGCAGGGTCTCCTCGGCGGTCCGGCTGAGCCAGACGTCGAAGGCGACCAGGTTGAGGTTGACGGCGTTGAGCATCAGCTCGACCGACATCAGGACCAGGATCGCGTTGCGGCGGGCCAGGACGCCGTACAGGCCGGTGCAGAAGAGGAGGGCGGAGAGGACGGCGGGGTAGGCGAGGTGCATCAGCGGGTGCCTTCCTTCTCGCCGGGGAGGACGTCGACGGCGGCAGCGGCGCCGGAGCCCGTGTCCTCCTTGGCCTTGCGGGACAGGACGATCGCACCGACCAGTGCCGCGAGGAGCAGTACGGACAGGGCCTCGAACGGCAGCACCCAGTGCCGGAACAGGCTCGCGCCGGTGACCCGGGTGGTGCCGGCGGCCGGGCCGTCCAGGTCGATCCAGGTCGTGCGGAAGGCGTCCACGACCACCCAGACCAGGGCGACGGCGGCGGTGACCGCGACGGCCAGGCCGGCCCAGCGGTTGCCGGAGTCGGCGTCCGGGGAGCGGCCGATGGGCGCCTTGGTGAGCATCAGACCGAACAGGAGGAGGACGACGACGGAGCCGACGTAGATCAGGACCTGCACCCAGGCGATGAACTCGGCCGTGAGCAGCAGGTACTCCACGGCGAGGCCGCCGAGGGCGACCACCAGCCACAGGGCGGCGTGCACCAGCTGCCGGGTGGTGACGGTGATCAGGGCGGCGCCGAGGGTGGCCAGGCCGACGAGCAGGAAGGCGATCTCGACGCCGGTCGGGGACAGGAAGCCGTGCTGTGCCTGGGCGAGGTTCGCGGTGGCGGCGAGGTTCACGGTGGCGGCGGGGGTCACGACTCTCCCTCCTGCCGTTCCTCGGGTTCCGCCTGGGCGGCGGCCAGCTTCTCGGCGGTCTTGCGGGCCGCCGCGATCTCCTTGGGCTCCTCCGCACCGGGGTCCAGCGCGGGCGGGGCCGGCACGGTCCACATCCACTCGCGGAGCTTGTCCCGCTCGTGGGTGAGGTCACGGATGTCGGTCTCGGCGTACTCGAACTCGGGCGACCAGAACAGCGCGTCGAAGGGACAGACCTCGATGCAGATACCGCAGTACATGCACAGGGAGAAGTCGATCGCGAACCGGTCGAGGACGTTGCGGCTGCGCTCCCGGCCGCCGGGGGCGGCGGGCGGGACGGTCTCCTTGTGGGAGTCGATGTAGATGCACCAGTCCGGGCATTCGCGGGCGCACAGCATGCAGACCGTGCAGTTCTCCTCGAACAGTCCGATCACCCCGCGGGTGCGGGGCGGCAGCTCGGGAAGCGCGTCCGGGTACTGCTCGGTGACCGTCTTCTTCGTCATCGTGCGCAGGGTGACGGCCAGGCCCTTGGCAAGGCCGGAGCCGGGGATGGGGGCCATGGTTAGCCGATCACCACCTTGACGACGCCGGTGAGGGCGATCTGGGCGAGGGAGAGGGGGACGAGGAGGGTCCAGGAGAGTTTCTGGAGCTGGTCCTCGCGCAGCCGCGGATAGGTCACGCGGAGCCAGATGACCACGAAGGCGAGGATCGCGGTCTTCAGCAGGGTCCAGAGCCAGCCGAGGCCGTCGGCGCCCCACGGGCCGTGCCAGCCGCCCAGGAAGAGGACGGTGGTCAGGCCGCACAGGACGACGATGCCGGCGTACTCGGCGAGCAGGAAGAGGGCGAAGCGCAGGCCCGTGTACTCGGTGTAGGCGCCGAAGATGATCTCCGAGTCGGCGACCGGCATGTCGAACGGCGGGCGTTGCAGCTCGGCGAGGCCGGCGACGAAGAAGACGACCGCGCCGACGATCTGCCAGGGCACCCACCACCAGTGGAAGGCGTGCAGGATGCCGGGCAGGGAGACCGTGCCGGCCGCCATGGCGACGGAGGCCGCCGTCAGCAGCATGGGAAGTTCGTAGGCGAGCAGCTGCGCGGCCGTGCGCAGGCCACCGAGCAGGGAGAACTTGTTGGCGCTGGCCCAGCCGGCCATCAGCGAGCCGAGCACGCCGACGCCCATCACCGCGAGCACGAAGAACACACCGGCGTCCAGCACCTGGCCGACGGCACCCTCGCTCGGACCGATCGGGACGGCCAGCAGCACGAGGAGATACGGCAGCAGGGCCACGGCCGGGGCGAGCTGGAAGACACGGCGGTCGGCGCCCGCCGGGACCACGTCCTCCTTCTGCGCGAACTTCACGCCGTCGGCGATGAGCTGGGCCCAGCCGTGGAAGCCGCCCGCGTACATCGGGCCGAGGCGGCCCTGCATGTGGGCCATCACCTTGTGCTCGGTCTGGCCGACGATCAGCGGGAAGGTGAGGAAGACGACGAAGACGACCAGGAGTCGCAGAGCGACGTCGAGTACGCCGTTCACTGCGGGCCTCCTGTGGAGTCGGGGTGGTCGGGAAGGTCGGGGTGCTGACCGGGGGCGCCGGACTGGCCGGGGGCGCCGGGGCCTCCGGGCCGGTCGGACGCTCTGGGGCGTTGGGGGCGCTCGGGGGCCTCGGGGTGCTCGGGGTCGTCGGAGCCCTCGAGGCGCGGCTCGGGAGCGGGCGCCTGGCCGGTCTCGGGCGCCTGTTCCGGATCGGGCTCCGGCTCCGACTCGGGCGCGTGCTCCGACCCCGGGGCCTGCTCGGGCTCGGGCGCGTGCTCGGGCTCGGGGGCCTGCTCGGGCTCGGGGGCCTGCTCGGGCTCGGGGGCCTGCTCGGGCTCGGGCGCGTGCTCCGACTCCGGGGCTTGCTCGGGCTCCGGGGCCTGCTCGGGCCCGGGGGTCTGCTCGGGCCCGGGGGTCTGCTCGGGCCCGGGCGCATGCTGCGACTCCGGGGCCTGCTCCGACTCGGGCGCCTGTTCAGGCTCTGGGGCCTGCTCGGGTGTCTGCTCCGGGTCGGAGGTCTTGCGCGGCTGCGGCTCCGGGGCCCGCTCCGGTTCCTCGAAGGCCGGGCGGGCGTGGTGCCAGGGCGCGTCCGAACTGCGCGGGGCCGTGCTCCGGCGGCCGGGGCGGGCAGGGCCGTCCGACTCCGCCGGTGCCGCCGTCGCCGCCGTCCCCGCCGTTTCCTCGGGTGCCGTGGGGGCAGCCGGTTCCGTCGCTCCCGGCGGGGCCGGTTCCTGGGCCTCGGTGCGCTGGGAGGCCGAGCCCTGCGAGGCGCTGCGGGCGCGGCGCGGGCGGGCGGCCGTGGGCGCCGGGGAGGGCTCGTGGGCCACCGATGCCTCGGCGGCCGGGCCTTCCACCGGTGCTGCCGTCGCGGCCTGGGCGGTGTCGCCCTCGGCCGCGGCCCGCTTGCGTGTCGCCGCGTCCTCTTCCCGTGCCGCCGTCTGGCTCGCCGAGCCCTCGCTCGCGCTGCGCGTACGGCGTGGCCGCACGGGCACACCGGCAGCGGATCCGGCACCCGCACTCGCCCCTGCAGCGGCGTCGGCAGCCGGCTGCGCAACCGCCGCTCCGGACGCGCCCGCGGCAGCGGCCTCGCCGGCCGGCGCGGTCTGCCCGGCCGAGCCCTCCGCGGCCGAACGGGTCCGCCGTACCGGGCGGTCGCCGGCCGCGCGCGCGGGACGGTCGCCCGCCGCTCGTCCCGCCGCCGCCCGGGCGGGGCGGGCCGGGGCCGGGGGCAGCTGGCCCTTGAGGGGACCCCACTCGTTCGGGTCGGGGACACCCGGGGGCAGCATCTGGCGCCGCTTCGGCCCGCCGTGCTCGGACTCGCCGGGTTCCTTCGCGCCGGGCCACGCCTTGGCGACGCGGGCGGCGAGGACGAAGTCCTTGCGGAGCGGATGGCCCTCGAAGTTCTCGGGGAGCAGCAGGTGCTCCAGCCCCGGGTGGCCCTCGAAGACGACGCCGAACATCTCGTGCGTCTCGCGCTCGTGCCAGGCGGCACCCGCGTAGACGCCGACGGCGGAGGGCAGGGCGGGGGCCTCGTGCGGGACCGTCGTACGGACGAGAAGGCGGCGGACGGGGTTCAGGGCGACGACGTGGGCGCAGACGCGGAAGCCCGTGCCCGGTTCGTCGACCGCGCTCAGCCAGTCGAAGAACGTGCAGGACAGCGTCGTACGGGCCGTCTCCAGGGCGGTGAGCCAGGCGGACGGCGGTACGTCCACGGTCAGGAGGTCGTACGACTCCTCGGCCGTGGCGTCCGTGCCGAAGAGTTCCTCGGCGGGGGCGGGCAGCCAGCCGGCCGTGTTCATCGGGGCTCCCCCTCGGCGGCCGGCGGCGGGGGTGTCACCAGGCCGCTCTGCAGCGCGGCGGCCGACGGGCGGGCCGGCTCGGTGCCGTACCGCTCCCCCAGCGACTCGCGGGCGATCTTCTCCTGGAGCTTGAGGATGCCCTGGAGCAGCGCCTCGGGGCGCGGCGGGCAGCCGGGGACGTAGACGTCCACCGGGATGATCTGGTCGACGCCCTTGGTGACGGAGTAGGAGTCCCAGTAGGGTCCGCCGCAGTTGGAGCAGGCGCCGAAGGAGATGACGTACTTGGGCTCGGGCATCTGCTCGTACAGACGCTTCACAGCCGGGGCCATCTTGTCCGTGACCGTGCCCGACACCACCATCAGGTCGGCCTGGCGGGGCCCGGGCGCGAAGGGGATGACGCCGAGCCGGATGAAGTCGTGCCGGGCCATCGACGCGGCGATGAACTCGATCGCGCAGCAGGCGAGGCCGAAGTTGAACACCCAGAGCGAGTAGCGGCGGCCCCAGTTCAGGACCACCTTCATCGGCTCGGGCGCCAGGCGGGCGAGGGTTCCGAGCCGCCTGGGTTCCGGGAGGCGGACGGGGTCCGGGTTCACGTCCATGCCAGGACGCCCTTCTTGTATGCGTACAGCAGGCCCACGGCGAGGAAGCCGAGGAAGATGAACATCTCCACCAGGGTCGTCGCGCCGTAGCCGGGGGCGGCGAAGACCGTCGCCCAGGGGAACAGGAAGATCGAGTCGACCGCGAAGATCACGTAGAGGAAGGCGTAGACGTAGTAGCGGACCTGGGTGTGGGCCCAGCCCTCGCCGACGGGGTCGACACCGCACTCGTAGGTCAGGAGTTTCTCCGGTGTCGGGACGACCGGGCGCAGCAGGCGGCCGGCCCCGAAGGCGACCGCGACGAAGAGCACGCCGACGAGGGCGAGCAGTCCGACCACCGAGTAGGACCGGAAGTAGCCGGCCGCGACGACGTGCGCCGCGGCGGCCGTCGAGTCCCCCACAGTCTCCCGCACCGTCCGTCCCTCGCTCCCTGACCTCGTGGCCTTAGTGAACTCTGTGATGCAACGTGATTCGAGGATCTGTACGCACGGGAGTCTAGGCCCTGATAAAGGGCGGGTAAGCAGCCCGTCACACCCTGAGACGGCCGGCGCCGGTGGGGTGGGGTTTTCCCCCGGCGGCGGAGGGCGGCGTACCGCATGGCGTGAACGGTGCCGCGCACGGCAGGCTGATCAGCATGACCGCTCCCAGCCCCGCCGTCGGCCCGACCGTCGGCTCCGACGGACGCGACAGACACGACGGACTTCATCGTCTGCCTCCGCCTCGTCCGGCCTATGACGCGCACACCTGGAAGGAGATCGCGTATCTCCTGCTGAACCTGCCGGTGGCGCTGTTCGGGTTCACGTACGCGATCACCGTGCTGGCGGTCGGCGGCGCCCTCACGATCACCGTGATCGGGCTCCCGCTGCTCGCGCTCGGTCTGCTGGGCGCCCGGCAGCTGGGGAAGCTGGAGCGGGTCCGGGCCCGGAAGCTGCTCGGGGTCCGGGTGGAGGAGCCGACGCCGCTGCCGCTCGCCAGGGGCGGGGGCCCGGTGCAGCGGCTGTGGATGGCGCTGAAGGATCCGGTGGGCTGGCGCACCCTGCTGTACGACATGATCCGGCTGCCCTGGGGGATTCTCACCTTCTGCACCGTGCTGACCTCGCTGTTCGTGCTGTGGCCGGTACTGCCGTATCTGGCGCGGGGCATGGCCAACCTGGACCGGGCGATGGTGCGGGGGCTGCTGTCACCCTCGGACGAGCTGGAACGCCGTATCGCCGAGCTGGAGACCGACCGCGGGATCGTGGTCGACACGGCCGCCGCCGACCTGCGCCGTATCGAGCGGGACCTGCACGACGGCGCGCAGGCCCGGCTGGTCAATCTGGCCATGGGGCTCGGCCTGGCCAAGGAGAAGCTGTTGGAGGACCCCGACACCGCGGCTTCGATGGTGGAGGAGGCGCACGGCGAGGTGAAGCTGGCCCTCCAGGAGCTGCGCGACCTCGCCCGGGGCATCCATCCCGCCGTGCTCACCGACCGCGGTCTGGACGCGGCCCTGTCCTCGGTCGCCTCGCGCTGCACGGTGCCGGTGGCGGTGGCCGTGGACCTGCCTGCCCGGCCGGCGGCGGCCATCGAGGGCATCGCCTACTTCACCGTCTCCGAGCTGCTGCAGAACATCAGCAAGCACAGCGGGGCCCGGACCGCCTCGGTGGAGGTGTGGCGTGCGGACGAGCGGCTGCTCATCCAGGTCCGGGACGACGGCCGGGGCGGCGCGCGGCTGGACGACGGCAGCGGCATGCGGGGCCTGGCGGAGCGGCTGGGCGCGGTGGACGGCCTGTTCGTGGTCGACTCCCCGGCCGGCGGGCCGACGGTGGTCACCGCGGAACTGCCGTGGCGAAACCGGCAGGAGTAACCCGCACGCGCAACGCACCACGGCGGGAACAGCCCGCACGCGCCAAGGCCCCACAGGCAGGAGCAACCCCGCAGACGCCGAGGCCCCCACGGCAGGAGCAACCCCGCAGACGCCAAGGCCCCCACGGCAGGAGCAACCCCGCAGACGCCGAGGCCCCCACGGCAGGGGTGGCCCGCACGCAGCAAGGCCCCCACGCGCGCGGGCGGACACGTCACCGCCCGCCCCCATCGCCCGCCCCGCTGCCCAGCGGAGCCCCGGGGTGGGGAAAACCCCCCGCTCAGGACACCGACGCACTCCATGGCCCGGGGGCCCGGCGCGCACGACTCTGGACATACGGCTGAACCGCCGCTCGGACGACCGGAACGGGACGACATTCGATGGCCATGGACTACGGACACGGACACGGAGACGGGTACGGGCGAGGGCACGGGCACGCGGCCGGGGCCCGCCACCGGCTGCCGGCCGGCCTGCGGGCGCCGTTCGAGGCGCGCACCTGGCGCGAGTTCGCCTACGTGCTGCTGAGCCTGCCGCTCTCCGTGGTGCTGTTCAGCTGGACGGTGACGATGGTCGCCCTCGGCGCGGGCCTGCTGGTGACGTTCCTCGGCATCCCGGTGCTGGCGGCGGCGCTCGCCGGCTGCCGGGGCTTCGGCGTGCTGGAGCGCGGGCGGGCGCGCGCTCTGCTCGGCCTGGAGGTGGCCGACCCGGAGCCGCTGCGGATGCGCAAGCCTGGCCCGGCGGCCTGGATGGGCGCGCTGCTCAAGAACGGCTCCTCCTGGCGGCACGCGCTGTACGCGCTGGTGCAGTTCCCCTGGGCGGTGTTCACGTTCTCGGTGGCGGTGACCTTCTGGACCTGCGGCTGGACGCTGCTGACCTATCCGCTGTGGTTCTGGGTGTTCCCCGCGTACGCCGGCCAGGGCGGTCTGCAGCTGTACGGCGACGCCCACCACAGCGTCTACCTCGACAACCCGTTCGAAGTCACCGTCACCGCGCTGATCGGGCTGGTGTTCACGCTGGTCACCCCGTGGCTCGTACGGGCCCTGACGACCGTGGACGGCCTGCTGGTGCGCGGTCTGCTCGGGCCGTCGCCGCTGTCGGCGCGGGTGGTGGAGCTGGAGTCGGACCGGGGGGCCGTGGTCGACACGGCCGCCGCCGACCTGCGCCGTATCGAGCGGGACCTGCACGACGGCGCGCAGGCCCGGCTGGTCAGCCTGGCGATGGACCTGGGGCTGGCGAAGGAGAAGCTGCGGGAGGACCCGCGGGCGGCGGCCCACATGGTCGAGGAGGCGCACGGCGAGGTGAAGACGGCCCTCCAGGAGCTGCGCGACCTCGCCCGGGGCATCCATCCCGCCGTGCTCACCGACCGTGGCCTGGACGCGGCCCTGTCGGCGGTCGCCTCCCGCTGCACGGTGCCGGTGCGGGTGGAGGTCGACCTACCGGCCCGGCCGGCCCCGGCCATCGAGGGCATCGCCTACTTCACCGTCTCCGAGCTGCTGCAGAACATCAGCAAGCACAGCCGTGCCCGTACCGCCTCGGTGGACGTGTGGCGTACGGAGGACCGGCTGATGCTCCAGGTGACCGACGACGGCGTGGGCGGCGCCGAGTCCGCCCGGGGCTCCGGACTGGCCGGACTGGCCTCACGCCTGGACGCGGTCGACGGCATCCTCATGGTGGACTCCCCGGTCGGCGGCCCCACCCGGGTGATCGCGGAACTGCCCTGGCGCCCGGGCACCTGACGGAAGCCGGCCCACCCCACCACCCCCTAATTTCCCCCGGTACGGCGGCGGTACGGGCCGATTACTGGAATGCTGGACCTTGGTAGGACGTCACGGACGACGCACGTCACGGACGACGGGGAACGACGACGGGGAACACTGCGGACACACACCACGCGACTGCCGCGCCTGCCGCGCACGCACGCGCGTGGCAGGCATGCACGTCACGCACTGCCACGCGCGTGGCAGGTACGTGACGGGCGTGGCAGCACGCACACGCGTGGCTGGCACGCGCGCGTGGCCGCAGAATCGGGCTGGGGGGCCGGGAGATCGTGGAGGACAGGGTGCGGGTGGTCATCGCCGAGGATTCAGTGCTGCTCAGAGAGGGCCTGACCCGGCTGCTGACCGACCGCGGGCACGACGTCGTGGCCGGCGTCGGTGACGCGGACGCGCTGATGAAGACCATCGCCGACCTGGACGACGGCGGCGAGTTGCCCGACGTGGTCGTGGCGGACGTACGGATGCCGCCGACCCACACCGACGAGGGCGTCCGGGCGGCCGTGACGCTGCGCCGGCTGCACCCCCGGCTCGGGGTGCTGGTGCTGTCGCAGTACGTGGAGGAGCGCTACGCCACCGAGCTGCTGGCCGGTTCCAGCCGGGGCGTCGGCTATCTGCTCAAGGACCGGGTCGCGGACGTGCGGGAGTTCGTCGACGCGGTGGTGCGGGTCGCCGAGGGCGGTACGGCGCTGGACCCGGAAGTGGTCGCGCAGTTGCTGGGCCGCAGCCGCAAGCAGGACGTGCTGACGGGGCTCACGCCCCGGGAGCGCGAGGTGCTCGGGCTGATGGCGGAGGGACGGACGAACTCGGCGATCGCCCGGCAGCTGGTGGTCAGCGACGGCGCCGTGGAGAAGCACGTCAGCAACATCTTCCTGAAGCTCGGCCTGACGCCGAGCGACGGGGACCACCGGCGGGTTCTGGCCGTTCTCACCTACCTGAACTCCTAGCGGGCCGACCGTGTCAGCACCGTTGCGGCTCCGCCCCCTCCGGGGCGGGCGCACCCGGAGGGGGGCGGCCCGACGAGACCCGTGGAGAGCGGCCGACGAGACCCGTAGGGGGCGGCCGGGGGTCCCGGGAGCAGCCGGAGGGGAGAACCTGGGAACGCGCGGGAGCGCCTGGAGCGGCACCCCAGCGATGCGGGACATGATGTGAAGTCAGCGCGACAGGCCGTCTCGAATGCCGTCCAATCCACGGACAGCCTCGGGAAGGCGACCCTAACCGACGTAGGGTTGATCCTGGGACGGTCCGTGGGACGACCGGCCCCGGACAGCCGCCTCGAAGGAGGTCCAGTTCAGTGACCAGCCAGGTCAGCAGCCCAGCGGAGCAGACCGACGAAACCGTCGTGGGAGAGCAGCGCAAACCGGGCGGCGCGAAGGACGTGCGGCGCCTGGACCGGGTGATCATCCGGTTCGCGGGGGACTCGGGTGACGGCATGCAGCTCACCGGTGACCGGTTCACCTCGGAGACCGCTTCCTTCGGCAACGACCTCTCCACCCTCCCGAACTTCCCCGCCGAGATCCGTGCCCCCGCCGGCACCCTGCCGGGTGTCTCGTCCTTCCAGCTCCACTTCGCCGACCACGACATCCTCACTCCGGGAGACGCCCCGAACGTCCTGGTCGCGATGAACCCGGCCGCCCTGAAGGCCAACATCGGCGACATCCCGCGCGGGGCGGAGATCATCGTCAACACCGACGAGTTCACCAAGCGGGCCCTGCAGAAGGTCGGCTACGACGCCTCCCCGCTGGAGGACGGCTCACTCGACGGCTACAGCCTGCACCCGGTGCCGCTGACCACACTCACCGTCGAGGCGCTGAAGGAGTTCGACCTCTCCCGCAAGGAGGCCGAGCGCAGCAAGAACATGTTCGCGCTGGGCCTGCTGAGCTGGATGTACCACCGGCCCACCGAGGGCACCGAGAAGTTCCTGAAGTCGAAGTTCGCGAAGAAGCCGGAGATCGCCGAGGCGAACCTCACGGCGTTCCGGGCGGGCTGGAACTTCGGGGAGACGACGGAGGACTTCGCGGTCTCCTACGAGGTCGCCCCGGCCGCCAAGGCCTTCCCCGTGGGCACCTACCGCAACATCTCCGGCAACCTCGCCCTGGCCTACGGCCTGATCACGGCCTCCCGGCAGGCGGACCTGCCGCTGTTCCTGGGGTCGTACCCGATCACACCGGCCTCGGACATCCTGCACGAGCTGAGCCGGCACAAGAACTTCGGCGTCCGCACCTTCCAGGCCGAGGACGAGATCGCGGGCATCGGGGCGGCCCTGGGCGCGGCGTTCGGCGGCTCGCTGGCGGTGACGACGACGTCCGGACCCGGTGTGGCGCTGAAGAGCGAGACCATCGGCCTCGCGGTGTCGCTGGAGCTGCCGCTGCTGGTGGTGGACATCCAGCGAGGCGGCCCGTCGACGGGTCTGCCGACCAAGACCGAGCAGGCCGACCTGCTCCAGGCGATGTACGGCCGCAACGGCGAGGCACCGGTGCCAGTGGTCGCGCCGCAGACCCCGGCCGACTGCTTCGACGCCGCCCTGGAGGCGGCCCGCATCGCGCTGACGTACCGCACGCCGGTGATGCTGCTGTCGGACGGCTATCTGGCCAACGGCTCCGAGCCGTGGCGCGTCCCCGACCTGGACGAGCTGCCCGACCTGCGGGTGCGGTTCGCGGCCGGGCCGAACCACACGCTCGCGGACGGCACCGAGGTCTTCTGGCCGTACAAGCGGGACCCGCAGACCCTGGCCCGGCCGTGGGCGATTCCGGGCACGCCGGGCCTGGAGCACCGGATCGGCGGCATCGAGAAGCAGGACGGCACGGGCAACATCTCCTACGACCCGGCCAACCACGACTTCATGGTCCGCACCCGCCAGGCCAAGATCGACGGCATCGAGGTGCCGGACGTGGAGGTCGACGACCCGCACGGCGCCCGGACCCTGGTCCTCGGCTGGGGCTCCACCTACGGCCCGATCACGGCGGCGGTACGGCGGCTGCGTGCGGCCGGCGAGCTGATCGCCCAGGCCCACCTGCGCCACCTCAACCCCTTCCCGCGCAACCTCGGCGCGGTCCTGAAGAGCTACGACAAGGTGGTCGTCCCCGAGATGAACCTCGGGCAGCTCGCCACCCTCGTCCGGGCGAAGTACCTGGTGGACGCCCACTCCTACAACCAGGTCAACGGCATGCCGTTCAAGGCGGAACAGCTCGCCGCGGCGCTGAAGGAGGCCATCGATGACTGACGCCGGCAACGGGCTGCTGCAGCTGGTCCCCAAGGCCGAGGCCAAGCAGTCGATGAAGGACTTCAAGTCCGACCAGGAGGTGCGCTGGTGCCCGGGCTGCGGTGACTACGCGATCCTCGCGGCCGTGCAGGGCTTCATGCCCGAGCTGGGCCTGGCGAAGGAGAACATCGTCTTCGTCTCCGGCATCGGCTGTTCCTCCCGCTTCCCGTACTACATGAACACCTACGGGATGCACTCCATCCACGGCCGGGCCCCGGCCATCGCGACCGGCCTGGCGTCCTCCCGCCGCGATTTGAGCGTGTGGGTCGTCACCGGTGACGGCGACGCCCTCTCCATCGGCGGCAACCACCTGATCCACGCCCTGCGCCGCAACGTCAACCTGAAGATCCTGCTGTTCAACAACCGGATCTACGGCCTGACCAAGGGCCAGTACTCGCCGACCTCCGAGGTCGGCAAAATCACCAAGTCGACGCCGATGGGCTCGCTGGACGCGCCGTTCAACCCGGTGTCGCTGGCGCTCGGCGCGGAGGCGTCCTTCGTGGCCCGCACGATCGACTCCGACCGCAAGCACCTCACCGAGGTACTGCGGCAGGCCGCCGACCACCCGGGCACCGCGCTGATCGAGATCTACCAGAACTGCAACATCTTCAACGACGGCGCCTTCGACGCCCTGAAGGACAAGCAGCAGGCCGAGGAGGCACTGATCCGGCTGGAGCACGGGCAGCCGATCCGCCTGGGGAGCGACGGCGCGAGAG
This sequence comes from Streptomyces sp. NPDC042638, assembly GCF_040647235.1. Classification (NCBI taxonomy): domain Bacteria; kingdom Bacillati; phylum Actinomycetota; class Actinomycetes; order Kitasatosporales; family Streptomycetaceae; genus Streptomyces; species Streptomyces sp. NPDC042638. The sequence goes on from NZ_JBEZBT010000004.1 coordinate 127,368, forward strand.
GGGTCGTACGCGACCGGCAGACCGGTGACCTGGAGGTGGTGACGGTGACGCCGGAGAACGAGGCGGACATCCTGGTGCACGACGCCCACGCCGCGTCCCCCACCACCGCCTTCGCCCTGTCCCGGCTGGCCGACCCGGACACCCTGCACCACACCCCGATCGGGGTGCTCCGCTCGGTCGAACGGCCGGTCTACGACTCCCAGATGGCGGACCAGCTGGAGACCGCCGTCGAACAGCGGGGCAAGGGCGACCTGGCCGCCCTGCTGGCGGGCGGGGACACCTGGACGGTCGTCGGCTGAGACCGCCCGTGATTCACGAGGCCCGGGACTGGATTTCCCGGGCCTCGTCGTCTGCCCGGCGGTCCTCACCGCCTGCCCCGCGGCTCTCATGGCCTGCCCGGCGGATCTCGTCGCCTGCCCGGCGGCTCTCGTCGTCCGCCCGGCGGCTCTCGTCGTACGAGTGGCGGGCTTTCTCCACCTCGGGCATGCGGTCGTGGGTCCACTGGGCGAGGGCCCGCACCTGCTCCGCCGCCTCGCGGCCGAGGCCGGTGAGGGAGTAGTCGACGCGGGGCGGGATGACCGGCTTGGCGTCCCGGTGGACCAGGCCGTCGCGCTCCAGGGTCTGGAGGGTCTGGGTGAGCATCTTCTCGCTGACGCCCCGGGCGCCGTAACCGCTGACCGCCCGGCGCAGCTCGCCGAACCGGTACGGCCGGTCCAGCAGCTCCATGAGGACGAGGACGCCCCACCGGCTGGTGACGTGCTCCATGACGAGGCGGTAGGGGCACAGCGCCTCGGCGTCCACCGTCTTCTTACTTACCGTCATGCCAGTACCTTACTTCAAAGTGGGTACTTTCCCATCCACAGCGCAGCTCTTACGGTGAGTGTCATCACGACATCCCGAAGGAGTTCTGAACCATGAGCATCGTCGTCACCGGAGCCACCGGACATCTCGGCCGTCACGTGGTGGAGCAGCTGCTGGAGAAGGTCCCGGCGGAGCAGATCACCGCCGTCGTGCGCGACGAGGCCAAGGGCGCCGACCTCGCCGCCCGCGGGGTGAAGCTCGCCGTCGCCGACTACAACACGCCCACGAGCTTCGACAACCTGTTCACCGCCGGCGACAAGGTCCTACTGATCTCGGGCAACGAGTTCGACAAGGGCCGGGTACGGCAGCACACGGTCGTCATCGACGCGGCGAAGGCCGCCGGCGTGGCACTGCTCGCCTACACCAGCGCCCCGGGCACCCTGACGGCCGCACTGGCGGACGACCACCGGGCGACCGAGGAGGTGCTGCTCGCCTCCGGCCTGCCGTACAGCCTGCTGCGCAACGGCTGGTACCACGAGAACTACACCGAGAACCTGGCGCCGGTGCTGGAGCACGGCGCGGTCGTGCAGGCCGCCGGTGACGGCCGGATCTCCTCGGCCTCCCGCGCCGACTACGCCGCCGCGGCCGTCGCGGTGCTGACCGGCGAGGGGCACGAGAACACGACGTACGAGCTGGGCGGCGACGAGGCCTGGAGCTTCGCCGAGTACGCGGCCGAGCTGAGCCGGCGGACCGGCAGGGACATCGTCTACAGCCCGGTCACGACGGAGAAGCTCACCGGCATCCTGACCGGCGCCGGGCTGCCCGCCCCGCTGGCCGCCGTCCTGGCCGGCGTGGACACCTCGATCGAGAAGGGCGAGCTGGTCGTCTCCTCCGGCGACCTGTCCCGGCTGACCGGCCGCCCCACCACGCCGCTGGCGGAAGCCGTGGCCGCCGCACTCAAGGGCTGACGTCCACCCACCCCGGCTGTCATGACCGTATGGCGATACGGGCATGACAGCGGGGGTGAGCCGGCGCTACCTTCGTCTCGCGCGTCCACGCGGGACGCGCGGGCGAGAAGGAGGGACCGTGGCCGCCACAACCGACGGTGAGCACCGCATAGGCCTGCTGAACGGCTTCGCCGCCTACGGGATGTGGGGTCTTGTCCCCCTGTTCTGGCCCCTGCTCAAACCGGCCGGGGCCCTGGAGATCCTGGCCCACCGCATGGCCTGGTCCCTGGTGTTCGTCGCCGCGGCGCTGCTCTTCGTGCGCCGCTGGGCCTGGGCCGGAGAGCTGCTGCGCCAGCCACGGCGACTCGGTCTGGTGGCGGTGGCGGCCGGTGTGATCACCGTGAACTGGGGCGTGTACATCTGGGCCGTGAACGCCGGCCATGTCGTCGAGGCCTCGCTCGGTTACTTCATCAACCCGCTGGTCACCATCGCGATGGGCGTGCTCCTCCTGAAGGAGCGGCTGCGGCGCGTGCAGTGGGTGGCGGTCGCGGTCGGCCTCGCCGCCGTCGTCGTACTGACCGTCGGTTACGGGCGGCCGCCGTGGATCTCCCTCTGCCTCGCCTTCTCCTTCGCCACCTACGGGCTGGTGAAGAAGAAGGTCCGCCTCGGCGGTGTGGAGTCGCTGGCCGCCGAGACCGCGATCCAGTTCGTGCCCGCGCTCGGCTATCTGCTGTGGCTGATCGCGCACGGGGACGCCAGTTTCGTGAACGACGGCCCCGGACACGCCGCGCTGCTCGCCTCCACCGGCATCGTCACCGCCCTTCCCCTGGTCTGCTTCGGCGCGGCGGCCATCCGCGTCCCCCTGTCGACGCTGGGCCTGCTCCAGTACCTGGCCCCGATCTTCCAGTTCCTGATCGGCATCCTCTACTTCCACGAGGCCATGCCGCCCGAGCGGTGGGCCGGGTTCGCGCTGGTCTGGCTGGCGCTGTTCCTGCTCACGGGCGACGCGCTGCGCTCCGCGAGGCGGCCGGTGCGGCTCACCGTGCCGGCGGCCCGCACCGTCGAGACCCCGACGTCGTCCCCGGCCGACGCCTGACGGGTACGGCCCGGATCCGGCCCCCACTCGTAGCCGGATCCGGCTATAAGTGGGGACCATGACCACACAGGCGCCCGCACCGCTGCACTGGAAGCTCGTCATCGACGCGGCCGACCCGCACGCCCAGGCCGACTTCTGGGCCGCCGCGCTGCACTACACGGCCGAGGACAACAGCGCCCTGGTCGAACGGCTGCTGTCGCTCGGCGCACTGTCCGGGGAGGCCACCGTCGAGTACCACGGGAGGGCCGCCTTCCGTGACCTGATCGCCGTACGGCACCCCGAAGACCCGTACGACCCGCAGACCGGCACCGGGCTCGGCCGACGGCTGCTGTTCCAGCGGGTGCCGGAGCCGAAGACCGGCAAGAACCGGCTCCACCTCGACCTCCACCCGGGCCCGGAGCGACGCGCGCAGGAGGTGGCACGCCTTCAGGCGCTGGGGGCCCGGGTACTGCGGGAGGTGAAGGAGCCCTCGGGCCAGTGGGTGGTGATGGCGGACCCGGAGGGCAACGAGTTCTGCGTGCAGTAGCCCGCACCGGTGACGCCTGTCCGGCCCGGTGACTGCCTCCCGGCCCGGTGGCCCCTTTTCGACCCGGTTACGCCTGTGCCCGGTTACGCCTGTGCTCCGTTACGCCTGTGCCGCCTTGGCGGCGCGGTCGGTCAGGCGGACCATGCGGGCGCGGGCGGCCTCCAGCGGGCGCATATCGTCCGCGGCGGACCCCGGCTCGGCGGTGAGGTCCGTCCACAGGTCGATCAGGTCGCGGCCCAGCCGCAGGCCCTCCTCGGGGTCGCGCACCGCACGCCAGGCGGTGGCCGCGCTCTGCACGTTGCCGTAGGCGGCGTCCCCGTCCCCCGCCTGGCGGCGCAGCCGGGCGACGTCCACGGACAGCCGGCAGGCACGGACCGGGTCGTCGCCCAAGTAGGCGATGTAAGCGGACACTTCACGTAGGCGCAGGACTTCGGCATGGCGCGGGCCCAGCACGGTGGACGCCTCGACGAGTGTCCGGTCGGCCAGTTCCGCGGCCGCGTCGACACGGCCCGTCCGCACGGCCTCGTTGATACGGCTCATCGGCTCGGTGAGCAGCTCCGCACCCTCGGCGGTCTCGGTCAGGGGCCCGTCCCCGAGCACCTCCTCGGCAACGGCGTCGAAGCCACGGGCCGGGGTGTGGGTGGGGGCGGAGGGGATGTCCGACTCCTCCGCGGACACGGGGGTGACGGCGCGCGCGGGGGCGGTCGCGGGCGTGGCTGCGCGCGCGGGCGTGGCTGCGGCTGCGCCCGCACCCGCGTTCGCCTCCGCGTCCATCGTCGGCGCGCCCACTGCCGGCGCGCCCACTGCCCCGGTCTGCGTGTCCGGGTTCGCGCCGCTCGCGTCCATCAGGGGCGCGGGCCCGAACTGACCGGCCGGCACCTGCACGGTCCCCGGCGCGATGTCCTGCGCGAGCGCGCCCGGCACGTGCGGTGCGGCCACCGCGACCGGTTCCCCCGTCATCCGGCTGGACCCGTCCGTCGAGACCTCCAGGGGAACCACGCAGCCCGCGAGGTCGTCCTGGATCGTGGCGTGTATGGGGGCGCCGAGGCTGATCGCCAGGCGCTGGAGGTGGTTCAGCACGGCCTGCTGGATCTCCTCGCCGGGCGCCGCCACGACCGGCGTCCCGCCCACCGACGCACCCGCCGTGCCGAACACCCGGACGGCTACCGCCGGATGCCCCTCGGGCTGCCGCACACGCTTCTTCTCGAAGCTGAGTCGAGCCATCGGTGTCCCTCACTCCCCCGGCGTCGCCATCCGGTCGTACGCATCCTGCCCACCAGTGTGTCGGGTCGCCCCGGCTTCCGCGTCACCGCGACGTCACAGCCTCGCACCAGCCGCCCCTGGCCACATTTCCTTGCGTGTGCATAAAATGCACACGCCTTTATTCGTGGTACGACATGACGCACCTGGGGACCCATGAGCCACCGTCGTTTTCTCTTCGTCCTGGGCAGCGCGCGCGCCGAGGGCAACACCGAGCTGCTGGCCCGCCGGGCCGCCGAGCAGCTCCCCGTCGGCACCGAACAGCGCTGGATCCGCCTCGCCGAGCAGCCGCTGCCCGAATTCACGGACCTGCGGCACGACAGCGACCACGTCAGGCCGGCCTCGGGCACCGTCACCGGCCGGCTGCTGGACGCCACACTCGCGGCCACGGACATCGTGATCGCCTCGCCGGTGTACTGGTACTCCGTGTCCGCCCTCACCAAGACCTACCTGGACCACTGGTCCGGCTGGCTGCGCACCCCGGGCCTCGACTTCAAGGCGACGCTGGCCGGGCGCACACTCTGGGGCGTCGCCGCGCTGGCGGACACCGAGCCGTCCGTCGCCGATCCGTACGTGGGCACCCTCAACAACTCGGCCGCCTACATGGGCATGCGTTTCGGCGGGGTCCTGCTGGGCAGCGGCAGCAAGCCCGGTGACGTACTGGAGGACACCGAGGCGCTGGCGCGCGCGAAGACCTTCTTCGCGCGGGAAGCGCCCCTCGCACGCTTCCCGCACGAGTCCGCCGGCGCCCAGGAGCTTTCGGCTTCCTGACCGGCTAGGCGCTGATGTCCTTCGCCGCGAAGCGTGCCCAGGCCGCCGAGCCGAACACGCCCGCGTACAGCGCCTGGAGGCCCAGATCGTGCACCAGGTCGTCCCAGTAGACGGGGTCGCGCATCAGGTCGGCGAACGACAGCCAGTAGTGGGAGAACAAATAGGGCTGCACCGCGTGCAGCTGGGGTATCTGGTCCACGATCTGCACCGTGATGAGCAGTCCGACCGTGGTCGCCATGGCCGCGACACCGCTGTTGGTGAGCGTCGACACGAACAGGCCGAGGGCCGCCACACCGACCAGGGAGGCCGCGACGACCAGGGCGATCAGCAGGGCGCGGCCGAGCCCTTCGGCGAAGCTGATCCGGGTGCCGGAGATGGTCGTCAGCTCGCCGAGCGGGAAGAGCAGGACGCCGACGATCAGCGCCGAGACGGTGACCACGAGGGTCGCCAGCAGGCAGAAGGCCAGCACCGTCGTGTACTTGGTGAGCAGCAGCCGGGTGCGGCCTGCGGGGGCCACCAGCAGATAGCGCAGGGTGCCCGCGCCCGCCTCCCCGGCGATCGCCTCTCCGGCGACGACACCGACCGCCATGGGCAGGAAGAACGGCAGGGTCGCGGCCAGCGCGGTGAACACCAGGAACAGGCCGTTGTTGGTGATCTGTGTGATGAACGCCGGGCCCGCGCCGTTCCCGCCGCCCACCGGCGCGCCGTCCCGCGTCTCGATCCGTACCGCGATACCGACCAGCACCGGCACCGCGGCCAGCACCCCGAGCAGGGCGAGGGTGCGCCAGCGACGGACAGTGGTGACCAGCTCGCTGCGCAGCAGCCCGAGGGTCCACAGGGGGCTGGGCCGGCGCACGGCGGCCGTGGGCAGCTGATCAGCCCGCGACATCGAAGCCCTCCCCGGTCAGTGCCACGAACGCGTCCTCCAGGGAGGCGCGTTCGACGGTGAGACCCCGGACCCGGACGCCCGCGGCGACCAGGGCCGCGGTCACCTCGGCGAGGTCCCGGCCGGGCGGCTCGCCGGTGACCCGGTCGCCGTCGGCGGTCACGTCCGCCACGCCCAGTTCCTTCAGCACCCGCGCCGCCTCGGCCGTGTCCGGGGTGGTCACCGCCAGCCGGGCGCGCGCCCCGGCCGCCAGGTCGGCCATCGCGCCCTGGACGACGAGCCGGCCCTGCGCCATGACCGCCGCGTGGGTGCACACCTGCTCGATCTCGTCGAGGAGGTGGGAGGAGAGGAAGACGGTCGTACCGTCGGCAGCCAGTTCCCTGATCAGGGTGCGGATCTCGCGCATGCCCTGCGGGTCCAGGCCGTTGGTGGGCTCGTCCAGGACGAGCAGCCGGCGCGGCCGGAGCAGCGCGGCGGCCAGGCCCAGGCGCTGCTTCATACCGAGCGAGTACGCCTTGGCCTTCTTGCCCGCGGCAGCCGCGAGGCCGACCCGGTCCAGTGCCGCAGCGACCCGGGCGCGCCGGGTGCGGGGGTCGGCGGTGGGGTCGGCGGCGTCGTAGCGCAGCAGGTTGTCCCGGCCGGAGAGGAAGCCGTACAGGGCGGGACCCTCGATGAGCGCGCCGACCTGGGGCAGGACCGTACGGGCTGCCCTGGGCATGGGCCGGCCGAGCACCCGGACCGTGCCCGCGGTCGGCTCGATCAGGCCCATCAGCATGCGGATGGTGGTCGTTTTCCCGGAGCCGTTCGGGCCGAGGAAGCCGAAGACGCTGCCCGCCGGGACGGTCAGGTCGAGACCGTCCACGGCGAGCTGTCCGCCGCGGTAGCGCTTGGTGAGGCCGCGCGTGGCGATCACGCTGTCCCCCACCGGCGCCACCGCCGCCGGATCGTCGTCCAGCGGCGTCGGATCGTCGTCCAGCGGTGCCGGATCGTCGTCCAGCGGCGCGTCGGCGGACGCACGCGCCGGCTCACCGAGGGGCTCACGCGGCGGCTCACCGAGGGCCCCGCGCGGTGTCCCACCGAGGGCCCCGCGCGGTGTCCCACCGAGGGGCTCACGCTCCGGCGCGCGTTCGAGGGCACGCGCCGGACCGCCCGGGGGCCCAGGCTCCGGCACGCCGGCCGGATCACGCTCCGCGGCGGACGGTTCGCCCATCGGCTCCCCCTCGATTCGTCGTGCCCGGTCGGGTCACTTCCCCGCGTCGGCCGCCTTCACCAGGGCGTCCTTGGTCACCGCGCCGGCGTACACCTTGCCGTCGTCGGTGACCAGGGCGTTGACCAGGCGGGTGGAGAAGACGGTGCCCTTGCCGAACTTCCCGGAGACCTGGTCGCCGAGCGAGCCGAGGAAGCCGCCGATGTCACCGCCCTGGGAGCCGGTCGGCACACCGCCCTTGGTACCGGTGTCGAAGGTGGCGACGGACGTCCAGCCCTCGCCGAGGACGTTCAGCCCGCCCGTGCCCTTTCCGCCCAGACCCTTTCCGCCCAGGCCCTTGGCGACATCCCCACCGTGCTCGCGCTCGCGGGAGTGCTCCGGCGCCTTCGCCGCATCCTTGTCCTCGGTGACCTTCGCGCCCTTGGGCGGGGTGAAGTCGAAGGTGGAGGCGGCCGGCCGGGAGAAGGACACCTGGGTGTAGCCCGCGTCGACCACGGCGGCGCCGCCGCTCTTCGGGGTCAGCGTGAACTTCAGCGGCACGCCCGTCTTCGCGTCCACGGCGATGCTGATCGCGCCGACCGTGGTGCCGGACTGCCTGGGCTGTATCAGCAGCTTGTAGGCGTCGCGTCCGGCGACGTGCGCGGTGCCGTCGACCGTGACGGACGTGGTGTCGTCCACCGCCTTCAGGGCCTCGTCGGCGAAGTTCTTGGGCATCGCCGGCGGCTCGGCCGCGCGGTGCCGGCCGGAGTCGGCCGCGGTGGAGTGGTAGACCTCGTTGCTCTTGCTGTCGTAGCCCCAGACGTCCTTGCCGTCGTGGATGAGGCTGTACTCGGCACCGCTCTCCAGCAGCGACACCTTCTGCCGGTCGGGGCCGTCGGCGGCGACACGCAGGGTGTGCGTGCCGGACACCAGCTCGGTGAGCTTGGCCCGCGGGTCGGCGGAGGAGCCGTCGCCGGAGCCCTGGGCCGCCCCGGAGAGCATGCCGCTCTCCAGACCGCCGAGGTCGGGCAGGCCGAGGTCGGTGCTGATCTTCACGGTGCCGGACAGCTGCTGCACGTCCGACTTGGCCATCTTCTCGATGAGCTGCTGTGCGGTGATCTTGGGCAGGTCCGGGTCGCCGGAGCTGGCGAGCGCCGGGACGAGCCCGATCGTTGCCGCCGCCACTCCCACCACCGCGACCGGGACGGCGTACCGGGCGGCCTTGCGCCGGCCGGAGCGCGGGTCCTCGTCCCGTGCGGCGCCCACTGCGTCGTCGGATTCGTACGGTGCCATGTGTGCCTTACCTCCGTCGTCGGCGGCGGCTGTCCTCACGCTGGTCCACCTGAGCCGCCATTCTCACCCGAATCGGTGAGGAGTGGTGATGTCCGTGGCTTCCATATGACCAAATCCGCCGTGAAGAAGCGTCAGCCCACGGAGGCAACTCGTGTACGACTGCGGTATGACACAGGACGGCGGCACCTCCCCCGACCCCTAGGGGTCGCGCGGGAACGATGCCGCCCCACGGGTGCGCGGTGGGGGCGCGGCCCGGGCCCGCGCGGGGTGCGGTGACGGCAGGGGGTGCGGTCCGGGCCCGCGGAGGGTGCGGCGACGGCGGGGGCGCGGTCCCGGCTTGCGCAGGGTGCGGTGACGGCCCGGCGTGAGTCCCCGGCCCGCGCAGGGTGTGGTGGAGGCCCGGCGTGAGTCCCCGGCCCGCGCAGGGTGTGGTGGAGGCCCGGCGTGAGTCCCCGGCCCGCGCAGGGTGTGGTGGAGGCCCGGTGTGGGTCCCCGGCCGGGTCAGCCGGCGCGGTGCACCACCGCGTCACACAGCTCCAGCAGCGCGGCCTTGGCGTCGCACTCGCGCAGCGGTGCCAGCGCGGCACGCGCCTCCTCGGCGTACCGGACCGTGTCCCGGCGGGCCTGCTCCAGCGCGGGGTGCGCGCGCAGGGCGGCCAGCGCCTCGGCGTGCCGGGCGTCGTCGCTGAGGTCGGAGGCGAGCAGTTCGCACAGGGCGATGTCCTCGGCCAGCCCCAGCTTGGAGGCCCGCTCGCGCAGCCGCAGCACCGGCAGCGTCGGAATGCCCTCGCGCAGGTCGGTGCCCGGGGTCTTGCCGGACTCGTGCGAGTCGGAGGCGATGTCCAGGACGTCGTCGGCGAGCTGGAAGGCGACCCCGAGCCGTTCGCCGTACTGGGTGAGCACGTCGACGACCGTCTCGTCGGCGCCGGACATCATCGCGCCGAACCGGCACGACACCGCCACCAGGGAGCCCGTCTTGCCGGCGAGCACGTCCAGGTAGTGCTCGACCGGGTCGCGGCCGTCCGCGGGACCCGCGGTCTCCAGGATCTGGCCCGTGACCAGCCGCTCGAACGCCAGGGCCTGCACCCGCACCGCCTCCGGGCCGAGGTCGGCGAGGATCTGGGAGGCGCGGGCGAAGAGGAAGTCGCCGGTGAGGACCGCGACGGAGTTCCCCCAGCGGGTGTTGGCGCTGTCCACGCCTCGGCGGACGGCCGCCTCGTCCATGACGTCGTCGTGGTACAGCGTGGCCAGATGGGTGAGCTCCACGACCACGGCCGACGGCACGATGCCCGGTGCGTACGGGTCTCCGAACCGGGCCGCGAGCATCACCAGCAGGGGCCGGAACCGTTTCCCGCCGGCCCGTACGAGGTGCTGCGCGGCTTCCGTGATGAACGGGACCTCGCTCTTGGTGGCATCGAGCAAGCCTTCCTCGACAGCCGCCAATCCGGCCTGGACATCGGCTTCCAGAGCCTGGTCCCGCACGCTCAGCCCGAACGGCCCGACGACGGTCACGAGGGGTCTCCTGTCTGCTGGTGTCTGCTGGCGATTACACGGTTTGTCGATAGGTCGCTGCCATCACTCAAGTCAGCGTATCCGGTCCTGTTTCGATCACCGATAGCGCCCACCGGTCCAGCTGGGGCGCTATCGGATCACGACCGGCATGGTTTTGATCACACGGTAAGAAGGGACATTTCCTGACTTAACAGTAATCCGGGCACTGTGTCGTGACCTCCCGGCGCCCGCTTTCCCCGCACTTCTCCCCCTCCGGCACTACGGCAACGACGAGCACCGCACCTCTGGTTCCACCACCAGTCAGACTTCCGGCCTGAATCCCCCTAATCCCCCATGTCTGATTTGAAGTATTTTGCTATTTCGTGAATTGGGTCACGCACCCCGTGGACCCGGCCCACCCGGCAGACCCCCTGCGACCCCTTGCCCTGTCGGCGAGTTGAGCGTTGGCGAACGCAAAGGATCAAGCACCCCATACGGCGTCGATCAAGGTCAAATCGCACGTTGTATGAATTCAGTACTTGTTCCCGGCATGTGCTCTCGCATACGTTCCGGGCCGTCGGGCGGACGCCGAATCCTGCCACCGCCCGCATACCCATCCACGAACTCATTCGTAGGGCAGGAGCGGGGGACCCAGGTAAGTCGCCGGGCCGGACGGCATATGCCGCACCGGGACGGCTCGGGGTGAAGCCGTGCCTCTTCCAGGGCACGGCCGGGCACCTCCCCGCCCGAACCCGACAGCTCACCTCGCAGGCGCCGGAGAGGAACTCCCGCATGTCCGCTGCCGCTCAGCACCTCCGTACCCGGAACAGCCGCCTCATCCGCGCCCTCGCCGCCGCCGGCACCTGTGCCGCCGTCCTCGCCCTGCCGCTCATCGGCGCGACCAGCGCCGCCGCGGCGCCCACCACGGCCACGACGGCCGCCACCACCCCCGCCGGGTACCCGAACAACCTCGACGGCTGGATCCGCGAGTCCCTCGCGATCATGCGCGAGAAGGGCATCCCGGGCACCTACAACGGCATCTACCGCAACGTCATACGGGAGTCCTCGGGCAACCCGTCCGCCATCAACCTCTGGGACTCCAACGCCGCCAAGGGCATCCCGTCCAAGGGGCTCCTCCAGGTCATCGACCCTACGTTCAACGCGTACCACGTCGCCGGAACGTCCTTCAACATCTACGACCCCGTCGCGAACATCACCGCCGCCTGCAACTACGCGGCAGCGCGGTACGGGTCGATCGACAACGTGTTCAGCGCGTACTGACAGACGCGTCCGGCGGGTACCGGCAGACGCGTTCCGTACCGACACCGACACCGACACCGACACCGGCACCGACACCGACAGGCACGGACGGTGCGTACTGTCGGCCGCCGGGACGGCGCACGGCGGCCGGAGCACGGCGGCCCGTACCCGGCCGGAGCACGGCGCGGGGCACACGGCGGCCGGCACACGGCCTGAGCCTGGCGGCCGGCGTCTGCCGATGGGGCGGTCAGTCGGTCGGGAACAGTCCTTCGAGGACGACGGCGATGCCGTCGTCCTCGTTCGACAAGGTGATCTCATCGGCCACCGCCTTGAGTTCGGGATGCGCGTTGGCCATGGCGACACCGCGTCCGGCCCAGTCGAACATCGGGATGTCGTTGGGCATGTCGCCGAAGGCGAGCGCCCGATCGGCGCCGACCCCGATCCACTCGGCGGCCAGCGCCAGCCCGGTCGCCTTCGTCACCCCGCTCGGCTGGAGCTCCACGGTGCCCGGCCCCGACATGGTGACCGTGGCCAGCGAGCCCACCGCCGAGCGCGCCACGGCCGCCAAGTCGTCGTCGGACAGGTCCGCATGCCGCAGCAGCACCTTGCTGATGGGCTCGCACCACAGGTCGTCGCGCCGCCCCACCCGCACCGCGGGCAGCGTCGGGTGGGGCATCCGGTAGCCGGGCTCGATGAGGGTGAGCCCGTCCACACCGTCCTGGTCCACCGCGGCGTAGACCTGCCCCACCTCCGCCTCGATCTTGCCCAGCGCCGTCTCGGCCAGCTCCCGGTCCAGCCGCACCGACCACAGCAGGCGGCCCGCCCCGGCGTCGTAGACCTGTGCTCCCTGCGCGCACACCGCCAGCCCCGTGCAGCCCAGGCCCGTGAGCAGGGACCGTACCCGCGGGGCCGGGCGGCCCGTCACCACCAGATGCCGGGCACCGGCCCGCGCCACCCGCGCGAGCGCGGCGAGCGACCGGTCGGAGACGGTGTCGTCGCCGCGCAGCAGCGTCCCGTCCAGGTCGGTGGCGATCAGTGCATATGCCAAGGGGGTGGGGTCCATGATCAGAGAATACGGACATCACGCCCCGCCGACTCATCGCCCGTTCCCCGCACTTACGTGCTGTCCGGCCTCAAGTCCCGCGCGCGGGGCCCCGATACGGGACGACCGCCGAGTCGGCGGCGCTGACGGTGCCCCGGCGCGGAGGGCGCGCTCAGCCGTGTGCCGCGGCCAGGTGGTTCGCCAGGCGCGGGGAGGCGAACTCCGTACCGCAGACGAAGCGCATCACCGGCCCGTACGAGGCCGCCGCGGGCAGGCCGGTGAAGTAGAGGCCGGGTTCGGAGGAGACATAGCCGGGGCCGAGGCGGGGTGCGCCGCGGCTCACCTGGAGCCCGGTGCGCAGCTCGTGGCCGAGGAAGTCCATCGCCGCCATGTCGACGCGGTAACCGGTGGCGGCGATGACGTGATCGGCGGTGAGCCGCTCGGTGTCGCCGGCATGCGTGCGCACGGTGAGCACGGTGCTGCCGTCCCGGGCCTCGGCACCCACCACCCGCTCGACGTCCCGCACCTGCACGCCCTTCTCGAAGCGCTCGCGCAGCCACCAGGCGCCCAGCGGGCCGAGGACCCGGCGGACCAGGTAGTGGCGGGTGCTCTCGGGCAGGAAGCGGTACGGGTGCGGGTAGTAGGTGAACGCCCACAGCGACCAGGCACGGCCGAACGGGGACTCGGGGCGGAACCTCGGCTGCTCCCAGGGCGGGGCGCCGAACGCGACCCGGCCGCGCCCGCGCGCGACCACGCGCACGCGTGCGCCCGCCTCCGCCGCGAGCGCGGCGGTCTCCAGCGCGGACTGGCCGGCGCCGATGACGATCAGCTCCTTTCCCGCGAACCGGCCGAGATCGTGGTGCTGGGAGCTGTGCGAGACGGGCGCGGCCGGGGCCGGCCCGTCGGCCGCCGCCGGCGCCAGCTCGGCCGGCAGGTGGGCGAAGCCCGACAGGCCGGTGGCGACGACGACCGCGCGCGCGGTGAACAGTTCACCGGAGTCCAGTTTGAGTGCGAAGTCACCGCTCGTGCCGCGGTCGACGGAGACGACCCGCACCCGTTCCAGTTCGGGGACCAGCTGCTGCTGGAACCACTCCCCGTAGGCGATGAAGGTCTCCACCGGGATGATGTCCTCGTCGGTCACGAGACGGCGGATCCCGGCCACGTCGCAGTAGTCGGCGAGGGAGTGGCCGGGCTGGGGGCAGTCGAAGTCGGAGGCGGCGGGGGTGGACTTGAGGAGCATGCCCGTGGGCATGTGGTCGCGCCAGCTCACCATGGGATCGCCGAAGACGCGGACGGGGATGCCGCGCGCCCGCAGATGAGCGGCGGTGGACAGGCCGAACGGCCCCGCCCCGATGACTGCAACCGGTCGGATCACGAAGTCCCTCCCCAGGACGCGATGCGCCACGCTGTCGTGGCCTTGCCTACTTCGTGGATGTGCTGCGGCCGCGGCGGCTGGTCCGCCACAGCTGATAGAGGTGCTTCGCGCCCGGGCGCACGAAGCGGGCGAGCATCGTGAGGAACGGCAGCGGGTCGTCCCCCGCGTACCAGGCCAGCTCCGTCCCGCTCGCCCTGACCGGCGCGTGCGGCGTCGTGTAGCCGCTGCGGCGGTAGGCGAGGAGGGCGGGGAGGTCGATGTTCTCCACGATGTAGCGGTGGCCGGCGCGCTGTTCCCCCTCCGGTACAGGTCGGCCGGTCAGGTGAAGGTGCATCGCGCGGACGACGTCCACGCCCGACTCGTTCTCGAAGAGCCGGAACTGGGCGCCCACGCGCGGGTTGAAGTCGAGGAGCTTGTACCGTCCGTCGCGCCGGTCGAAGCGCAGGTCGAGGTCGATGATGCCGCTGAAGCCGATCCGCTTGATGAAACGTGCGGCGAGGTCGGCGAGTTCCGGGTTGTCGACGACGTACGCGTTCGCCGTCATGCCGGCGTGCGGTGGCCAGGAGCGGACCTTGACGCCGGTGAACATCGCGAGGGGGCTGGAGCCCTGGTCGAAGCAGGCGTGCACGATCCAGTCCTCGGCCTCCTCGCGCGGCAGGTACTCCTGGAGGATCACGCCGGGATCCTCGCCCCAGTCGCGGGCCAGGTCGAGCAGTCCCGCGCGCGTGCCGATCCTTGTGGTGCCGTTCACGGCGGGCCGCCGGCGCCGGACGAACGCCTCACGGTTCTTGGCCACCACCGGGAAACGGGCCGTGCCGGCGAAGTCGACGATCTCGTCGTACGACCGCGGGAAGGCGGCAGCCGGGCTTGCGATGCCGTGCTCCACGCAGAGTTCGTGCAGGCCCTGCTTGCTGGCCAGACGGCGGGGCAGCGCGGGGTCCACGCGCGGGAAGAGGAAAGTTCCGGCCAGCTCGTCCTGATGCTCGGCGATCAGGACGGCGGCCTCCTCGTCGGTCGGGATCAGCACGGCCGGGCGGCCGATCCGGCGGCCGATGCGCAGCAGCCCCTCGACGAGGCGGCCCGGGTCCTCCGCGCCGGTCGTCGGCCACACGAACGCCTTCTTCAGATAGCGCGAGGAGGCGGCCGGTGTGTACGCGTCCTCGGTGATCGCGTACATGGGCACGCCCAGGCGGCCCAGGCTGCGGATCGCGCCGACACCGCCGTGGTGCAGCGGGTAGTCACCGAATTTGACGATCAGTCCCGGCACCCCACGGTCGGCGTGCACGGGCATGCCGACGGCGTTTCCGGCCACGGGTCCCCCCACGTCTCCCCCCAACGGAACGGATCCACTCCGCCCGTGTCCCCCAAAGGACGCTAAGCCGGAATTGCCACCTCCGACAAGGCTTATCCGGACATTACGAACTCTTTAGACACTGTGCGAGCAACCTTTCGAGCGCATCGTGAGGCACTGCCCAAGACACGCAGGACGGCCGTAACGTGTGGCGCGACCACATGGAACGCATCGCCATGCATGGCCCGGATGAGAGTGAGGCAGTACCCCATGCCCCCCTTCGACGTCCCCGAGGGTGACCCCTTCGGTCCGCACAACCTCCCCTACGGCGTGTTCTCGCCTTCCGGCAGCACGGAGCGGAGGATCGGCGTCCGGCTCGGGAACCACGTCCTCGACGCGGGCGCCACGGCCGCGGCACTCGGCTCGCCCCACCAGGCGCTCCTCGCCCAGCCCACCCTCAACCCACTGCTGGCCGCCGGCCGCGCCTCCTGGTCGGACGTACGGCGCGCTCTCACGTCCTGGGTCACGGACCCGGCGCACCGCGAGACGGTCGAGCCGCTGCTCCACCCCCTGTCCGAGGTGACCCTGCACCTGCCCTTCGAGGTGGCGGACTACGTCGATTTCTACGCCTCGGAGAACCACGCCCGGAACGTAGGCCAGATCTTCCGGCCGGACGCCGAGGACTCCCTCACACCCAACTGGAAGCACCTTCCGATCGGTTACCACGGCCGCTCCGGCACCGTCGTCGTCTCGGGCACGGACGTCGTACGGCCGTCCGGACAGCGCAAGGGGCCGGCCGACCCCGCGCCGGTCTTCGGCCCGTCGATCCGGCTGGACATCGAGGCGGAGGTCGGCTTCGTCGTGGGCGTGCCGTCCGATCTGGGCAGTCCGGTCGCGCTGGGTGACTTCCGGGAGCACGTCTTCGGGCTGTGCCTTCTGAACGACTGGTCCGCGCGGGACATCCAGGCCTGGGAGTACGTCCCCCTCGGCCCGTTCCTCGGCAAGTCCTTCGCGACGTCGGTGTCGGCGTGGATCACCCCGCTGGAAGCACTGGAGCACGCGCGCGTGGCGGCTCCCGAGCGCACGCACCCGCTGCTGCCCTACCTGGACGACTCCGCCCCCGACGTGGAACCCGGCGGGTACGACCTGCGCATCTCCATCGCGATCAACGGCCATGTGGTGTCCGAGCCGCCGTTCTCCACCATGTACTGGACCGCCGCCCAGCAACTCGCCCACATGACGGTGAACGGCGCCTCGCTGCGCACGGGCGACCTGTACGGCTCGGGCACGGTGAGCGGGCCGGCCGAACAGCAGCGCGGTTCGCTGCTGGAGCTGACCTGGAACGGCCGCGACCCCATCGAACTGCCCGACGGCAAACGCACGTTCCTGGAGGACGGGGACGTGGTGACACTCTCGGCGTGGGCACCGGGCGCGGACGGCAGCCGGGTGGGGCTGGGCGACGTCAACGGACGGGTCGTGACGGGCTGAGCCACGACACCGCCGCCGCGACCTGTCGCGCATAGGCCGCGACCTTTCGCGCATCGGTACTGCGCGCCTTCGCGGGCGTCGCCGCCTCCCCGGACGTCCGGGGGCGGCCGGGACGGGGCCTGGGCGTGCACTGCGCGCGCGGGCGGCGTGGGGCGGTGCGGGTGGCGTGGGGCGGCGTGGGCGGCGGGGCGGCCTGGCCGTGGCGGGTGATCCAGTCCGCCGGCCACCGGCACGGCTCCCGCCCCGGCCTGCGCCACTGGGCTCCCTCGCCGACGCCACGGCGTGGGCGGGCACGCGCGCGTGCCCGGCCGAGGTGGATGGCCGCCGACACCTGACTCACACGGCCGTTTTCGCCATACTGGCAAGGACACGCATCCAGCGCGGCACACGACCGTGGGCCGCGTGCCCGGCACCACTGACCCGCACACCTCGCCGACCAGGAACCGGAGCCCCGGCATGACCGTCTGCCTGCTCCTGCTGAGCGTCGTCGCACTGACGGCCGCCGTGCCGGCGCCGCGCGCGCTGACCCGGGCGGCCTGGCCCGAACGGGAACCCGTGGTCGCGCTGTGGGCATGGCAGTGCCTGGTCGCCACCGTCCTGCTGTGCTGCCTGACCGCGCTGGTCCTGGGCGCCGCAGCCGTCTTCCACACCGTCCGCGACCGCGTGTTCGCACCCGCGCCGCCCTCCGTCACCGCCGCCTACGACCTGTCCACCGCACCGGTGTGGGCATCCGTACTCACCGTGCTGCTGGCCTGTGGGGCCGCCTGGACGACGGCGATGCTGGCCCGGGAACTCGTCGAGGCCCGCCGCAGCCGGGGCCAGGCCCGGGCACAGCTGCGCGAGCGCGCCCCGGAGCTGCCGGCCGGGCTGCCGGCGGCGCGCGGGCCGATGCTGGTGCTGGAGGACGAGTACCCGGACGCCTGGTGGATGCCGGGACACCCGCCACAACTGGTCGTCACCACAGGGGCGCTGCAGCGCCTCACCGACCTGCAACTGGACGCGGTCCTCACCCACGAGCGCGGACACGCCCGTGCCCACCACGACTGGCTGCTGCATCTGTCCACCGCACTCGCCACGGGTTTCCCGCGCGTGCCGCTCTTCGCCCACTTCTGCGACCAGACGCACCGACTGGTGGAGCTGGCAGCCGACGACACGGCGTCCCGGCGCTGCGGACACCTCACCACCGCCCTCGCCCTGATCGAGCTGAACCAGCACCGAGGTGTCCTCTCCTGCGACTCCAGCCGCCGTCTCCTCGGCGAACGCGTGGACCGCCTGCTGGAACCGCCGCCACGGCTGCTGCGCCGGCACCGGGCGCTGACGACGACGCTGGCCGCGCTGGTGCCACTGCTACCGCTGCTGATCACCTTCGCGCCAGGCCTTACGGCACTGTCCTGACCGTGCGCCGGGTGGCAGATCTTGCCTCACAGGATAAAAACGCCCAGGTCAGCGGCCTGACCAGGCGTCCGTGAGCTGGCGCAACACTCCGGCAACACGACATTCCCTACCTCATGGGTATGGTTCCAGCCATGCCAGCCAACGACCGCCCCCGAGACCATGCCGGGCAGGGCGCCGCGACCACCGTCGCCGCTCACCGCGCCCGGCGTCGGCTGCGGGCGGACCAGGCCCGGCAGCTCGCCGACCTGTTGCGCCGCCAGATCCTCACCGGCGCCTTCGAGAACGGCACCCTCCCTCACGAGACCACCCTCGCCAACGACTACCGCGCCTCCCGCAACACCGTCCGTCAGGCCCTGGACCTGCTCCGGGCCGAGGGCCTGGTGGACCGGCTGCCCGGAGTCGGCACCGTCGTCGTCGCCCGGAAATACCCCCACGGGCTCGACCGCCTGATGGGCCTCGCGGAAACCCTCCGCGAACACGGCCGCGTCACCAACGAGGTCCGCACCATGGGCCCCGCTCCCGCACCCGTCCCCGTGGCCGAACGCCTCCATGTCCCACCCGGCGCCGACGTCCTCTACATCGAACGCCTGCGCCGCCTGAACGGCCTCCCGCTCTCCCTCGACCTCACCTACATCCCGCTGGACATCGGCGCAGCCCTGCTCGGCGCCGACCTGGAGAACACCGATGTCTTCCGGCTCCTGGAAGCCATCACCGGCCGGCGCCTCGGCCACGCCGAGATCACCCTGGAGGCGGTGAACGCGGACGCGCATTCCGCGGCCGTGCTCCAGGCCCCGCGCGGTGCGGCCGTACTCATGCTGGAACGCCTCACGCACCTCGCCGACGGCCGCCCCGTCGACCTGGAGTTCATCCGCTTCCGCGGCGACCGCATCACCATGAGCGGCCTGCTGCACCGGTCGTAACCACCCTGCTTGCACGTTTCCTGGAGACAGCCATGCCCTTGGCGCCCCAGCGGGCCGACGTGCCCGTGACCATCGACGAGTCGAAGTGCATCGACGGCTGCACCCTCTGCGTGGACATGTGCCCGCTGGACTCCCTCGCCATCGACGAGAGCAGCGGCAAGGCGTACATGCACGTCGACGAGTGCTGGTACTGCGGCCCGTGCGCCGCGCGCTGCCCCACCGGAGCCGTCACGGTCAACATGCCCTACCTGCTGCGGTGAGAGGGACCACCACCATGAAACGCACGGCAGTCGCCCTGTCCACCGCCGCCCTCCTGCTGCCACTGTCCGCCTGCGGCGGCAGCGCGGAGGCAGGCAGCGGCTCCACGGTCACCGTGACCATCGGCTACCAGTCGAAGACCATCAACACCGTCACCGCGGGGACCCTGCTGCGCTCCCTCGGGTACTTCGAGAGGCAGCTCAACTCCCTGCACGACGGCCACACCTACAAGGTGGACTGGCAGGACTACGCCACCGGCGCCCCAATCACCGCCCAGATGACCGCCGGCAAGATCGACATCGGTTCGATGGGGGACTTCCCCCTGCTGCTCAACGCGGCCCGCGGAAAACAGCTCGGCCGCCCGACCCACCTGGTCTCCATCACCGGCTACAACCTGCGCGGCGGCCTCAACACCGTCGTCACCGCATCCGACTCCACCCTCACGTCCCTCAAGGATCTGAAGGGCAAGAAGGTCTCCACCAGCATCGGCTCGGCTGCCGACGGCACCCTCGTCCGAGCCCTGCAGCGCGCCGGGATCGACCCGGACAAGGGGATCTCCAAGCTCAACCAGCAACCTGCGGTGGGGGCGTCCGCCCTGTCCGCCGGCAGCGCGGACGCACTGTCACAGTTCGTGGCCTGGCCGGGCCTGCTCGCCTACCAGGGCAAGGCGAAGGCCCTGTACGACGGCGCCCAGCTGAACCTGCCCACCTTCCATGGCGTCACCGCGCGCGAGGACTTCACCCAGCAGCACCCTGCCGTCCTTGAAGCCTTCCTCAAAGCCCAGGACCAGGCAACGGACTACCTCAACAGCCATCCCGTCACCGCCGCCGAAAAGGTCGCCAAGGCCACCGGCCTGCCCGCCGAGGTCGTCTACCTCTACAACGGCGCCCACGGCATCGCCACGTTCAACCCGGCGCTCGCACCACAGCTCGTCTCCGCGCTGAAGCAGGACGTGTCCGTACTGAAGGCAGCCAAACTGACCGGTGACATCGACGTGGACTCCTTCGTCGACGACCAGTACGTGAAGAAGGCTCTCGGCGCGTCGTACGCCAAGCGGCTCACCACGCCGCCCCCGCCGGCCACGAGCGAGGTGTGGACCAAGGACAGCGAGAGGACCGTGTCCTTCAAGTCCCCCAAGCAGCTGCTGGCCTACCTGGCCGCGCACCCGGACGGCATCCGCGCCGCCTACGTGCCCGACGCCACCACCGGCACCCTCTGGTTCGCCGACAAGGCGGTCTGGGTGGCCGACGGTGACCGGCTGCTGCCCTTCGTCGCCCCGGCCACCGCGCGGGACTACGTCTCCGCCCACGGCGGCGCGCGTACCGTGTCGTACCGCGAGGCGCTGGAGCGGGCCTCATGACCCGGCGGCCCCTGTTCCGGTATGCGCTGCGGACGATCTCCCTGGCCGTCGCGCTCGGCATATGGCAGCTTGTGACCAGCCTGGACGTCGACCTGTGGCTGAGGTTCTCGCAGTTCCCCACGGTCACCGACGTAGCCCATGCTTTCGCCGACCGGCTTTCCGGTGACGACTACTGGACCGACCTCACCGACAGCCTCACCCGCATCCTGACCGGCTTCGCGCTCGCGGCCGCCTTCGGCGTGGCGGTGGGTGTGCTCGTGGCCCGCTCCCGCCTGGCCGAGGACCTCCTCGGCCCAGTACTGGAAGTCGTCCGCCCCATCCCGGCGATCGCCCTCGTCCCGGTCGCGATCCTGATGTTCCCCTCGAACGAACAGGGCATCGTCTTCATCACCTGCACCGCCGCCTTCTTCCCCGTGATGGTCTCCACCCGCCACGCGGTCCGTGCGCTGACCCCGGTATGGGAGGAGGCGGTGCGCACCATGGGCGGCGGCCGGCTCCGGATCCTCGGCTCGGTCGTGCTGCCGGGCGCACTGCCCGGCATCTTCGGCGGGCTGTCGGTGGGTATCGGCGTGTCCTGGATCTGCGTGATCTCCGCGGAGATGATCTCCGGCCAGTACGGGGTCGGCTACCGCACCTGGCAGGACTACACGGTGGTCGACTACCCGGGTGTCTTCGTCGGCATGGTGACGATCGGCGTGCTCGGCTGGATCACCTCGACGGCCGTGGAACTTCTCGGCCGCCGGCTGACCGGCTGGCTGCCCCGCACCTCGTACGTGCCCATGGGCCGTGGCCGCGCCGCCCGGCCGCTCGCCGCATCCGACCGCCTCGACGGCGATCCCCAGCAGCAGGCCCAGTCCGAGCAGCAGGGCCACAACCGCACCGAGGAGGCCCGCGATGAGCACCTCGTCTGAGGCTGTCACCGCTCCCGCCGTACCGGCGGGAGCGGCCGAGCGTGGCACCCGGCTCGCCTTCCGTTCCGCCGTCCTCGGCCGCCCGGACGCTCCGGTCCTCGATGGCGTCGACCTGGAGGTCGCCCCCGGCGAGATCCTCACCGTCGTCGGCCTGTCCGGCTGCGGCAAGTCCACGCTGCTGCGGACGCTCGCCGGGCTGTTGCCGCCGCTGGGCGGTGCGGTCGAGGTGGACGGCAGACCGCTGACCGGGCCGTCGGCCGACCGCGCGCTGGTCTTCCAGGAGGACGCGCTGCTGCCGTGGCGTACCTTGCGCGGAAACGTCGAACTCCCGCTCGCCATCAGGGGGGTACCGCGCGCGGAGCGGCGTGCCCGGGCCGAGTCGTGGCTGGCGCGGGTCGGCCTCACCGCGCAGGCGGGGCAGTTGCCGCACCGGGTGTCCGGTGGGCAGCGCCAGCGCGCCCAGCTGGCACGGGCGCTGGCCGACAGTCCGCGCACCGTTCTCATGGACGAGCCTTTCGGCGCCCTCGACGCCCAGACCCGCTCCGGCATGCAGAACCTGCTGGTGGAGGTGTTGCGCGGCACGGGCGCGACCGTCGTCTTCGTCACGCACGACGTGGACGAGGCCCTCTTCCTCGGTGACCGCGTGGCCCTGCTCGGCTCCGGACGCGTGTCCGCCGTATGCGAGGTGCCGCGCCCCCGTGACCGGGCGGCCTCCGACGATCCGGCCCGGGCGGCGCTGCGCCGCGACATCCTGACCTCGCTCGGTTCCTGAAAGGCATCCCGGTGACCACCCCCGCGCCCACCCCCTTGAAGATTCCCGCCGTCACCGACGCCGAGGAGCTGATCTGCGACGTCCTCGTCGTCGGCGGCGGCACCGCCGGCACCATGGCCGCCCTGACCGCCGCCGAACGCGGCGCGAACGTCCTGCTGCTGGAGAAGGCCCACGTGCGGCACTCCGGCGCGCTCGCCATGGGCATGGACGGCGTGAACAACGCGGTCATCCCCGGCCGTGCCGAGCCCGATGACTACGTCGCCGAGATCACCCGCGCCAACGACGGCATCGTCGACCAGTCCACCGTCCGCCAGACCGCCACTCGCGGCTTCGCGATGGTGCAGCGGCTGGAGTCGTACGGGGTCAAGTTCGAGAAGGACGAGCACGGCGAGTACGCGGTCCGCCAGGTGCACCGCTCCGGCTCGTACGTACTGCCGATGCCAGAGGGCAAGGACGTCAAAAAGGTCCTGTACCGGCAGCTGCGGCGGCGCGAGATGCGGGAGCGGATCCGGATCGAGAACCGGGTGATGCCGGTCCGTGTGCTCACCGCCGGGGGACGAGCCGTGGGTGCCGTCGGTTTCCACACCCGTACCGGCGCCTTCGTCACCGTCCGGGCCGGTGCGGTGATCCTCGCGACCGGTGCCTGCGGCCGGCTCGGCCTGCCCGCCTCCGGCTACCTCTACGGCACCTACGAGAACCCCACCAACGCCGGTGACGGGTACGCCATGGCCTACCACGCGGGCGCCGAGCTGACCGGTATCGAGTGCTTCCAGATCAATCCGTTGATCAAGGACTACAACGGGCCGGCCTGCGCCTACGTCGCGAACCCCTTCGGCGGCTACCAGGTCAACCGGCACGGTGAGCGCTTCGTCGACTCCGACTACTGGTCCGGGCAGATGATGGCCGAGTTCGCCGCCGAGGTCGCCAGCGACCGCGGCCCGGTCTACCTCAAGCTCAGCCATCTGCCCGAGGAGTCGGTCTCCGCGCTGGAGTCGATCCTGCACTCCACCGAGCGGCCCACCCGGGGTACCTTCCACGCCGGCCGCGGGCACGACTACCGCACCCACGACGTCGAGATGCACATCTCCGAGATCGGCCTGTGCGGCGGCCATTCCGCGTCCGGCGTACGCGTCGACGACCACGGGCGCACGACCGTCCCCGGTCTGTACGCCGCCGGCGACCTCGCCTGCGTCCCGCACAACTACATGATCGGCGCCTTTGTCTTCGGGGACCTCGCCGGTGCCGACGCCGCCCGGTGCACGGCCTACGGCGGTGAGCTTCCCGCGGACCAGGTGCGCGAGGCGCACGAGCTGATCTACCGTCCGCTGCGCAACCCGGACGGCCCGCCGCAGCCCCAGGTCGAGTACAAGCTGCGCCGCTTCGTGAACGACTACGTGGCACCGCCCAAGTCCGGCGCGCGGCTCTCCCTCGCGCTGGAGGCGTTCGAGCGGATGCGCACCGACATCGACGCGATGGGTGCCCGTACCCCGCACGAGCTGATGCGCTGCGCCGAGGTCACCTTCATACGCGACTGCGCGGAGATGGCCGCCCGCGCTTCCCTGGCCCGTACCGAGTCGCGCTGGGGCCTCTATCACGAACGTCTCGACCACCCCGAGCGCGACGACGCCTCCTGGTTCCACCATCTCGATCTGCACAAGTCCCCCTCTGGCGCGATGGAGTTCACGGCTCGCCCCGTGGCTGCCTATCTGGTTCCGGTGGAGGGGTTCACGCCTGTCGGCGGTCCCTCCCGGTATCTGGGCGAGGTCCGAGCCGAGCATGTGGCCACGGCCGGTCCGCGCGAGATGGCGCCGGTGGCCGCGGAGTCCGCACCCGCGCGTGCCGCCGGTTCCGCAGCCCTGACGAGTGCCGGCGGCTCCGCTTCACCCCGGTTGCTGGAGCTGCTGGAACTGGCCGAGGCGGAGGCCGAACTCGCCGTGCTCGAGCCCTACCTGGCGGACTCCGATCCCGCGGTGCGGCGTACGGCCGTCTCGGTGCTCACGGAGACCGTGCCACCCGGCACCGGGCAGGCCCTCGCCTGTGCGCTCGCCGACCCCGATACCGAGGTCCGCGCGACCGCCGCCGCCTCCTTGCGCGAACTCGTCGAGACGCTGCCGGCCGAACCCGCCCTGGGCGCCGCTCTCACCGGTGCCCTCGCCCTGGCCGACCCGGTGGTCCGCGCCGCCGCCCTCGATGTGCTGCGAGCACTGCGGCTCGGCGAGGCCGCGGTCTTCGCGTCTGCGCTGGACGATCCCGACATCGCGGTCCGGACGGAGGCCGTACGGGCGCTCGTCTCGGTGGACGCGGTCCGGCCACTGGTGGGCGCGGCGGACGATCCCTCCCGGGAGGTCCGGGTCACCGTGGCCAAGTCCCTGGCCACCGTCGGCTCGGGGAGCGCCGTCGCCTCCGACCGGCACCTGCTGACCGCCGCTTTGGACCGGCTCACCGAAGACGCCGATCCGCTGGTGCGCGGCGCCGCACTCGGTGCGCTGGCCGCCACCGGCTGCCCGCCACGGCTCGCCGCCCGTGCCGTGGCCGCCCTGTCCGATCCCGCCTGGCAGGTCCGGTCCGGTGCCGCGACCGCGCTGTCGGCCGCACCCGCCGACACGGCCGTGGACGCTCTCGCCAAGGCCCTGGCCGACGCGAACGCCGATGTCCGCAAGGCGGCGGTCCTGGCCCTGAGCCGGCACCGGAGCACGTCCGAGGCCAGAGCAGCCCTCGCCACGGCCACGGCCGACTCGGACGCGGACGTGCGCGCCTATGCGGCACGGGGGCTGTGAGCCCCGCACCCCACGGGCCCGGGCCGGGCGGCTATATCCAGTCGTCCGGCTCTGGCCCCGGCTCGTCGGCCGGCTCGGGCCAGTCGGTGTCCGGAGCGTCGGCGGCGGCCGGTGGAGTCCCGTCCAGGGAGGCCAGCACCTTGAGCACGCCCTCCCCGTACGTCGCCAGTTTCTTCTCGCCGACTCCGCCCACCGTGCCCAGTTCCCGCACCGAACCGGGCCACCGGGTCACGATCTCCCGCAGGGTGGCGTCGTGGAAGATGACGTACGCCGGGACGCCCTGTTCCCGGGCCTGCTCGGCACGCCAGGCCCGCAGGGCCTCGAAGGCGGGCAGCAGCGTGTCGGGCAGCTCGGCCGCGGCGGCCTTGGCCTTGCCGGAGCCCGTGGAGGTACCGGCGGACCGCGACCGGGAGGCGGCCGGTTTCTTCGGCTCCTTGCGCAGCGGTACCTCGCGTTCGCGCCGCAGTACCGAGCCGCTGGCCTCGGTGAGCACCAGGGTGCCGTACTCCCCTTCGACCGCGAGGAGCCCCTGGGCCAGCAGCTGCCGGATGACGCCCCGCCACTCGCCCTCGGTGAGGTCCTCGCCGATTCCGAAGACGGACAGCTGGTCGTGGTCGAACTGGATCACCTTGCCGGTGCGCTTGCCGAGCAGGATGTCGACGATCTGCGTCGCGCCGAACTTCTGTCCGCGTTCCCGCTGCAGCCGCACCACCGTGGACAGCGCCTTCTGGGCGGCGACCGTGCCGTCCCAGGTCTCCGGCGGGGTGAGGCACGTGTCGCAGTTGCCGCATGCCGCGGTGTCGGGGTCCTGCCCGAAGTAGGCGAGGAGCTGGCCGCGACGGCACTGGGCGGTCTCGCACAGCGCGAGCATGGCGTCCAGGTGGGAGGCGGCCCGGCGGCGGAACGCCTCGTCGCCCTCACCGGACTGGATCAGCTTGCGCTGCTGTATGACGTCGTTCAGGCCGTAGGCCATCCAGGCCGTGGACGGCAGGCCGTCACGGCCGGCCCGGCCGGTCTCCTGGTAGTAGCCCTCGATCGACTTGGGCAGGTCCAGGTGGGCGACGAAGCGTACGTCCGGCTTGTCGATGCCCATGCCGAAGGCGATGGTGGCCACCACGACCAGGCCGTCCTCACGCAGGAACCGGGACTGGTGCGCCGCGCGCGTGGCCCCGTCCAGACCCGCGTGGTAGGGCACCGCCTCGACGCCGTTGGCGGTCAGGAACTCCGCCGTCCGCTCGACCGAGTTGCGCGAGAGGCAGTACACGATGCCGGCGTCGCCCGCGTGCTCCTCCCGGAGGAAGGCGAGCAGCTGTTTCTTGGGGTCGGCCTTGGGCACGATCCGGTACTGGATGTTGGGGCGGTCGAAGCTGGCGACGAAATGGCGGGCCGTCGGCAGGTTCAGCCGCTGGGTGATCTCCTCGTGGGTGGCGCGGGTGGCCGTGGCGGTGAGGGCGATCCGCGGGACGTCCGGCCAGCGCTCGCCGAGCAGGGACAGGGTGAGATAGTCGGGGCGGAAGTCGTGGCCCCACTGGGAGACACAGTGCGCCTCGTCGATCGCGAAGACGGAGATCTTGCCGCGCGAGAGCAGGTCCCGGGTGGCGTCCAGGCGCAGGCGCTCCGGGGCCAGGTAGAGCAGGTCCAGCTCGCCGGCCAGGAACTCGGCCTCGACCATGCGACGCTCGTCGAAGTCCAGGGTGGAGTTGATGAAGCCGGCGCGCACGCCGAGGGCGCGCAGGGCGTCCACCTGGTCCTGCATGAGGGCGATCAGCGGCGAGATGACCACGCCGGTGCCGGGCCGGACGAGGGCCGGGATCTGGTAGCACAGCGACTTGCCGCCGCCGGTCGGCATGAGGACGAGGGCGTCACCGCCCGCCACTACGTGCTCGATGATCGCCTGCTGCTCGCCCCGGAAGGCCTCGTATCCGAAGATCCGGTGCAGGGTGGCCCGGGCCTCGCTGTCGGCCGCGTCCGGCCCTTCGGTCACCTGTGGCATTTCGCTGATCCCGCCCGTCACGCCCATCGTCCTGTCCCCCGTCGGTCCCCCGTGTGTCGTCTCTCGACCGCTGCCTCCACCATAGGGGTCCGGACCGACAGCCTCGGAGTTATCCACAGGTTCGGGGGATCACTCACGTCAAGCGCACGATCGTCGTCCACGTGTTCGAGGAAGGGCCTGCCTGTTTCCCGTCGATACCGGTCCACGCCTTCGAGCTGGAGCCGGCCACCGGCGCGTACACCGGCACCGGCATCTTCCGCGAGCGCATGAGGCTGGAGGTGCCGTTCCCGGTGGACCTCGACGTCACCCAGATCAAGGTCCGCCGCGACGGGAGTCAGTGAGGCCCAGGACACACCGCTGCCCGGCACCCCCGCGAGCGGGGGTGCCGGGCAGCGGTGTGTCAGCGGTGCGGTTCAGCGCACGAACACTCCCGCCTGGCTCGCCAGGTCCAGGAAGTACTGGGGCGCCACGCCGAGGACCAGCGTCGCCGCCACGCCCACGCCGATCGTCGTCATGGTCAGCGGGGACGGCACGGCGACGGTGGGGCCTTCCGGCTTGGGCTCGCTGAAGAACATGAGCACGATCACGCGGATGTAGAAGAACGCGGCGATGGCCGAGGAGATCACACCGATCACGACCAGCGGGACCGCGCCGCCGTCCGCCGCCGCCTTGAACACGGCGAACTTCCCGGCGAACCCGGAGGTCAGCGGGATGCCGGCGAAGGCCAGCAGGAACACCGCGAACACGGCCGCCACCAGCGGCGAGCGGCGGCCGAGGCCGGCCCACTTGGACAGGTGGGTGGCCTCGCCGCCCGCGTCCCGCACCAGCGTGACCACCGCGAAGGCGCCGATCGTCACGAAGGAGTAACCCGCCAGGTAGAAGAGGACGGACGAGACGCCGTCCTTCGACGTGGCGATGACACCCGCGAGGATGAATCCGGCGTGCGCGATGGACGAGTACGCCAGCAGCCGCTTGATGTCGGTCTGGGTGATGGCGACGATCGCGCCGCCCAGCATGGTGACGATCGCCACGGCCCACATGACCGGCCGCCAGTCCCAGCGCAGCCCGGGCAGGACGACGTAGAGCAGGCGCAGCAGCGCGCCGAAGGCGGCCACCTTCGTCGCCGCGGCCATGAAGCCGGTGACCGGGGTGGGCGCGCCCTGGTAGACGTCGGGCGTCCACATGTGGAACGGCACCGCGCCCACCTTGAACAGCAGGCCCATCACGAGCATGGCGCCGCCGATCAGGAGCAGCGCGTCGTTGCCCATGGTGCCGGCGAGCGCGGGGTCGATGTTCGTGGCCGTGCCGTCGACGACCTGGGCGATGCGCGCGTACGACACCGAGCCCGCGTAGCCGTACAGCAGCGCGATGCCGAACAGCGTGAACGCCGAGGCGAACGCGCCCAGCAGGAAGTACTTGACCGCGGCCTCCTGCGACATGAGCCGCTTGCGGCGGGCCAGCGCGCACAGCAGGTACAGCGGGAGGGAGAGCACCTCCAGGGCCACGAACAGGGTCAGCAGGTCGTTGGCGGCGGGGAAGACCAGCATGCCGCCGATCGCGAAGAGCAGGAGCGGGAAGACCTCGGTGGTGGTGAAGCCGGCCTTCACCGCCGCCT
The DNA here is from genome assembly GCF_040647235.1 of Streptomyces sp. NPDC042638. NCBI lineage: Bacteria > Bacillati > Actinomycetota > Actinomycetes > Kitasatosporales > Streptomycetaceae > Streptomyces > Streptomyces sp. NPDC042638. Next base: position 156,082 of record NZ_JBEZBT010000004.1, read on the forward strand.
TCTCGCTGTCGCTGCCGGGTACGGAGGCGGCCTGTGCGGCGAAGGAGTCGACGCGGTTGCCGTGTGCCGCCGGGTCGAGGCGCCGCTCGGCGAAGGTGAACAGGCTGACCAGGCCGGCCAGCAGGATCGTGCCCTGCAGGAAGAGGGCCGGGCCGTCGACCGCGATCGCGCCCATGGCCGCGATGTGCGCCTTGGTGGTACCGAATCCGTCGGCCGCGAGCGCGACGACCGCGGCGAACGCGGCGCACAGGGCTACGACGGACACGAACACCTGCGCGTAGTAGCGGGACCTGCGCGGCACGAATGCCTCGATGAGCACCCCGACCAGCGCCGCACCGACGACGATCAGCGTCGGCGACAATTGTCCGTATTCGATCTTCGGCGCGTCGATCTTCGAGATCGGTTCGGCCGCGGTTGTCCACAGGCTGTGGACGGCTGATGCGCTCACTTGGCGGCCTCCACCTCGGGCTTGGGGTCCTTCTTGTGTACGTCGGACATGGTCTGCTTGACCGCCGGGTTGACGATGTCCGTGACGGGCTTCGGGTAGACGCCCAGGAAGATCAGCAGGACGATCAGCGGCGCAACGACGACCAGCTCGCGCGCGCGGAGGTCGGGCATCGCGGAGACCTCCGGCTTCACCGGTCCCGTCATCGTCCGCTGGTACAGCACGAGGACGTACAGCGCGGCGAGGACGATGCCGAAGGTGGCGATGATGCCGATCACCGGATAGCGCGTGAACGTGCCGACCAGAACCAGGAACTCGCTCACGAACGGTGCGAGTCCGGGCAGCGAGAGGGTGGCGAGGCCGCCGATCAGGAAGGTGCCGGCGAGCACCGGGGCGACTTTCTGCACGCCTCCGTAGTCGGCGATGAGCCGCGAGCCGCGCCGGGAGATCAGGAAGCCGGCGACCAGCATCAGCGCGGCCGTGGAGATGCCGTGGTTGACCATGTAGAGGGTGGCACCGGACTGGCCCTGGCTGGTCATCGCGAAGATGCCCATGACGATGAAGCCGAAGTGCGAGATCGACGCGTAGGCCACCAGGCGTTTGATGTCCCGCTGGCCGACGGCGAGCAGCGCGCCGTAGACGATGCTGATGAGGGCCAGGACGAGGATGACGGGCGTCGCCCACTTGCTGGCCTCCGGGAACAGCTGGAGGCAGAAGCGGAGCATCGCGAACGTGCCCACCTTGTCGACGACCGCGGTGATGAGGACGGCGACCGGTGCGGTGGACTCCTGCATGGCGTTGGGCAGCCAGGTGTGCAGCGGCCACAGTGGCGCCTTCACCGCGAAGGCGAAGAAGAAGCCGAGGAACAGCCAGCGTTCGGTGCTGGTCGCCATGTGCAGCGAGCCGTTCGCACGGGCCTCGGCGATCTGCTGGAGGCTGAAGTTTCCGGCGACCACGTAGAGGCCGATCACCGCGGCCAGCATGAGCAGGCCGCCGACGAGGTTGTAGAGGAGGAACTTCACCGCGGCGTACGACCGCTGCGTGGCGGCCGTCTCCTCGCCGTGCTCGTGGGCACGGTCCCCGAAGCCGCCGATGAGGAAGTACATCGGGATGAGCATGGCTTCGAAGAAGATGTAGAAGAGGAAGACGTCGGTGGCCTCGAAGGAGATGACCACCATCGCCTCGACCGCCAGGATCAGCGCGAAGAAGCCCTGGGTGGGCCGCCAGCGGCGGCTGCCGGTCTCCAGCGGGTCGGCGTCGTGCCAGCCCGCGAGGATGATGAACGGCATCAGTACGGTGGTCAGCGCGATCAGCGCCACCGCGATGCCGTCGACGCCCAGCTCGTACCTGACCCCGAAGTCCTTGATCCAGGCGTGGGATTCGGTGAGCTGGTAGCGGGCGCCGTCCGGGTCGAAGCGAACCAGGACGACGATCGCCAGGGCGAGCGTGGCGAGCGAGACCAGCAGGGCCAGCCATTTGGCGGCGGTGCGCTGCCGGGCCGGTACGGCGGCCGTGGCGACCGCCCCCAGGGCCGGGAGCACCGCCGTCGCTGTCAGCAGAGGAAAGGACATCGGTATCAGACCGCCCTCATCAGCAGGGTCGCGGCGACGAGGAGTGCCGCACCGCCGAACATCGAGACCGCGTAGGAGCGGGCGAAGCCGTTCTGGAGCCGGCGCAGCCGTCCGGAGAGACCGCCGAAGCCGGCCGCCGTGCCGTTGACGACGCCGTCCACCAGGGTGTGGTCGACGTACACCAGGGACCGCGTCAGGTGTTCACCGCCGCGCACCAGGACGACGTGGTTGAAGTCGTCCTGGAGCAGGTCGCGACGGGCCGCGCGGGTGAGCAGCGAGCCGCGCGGGGCGACGGCCGGGACGGGCTTGCGGCCATACTGCGCCCAGGCGATGGCCACGCCGATGACCAGGCAGACCATGGTCGCGCCGGTGACCACGGCGGCGCTCAGCGGGGAGTCGCCCTCGCTGTGGCCGGTGACCGGCTCCAGCCAGTGCAGGAAGCGGTCACCGATGCTGAAGAAGGCGCCGCCGAAGACCGATCCGACGGCCAGCACGATCATGGGGATCGTCATGACCGACGGGGACTCGTGCGGGTGCGGCTCGCTGTGCTCGCCGCGGCCCTCGGCGGCGGGCTCGGCGCTCGGCGCCTCCGGGGAGCGAGTGGGTTGGTTCCTCCAACGCTCCTCTCCGAAGAACGTCATCAGCATCACGCGCGTCATGTAGAAAGCGGTGATGGCCGCGCCCAGCAGGGCCGCGCCGCCGAGGATCCAGCCCTCGGTGCCGCCCTTGGCGAACGCCGCCTCGATGATCTTGTCCTTGGAGAAGAAGCCGGACAGGCCCGGGAAGCCGATGATCGCGAGGTAGCCCAGGCCGAACGTGATGAACGTGACCGGCATGTACTTGCGCAGGCCGCCGTAGCGGCGCATGTCGACCTCGTCGTTCATGCCGTGCATCACGGAGCCGGCACCGAGGAACAGCCCGGCCTTGAAGAAGCCGTGCGTCACCAGGTGCATGATCGCGAAGACGTAGCCGATGGGGCCGAGGCCGGCCGCGAGGACCATGTAGCCGATCTGCGACATGGTCGAGCCGGCCAGCGCCTTCTTGATGTCGTCCTTGGCGCAACCGACGATCGCACCGAACAGGAGCGTGACCGCCCCGACGACGGTGACGGCCAGTTGGGCGTCGGGAGCGGCGTTGAAGACAGCGCCGGAGCGGACGATCAGGTAGACACCCGCGGTCACCATCGTCGCGGCGTGGATCAGGGCCGAGACCGGGGTCGGGCCCTCCATGGCGTCCCCGAGCCAGGACTGCAGCGGCACCTGGGCGGACTTGCCGCAGGCGGCGAGCAGCAGCATCAGGCCGATCGCGGTGAGCTTGCCCTCGGAGGCGTCGCCGGTGTGGGTGAGGACCGGGCCGAAGGCGAAGCTGCCGAAGGTGGTGAACATCAGCATGATCGCGATCGACAGGCCCATGTCGCCGACGCGGTTGACCAGGAAGGCCTTCTTCGCGGCGGTGGCGGCGCTGGGCTTGTGCTGCCAGAAGCCGATCAGCAGGTACGACGCGAGACCGACGCCCTCCCAGCCGACGTACAGCAGCAGGTAGTTGTCGGCGAGGACGAGCAGCAGCATCGCCGCAAGGAACAGGTTCAGGTAGCCGAAGAAGCGGCGGCGCCGCTCGTCGTGCTCCATGTACCCGACCGAGTACAGGTGGATCAGTGAGCCGACACCGGTGATGAGCAGGACGAACGTCATCGACAGCTGGTCCAGGCGGAAGGTGACGTCCGCCTGGAAGCCGGCCACCGGGACCCAGCTGAACAGGTGCTTGACGAGCGTGCGGTGTTCGGCTCCCTTGCCGAGCAGATCGGCGAAGAGGATCAGGCCGAACACGAAGGAGGCGGTCGACAGGAGCGTGCCGATCCAGTGGCCGACGCGGTCCAGACGCCGGCCGCCGGTCAACAGAACGGCCGCTCCGAGCAGGGGCGCCGCGATGAGCAGCGCGATCAGGTTCTCCACGATTCTTCCGACCCCTTACAGCTTCATCAGGCTGGCATCGTCGACCGAGGCCGAGTGGCGGGTGCGGAACAGCGACACGATGATCGCGAGGCCCACCACGACCTCCGCGGCGGCGACGACCATCGTGAAGAAGGCGATGATCTGTCCGTCGAGGTTGCCGTGCATCCGGGAGAAGGTGACGAACGCGAGGTTGCAGGCGTTCAGCATCAGCTCGACGCACATGAAGACCACGATGGCGTTGCGCCGGATGAGGACGCCGGTCGCGCCGATCGTGAACAGCAGGGCGGCGAGGTAGAGGTAGTTGACCGGGTTCACTTCGACGCCTCCTCGGGCCGCTTGAACGTCTCCGGCTGGATCGCCCTGCGCTCCAGGCGCTCCTCCGCGCGCTGCTCCAGCGCCCGCAGGTCGTTGAGCGCCTCGGTGGACACGTCGCGGATCTGGCCGCGTTCGCGCAGCGTCTTGCTGACGGTCAGGTCCGAGGGGCTGCCGTCGGGCAGCAGGCCCGCGATGTCCACGGCGTTGTGCCGGGCGTAGACGCCGGGGGCGGGCAGCGGCGGGATGTGGACGCCCTCGCGGATGCGCTGTTCGGACAGTTCACGCTGGGTCTTGGCGCGCTCCGTGCGCTCGCGGTGGGTGAGCACCATGGCGCCGACGGCGGCCGTGATGAGCAGCGCGCCGGTGATTTCGAAGGCGAAGACGTACTTGGTGAAGATGAGGGTCGCGAGGCCCTCGACATTGCCGTTCGCGTTCGCCTTGCCGGTGCCGTTGAACTCCTTCAGGGAGGCGTTGCCGATGCCGGTGAACAGCAGGACACCGAACCCGACGCCGCACAGAAGGGCCAGCCAGCGCTGACCCCTGATGGTCTCCTTCAGGGAGTCCGCCGCCGTGACGCCGACGAGCATCACCACGAACAGGAACAGCATCATGATCGCGCCGGTGTAGACGACGATCTGCACGATCCCGAGGAAGTAGGCGCCGTTGGCGAGGTAGAACACCGCCAGGACGATCATGGTCCCGGCGAGGCAGAGCGCGCTGTGCACGGCCTTCTTCATGAAGACGGTGCACAGGGCGCCGATCACCGCGATCGTGCCGAGGACCCAGAACTGGAAGGCCTCACCGGTGGAGGTGGTGTAGGCGGCGAGGTGATGCGTCATCATCGGCCGATCACCTTCTCCGAGGCCGGCTCGTCCTCGCCGAAGGTGGAGGTGGCCTCCTGGGGGACCTCGCCCTTGGAGACGGCGACCTGCCGGACGGTGCCGGGCGCGGCGTGTGTCACCAGGCCGCGGTAGTAGTCCTGCTCGTCCGTCCCCGGGAAGATCGAGTGCGGGGAGTCGACCATGCCCTCTTCGAGGCCGGCGAGCAGTTGCTCCTTGGTGTAGATGAGGTTGGCGCGGCTGGAGTCGGCCAGCTCGAACTCGTTCGTCATCGTCAACGCGCGCGTGGGGCACGCTTCGATGCACAGTCCGCACAGGATGCAGCGGGCGTAGTTGATCTGGTAGACGCGGCCGTACCGCTCGCCCGGCGAGTAGCGTTCCTCGTCGGTGTTGTCGGCGCCCTCCACGTAGATGGCGTCGGCGGGGCAGGCCCAGGCGCACAGCTCGCAGCCGACGCACTTCTCCAGGCCGTCCGGATGGCGGTTGAGCTGGTGCCGTCCGTGGAACCGTGGAGCCGTGGTCTTCTTCTGCTCCGGGTACTGCTCGGTCAGCCGCTTCTTGAACATGGCCTTGAAGGTCACGCCGAAGCCGGCCACGGGGTTCTGGAAGCCGGGCTTGGTCTGCCCGGACTCCTGAGGCTCCTCAGCCATCGGACGCCTCCTTTCCATCCGAAGTTCCGTCACTGACAGTGTCCGGTCCGCCACTGACAATCAGCTCTCGCTCGCCGCGCGGGCGGCGCCTGGGCACGGGCGGCAGCTCCTGTCCGGGCAGCGGCGGGACGGGGAAACCGCCCGCCATCGGGTCGAAGGCCTGCTGTTCGGGGGCCTGCTCGGCCGTCTTCGCCTTCTCGCGGAACATGTCGGCGACGAAGGAGATCAGCAGCAGGGCGAGGACACCGCCGCCGACGTAGAGGGCGATGTCGGCGAAGTCGTAGTTCTCGTTGCGCAGGGCGCGGACGGTCGCGACCAGCATCAGCCAGGTCACGGAGACCGGGATGAGGACCTTCCAGCCGAGCTTCATGAGCTGGTCGTAGCGGACGCGCGGGAGCGTGCCGCGCAGCCAGATGAAGAAGAACAGCAGCAGCTGGACCTTGACGACGAACCAGAGCAGAGGCCACCAGCCGTGGTTCGCGCCCTCCCAGAAGCTGCTGACCGGCCAGGGGGCGCGCCAGCCGCCGAGGAACAGGGTGGCCGAGACGGCCGAGACCGTCACCATGTTGACGTACTCGGCGAGCATGAACATCGCGAACTTGATCGAGGAGTACTCGGTGTTGAAGCCGCCGACCAGATCGCCCTCGGACTCCGGCATGTCGAAGGGGGCGCGGTTGGTCTCGCCGACCATCGTGACGATGTAGAGGATGAAGGAGACCGGCAGCAGCAGGATGTACCAGCGGTCGTGCTGCTGCTCGACGATCGTGGACGTCGACATCGACCCCGAGTAGAGGAACACGGAGGCGAACGCGGCGCCCATGGCGATCTCGTAGGAGATCATCTGCGCGCAGGAGCGCAGGCCGCCGAGGAGCGGGTAGGTGGATCCGGAACTCCAACCCGCCAGCACGATGCCGTAGATGCCGACCGAGGCGACCGCGAGGATGTAGAGCATCGCGATCGGCAGGTCGGTGAGCTGCATCGTGGTGCGGTGGCCGAAGATCGAGATCTCGTTGCCGGCCGGCCCGAACGGGATCACCGCGATCGCCATGAAGGCCGGGATGGCCGCGACGATCGGCGCGAGGACGTAGACCACCTTGTCCGCGCGTTTGACGATGAGGTCTTCCTTGAGCATCAGTTTCACGCCGTCGGCGAGCGACTGGAGCATGCCCCAGGGGCCGTGGCGGTTCGGGCCGATGCGCAGCTGCATCCAGGCGACGACCTTGCGTTCCCAGACGATGGAGAACAGCACCGTCACCATCAGGAAGGCGAAGCAGAACACCGCCTTGACGACGACCAGCCACCAGGGGTCGCGGCCGAACATCGAGAGGTCTTCAGCGGCGAGATACGTGTTCATGCCTCCACCTCCTTGGGGGCTCCTGCGGCGACTGCCGCCGGGCCGATACGGACGAGGGAGCCGGGCCGTGCCCCGGCGTCGGAGGCGACGCCGGCGCCCGCGGAGTTCAGCGGGAGCCAGACCACCCGGTCGGGCATCTCGGTGATCCGGACCGGCAGGGCGACCGTGCCGGCGGTGCCGGTGACGGTCAGGATGTCGCCGTCCGCGACGCCCGCCTCGGCGGCCGTCGCGGCGGACACGCGCGCGCGGGCGGCGTGCCGGGTTCCGGCGAGCGCCTCGTCGCCCTCCTGGAGGACGCCCAGGTCGAGCAGGAGCCGGTGCCCGGCGAGTACGGCCTCTCCCACGGCCGGACGGGGCAGCACGCCCGCGGGCTCCGTGGGGTCGCCGGCGCGGGGGCCGTCCCAGGGGCCGAGCCGGTCGATCTCCGCGCGCGTGGTGCGCAGATCCGGCAGGCCCAGGTGGACGTCCATGGCGTCGGCGAGCATCTGCAGCACGCGCGCGTCGGTCGGCGCGAGCCGGCGGGTCATGTGGTCGGGCTTGAGCGCGGCCTCGAAGAAGCGCACCCGCCCTTCCCAGTTGAGGAAGGTGCCCGCCTTCTCGGCGACCGCGGCGACCGGCAGGACGACGTCCGCGCGTTCGGTGACCTCGCTGGGCCGCAGCTCCAGCGACACCAGGAAGCCGACGTTGTCCAGCGCCTCACGCGCGCGTGCCGGATCGGGCAGGTCGGCGACCTCCACACCGGCGACCACGAGCGCGGAGATTTCGCCGCTGGCGGCGGCCTCGACGATCTGGTGGGTGTCGCGGCCATAGCGCAGGGGCAGTTCCGCGAGCCCCCAGGCGGCGGCGACCTCCTCCCGCGCGCGGGGGTCGGTGGCCGGGCGGCCTCCCGGCAGCAGTGCGGGCAGCGCGCCCGCCTCGACGGCGCCGCGCTCCCCGGCCCGGCGGGGGATCCACACCAGCTGGGCGCCGGTGGCGGCGGCGGCGCGTACGGCGGCCGTGAGTCCGCCGGCGACCGAGGCGAGCCGCTCGCCGACGACGATGACCGCGCCTTCGGCGCGCAGGGCCTCGGCGGCGCGTGTGCCGGGCTCCTCCAGGCCGACACCGCTGGCGAGGGCGTCCAGCCACTCCGTCTCGGTACCCGGAGCGGCCGGCAGCAGTGTGCCGCCGGTCTTCTCCAGGCCGCGGGTGGCGTGCGTGGCCAGCGTGAACACCTGCTGCTTGTGCTTGCGCCAGGCCTTGCGCAGCCGCAGGAAGACACCGGGTGCCTCCTCCTCCGACTCGAAGCCGGCCAGCAGCACGGCGGGCGCCGCCTCCAGGGAGGTGTACGTGACGCCCGTACCGTCGAGGTCACGGCCGCGGCCCGCCACCCGGGCCGCCAGGAAGTCGGCCTCCTCGCCGCTGTGCACGCGCGCGCGGAAGTCGATGTCGTTGGTGTCGAGCGCCACGCGCGCGAACTTGCTGTACGCGTAGGCGTCCTCGACGGTCAGCCGGCCGCCGGTGAGGACACCGGCCCTGGAGCGGGCGGCGGTCAGGCCCTCGGCGGCCGCCTGGAGCGCCTCGGGCCAGGAGGCGGGTTCGAGGACGCCGTCGGCGTTGCGGACGAGCGGGGTCTCGAGGCGGTCCCTCTGCTGCGCGTAGCGGAACGCGAAGCGCCCCTTGTCGCAGAGCCACTCCTCGTTGACCTCGGGATCGTTCGCGGCGAGCCGCCGCATGACCTTGCCGCGCCGGTGGTCGGTGCGGGTGGCGCAGCCACCGGAGCAGTGCTCGCAGACCGACGGCGAGGAGACGAGGTCGAAGGGGCGGGAGCGGAACCGGTAGGCGGCCGAGGTGAGTGCGCCGACCGGGCAGATCTGGATGGTGTTGCCGGAGAAGTACGACTCGAACGGGTCGCCCTCGCCGGTGCCGACCTGCTGGAGCGCGCCCCGCTCGACCAGTTCGATCATCGGGTCGCCGGCGATCTGGTTGGAGAAGCGGGTGCAGCGGGCGCACAGCACGCACCGCTCGCGGTCGAGCAGCACCTGGGTGGAGATGGGCACGGGCTTCTCGTAGGTCCGCTTCTTTCCCTCGAAGCGGGACTCGGCGCTGCCGTGTGACATCGCCTGGTTCTGCAGCGGGCACTCGCCGCCCTTGTCGCAGACCGGGCAGTCCAGCGGGTGGTTGATGAGCAGCAGCTCCATCACGCCGTGCTGGGCCTTCTCGGCGACCGGCGAGGTGAGCTGGGTCTTCACGACCATGCCGTCCGTGCACGTGATCGTGCAGGACGCCATCGGCTTGCGCTGGCCCTCGACCTCGACGATGCACTGGCGGCACGCGCCTGCCGGGTCCAGGAGGGGGTGGTCGCAGAACCGGGGGATCTCGATGCCGAGCTGTTCGGCGGCCCGGATGACCAGGGTGCCCTTGGGCACGCTGATCTCGGCGCCGTCGATCGTCAGCGTGACGAGGTCTTCCGGCGGGACCGCCGCCTCTCCCCCTCCGCTGGGGGCGCTGGTGGTCAGGGTCATGCGTTCACCTCCGGGCGGTCCGCCCAGGCCGTCGACTTGGCCGGGTCGAAGGGGCAGCCCCGGCCCGTGATGTGCTGCTCGTACTCCTCGCGGAAGTACTTCAGCGAGGAGAAGATCGGGGATGCGGCGCCGTCACCGAGGGCGCAGAAGGACTTGCCGTTGATGTTGTCGGCGATGTCGGCGAGCTTGTCGAGGTCGGACCTGCTGCCCTTGCCCGCCTCGATGTCCCGCAGCAGCTGCACCAGCCAGTACGTCCCTTCGCGGCAGGGGGTGCACTTGCCGCAGGACTCGTGGGCGTAGAACTCCGTCCAGCGGGTGACGGCCCGCACCACGCAGGTCGTCTCGTCGAAGCACTGCAGGGCCTTGGTGCCGAGCATGGAGCCGGCGGCGCCCACGCCCTCGTAGTCCAGGGGGACGTCGAGGTGCTCGTCGGTGAACATCGGCGTCGAGGAACCGCCCGGCGTCCAGAACTTCAGCCGGTGGCCCGGCCGCATGCCGCCGCTCATGTCGAGCAGCTGGCGCAGGGTGATGCCGAGGGGGGCCTCGTACTGGCCGGGGCTGGCGACGTGGCCGCTGAGGGAGTAGAGCGTGAAGCCCGGGGACTTCTCGCTGCCCATCGACCTGAACCAGTCTTTCCCGTTTTTCAGGATGGCGGGAACCGACGCGATCGACTCGACGTTATTCACCACAGTCGGACAGGCGTAGAGGCCTTCCACCGCAGGGAAGGGGGGACGGAGCCGCGGTTGACCACGGCGGCCTTCGAGCGAGTCGAGCAGTGCGGTCTCCTCACCGCAGATGTACGCGCCCGCACCCGCGTGCACGGTGAGCTGGAGGTCGAGTCCGCTGCCCAGGATGTTCTCGCCGAGGTAGCCCGCCGCATAGGCCTCGCGCACGGCCTCGTGCAACCGCCGCAGAACGGGGACGACTTCACCACGCAGATAGATGAAGGCATGCGACGACCTGATGGCATAGCACGCGATCACCATGCCCTCGATGAGGCTATGCGGGTTCGCGAAGAGGAGCGGGATGTCCTTGCAGGTGCCCGGCTCCGACTCGTCGGCGTTGACAACTAGATAGTGCGGTTTTCCGTCACCTTGCGGAATGAACTGCCACTTCATTCCGGTCGGGAATCCCGCGCCGCCGCGGCCTCGCAGCCCGGAGTCCTTGACGTACGCGATCAGGTCGTCCGGTGACATGGCGAGCGCCTTGCGGAGCCCCTCGTACCCTTCGTGCCTCCGGTAGACGTCCAGAGTCCAGGACCGGTCCTCGTCCCAGAAGGCCGACAGCACGGGTGCGAGCAGCTTCTCGGGGCTCGAGTCCTTGAGTTCGGCTGCCACGGTCATCACTCCCCCTCCTCTGCGGCAGGCCCTGCGGGGTGGGCGGGGTCGGAGGCCGATGTCTCCTGCGGCGCGTCATGGGAACTGAGGTGCTCGGCCGGCGAGGGCTCGTGCACCCTGTCCTGCGGTTCCTCATGCGGACCTCCGCGCGGATGGACCACGCGCGCGGGTGCGGCCTCTCCCCTTGCCAGGCGAAGGCCCACCAGTGACGCGGGTCCCGCACTGCCGCTCTCCTCGACGGCCCCGGGCCGCTCGTCGGGGAAGCCGGCCAGCATCCGCGCGGTCTCCTTGAACGTGCACAGCCGGGCCCCTCGCGTGGGCTCGACGGGCTGACCCGCGCGCAGGTCGTCGACCAGGCGCTTGGCGCTCGCCGGTGTCTGGTTGTCGAAGAACTCCCAGTTGACCATCACGACCGGCGCGTAGTCGCAGGCCGCGTTGCACTCGATGTGCTCCAGGGTGACCTTGCCGTCGTCGGTGGTCTCGCCGTTGCCGACGCCCAGGTGTTCCTGGAGGGTCTCGAAGATCGCGTCGCCGCCCATCACCGCGCACAGCGTGTTGGTGCAGACGCCGACCTGGTAGTCACCGGAGGGCTTGCGGCGGTACATGGTGTAGAAGGTGGCGACCGCGGTGACCTCGGCCGTGGTCAGGTCCAGCATGTCCGCGCAGAACCGCATTCCGGTGCGCGTGACATGGCCCTCCTCCGACTGCACGAGGTGGAGCAGCGGCAGCAGGGCGGACCGGGAGTCCGGGTAGCGCGCGATCACCTCGCGCGCGTCCGCCTCCAGCCGGGCCCGGACGTCGGCCGGGTAGGCGGGTGCGGGCAGTTCGGGCATGCCCAGGCTGACGCCCCGCTCCGAAGAAGAGGTGGTCACCGGTCGACGCCTCCCATCACGGGGTCGATGGACGCGACGGCGACGATGACGTCGGCGACCTGGCCGCCCTCGCACATCGCCGCCATGGCCTGCAGGTTGGTGAAGGACGGGTCGCGGAAGTGGACCCGGTAGGGGCGGGTGCCGCCGTCGGAGACGGCGTGCACACCGAGTTCGCCCTTGGGGGACTCGACGGCCGCGTACGTCTGTCCCGGCGGGACGCGGAAGCCCTCGGTGACCAGCTTGAAGTGGTGGATCAGGGCCTCCATGGAGGTGCCCATGATCTTCTTGATGTGGTCGAGGGAGTTGCCGAGTCCGTCCGGTCCCAGGGCGAGCTGGGCGGGCCAGGCGATCTTCTTGTCGGCGACCATGACCGGGCCGGGCTGGAGCCGGTCCAGGCACTGCTCGACGATCCGCAGTGACTGGCGCATCTCCTCCAGGCGGACGAGGAAGCGGCCGTAGGCGTCGCAGGTGTCGGCGGTCGGGACGTCGAAGTCGTACGTCTCGTAGTCGCAGTACGGCTGCGCCTTGCGCAGGTCGTGCGGCAGACCGGTGGAGCGCAGGATCGGGCCGGTGGCGCCGAGGGCCATGCAGCCGGCGAGGTCGAGATAGCCGATGTCCTGCATGCGGGCCTTGAAGATGGGGTTCCCGGTGGCGAGCTTGTCGTACTCCGGGAGGTTCTTGTGCATCTTCTTCACGAACTCGCGGATCTGGTCCACCGCGCCGGGCGGCAGGTCCTGGGCGAGTCCGCCGGGCCGGATGTACGCGTGGTTCATGCGCAGGCCCGTGATGAGCTCGTAGAGGTCGAGAATCATTTCACGATCACGGAAGCCGTAGATCATGATCGTGGTGGCGCCCAGTTCCATGCCACCGGTGGCGATGCACACCAGGTGGGAGGACATCCGGTTCAGCTCCATCAGGAGCACTCGGATGATCTTGGCGCGCTCGGTGATCTGGTCCTCGATGCCGAGGAGCTTCTCGACGGCGAGACAGTAGCCGGTCTCGTTGAAGAAGGACGTCAGGTAGTCCATGCGCGTGACGAAGGTGGTGCCCTGCGTCCACGTGCGGTACTCGAGGTTCTTCTCGATGCCGGTGTGGAGGTAGCCGATGCCGCAGCGGGCTTCGGTGACCGTCTCGCCCTCGATCTCCAGGATCAGGCGGAGCACCCCGTGGGTGGACGGGTGCTGCGGACCCATGTTGACGACGATGCGTTCGTCGTCGGCGCGGGCCGCGGACTGGACGACCTCGTCCCAGTCGCCACCGGTGACCGTATATACGGTGCCCTCGGTGGTCTCGCGTGCGGACGCGGCCGACGCGGCGGATGCTGACTGCGTGCTCACGAGTACGACCTCCGCTGGTCCGGAGCCGGGATCTGGGCGCCCTTGTACTCGACGGGGATGCCGCCGAGGGGGTAGTCCTTGCGCTGGGGGTGGCCCTGCCAGTCGTCCGGCATCATGATCCGCGTCAGGGCCGGGTGACCGTCGAAGACGATGCCGAAGAAGTCGTAGGTCTCGCGCTCGTGCCAGTCGTTGGTCGGGTACACAGGGACCAGGGACGGGATGCGCGGGTCGCCGTCGGGGGCGCTGACCTCCAGGCGGATCAGCCGGTTGTGGGTGATCGAGCGCAGGTGGTAGACGGCGTGCAGCTCGCGCCCCTTGTCGTGCGGGTAGTGGACGCCGCTGACGCCGGTGCACAGCTCGAAGCGCAGGGCAGGGTCGTCGCGCAGGGTGCGGGCGACCCGGAGCAGGTGCTCGCGTTCGATGTGGAAGGTCAGCTCGTCGCGGTCGACGACCGTCCTCTCGATGGCGTTCCCGGGGAGGAGTCCTTGTTCCTCCAGGGCGCCCTCGAGTTCGTCGGCGACCTCGTCGAACCAGCCGCCGTAGGGGCGGGTCGCCGGTCCCGGGAGTCGGACCGAGCGGACCAGGCCGCCGTAGCCGGAGGTGTCGCCGCCGTTGTCCGCGCCGAACATCCCGCGCTGGACGCGGATCTCCTCGCCGCCCTGGCCGCGCTGGCCGGGGAGGTTGGAGGCGGAGAGGTCCTTCTCGGGGTTCACCCCGTTCGAGGAACCGTTCGCGCCGGTCGCGCCGTTGGTGCCGTTGGTGCCGTTGGTGCCGTTCACACCGTTGGTGCTGTTCGCACCGTCGGTGCCGTTCGCGTCGCTCACCGCAGCAGCCCCTTCATCTCGATGGTGGGCAGGGCCTTGAGCGCCGCCTCCTCCGCCTCCCGGGCCGCTTCCTCGGCGTTCACGCCGAGCTTGGAAGACTGGATCTTCTGGTGGAGCTTGAGGATCGCGTCCATGAGCATCTCCGGCCGGGGCGGGCAGCCGGGGAGATAGATGTCGACCGGGACGACGTGGTCGACGCCCTGGACGATCGCGTAGTTGTTGAACATGCCGCCCGAGGAGGCGCAGACGCCCATGGAGATCACCCACTTGGGGTTGGGCATCTGGTCGTAGACCTGCCTCAGGACGGGCGCCATCTTCTGGCTGACCCGGCCGGCGACGATCATCAGGTCGGCCTGGCGCGGCGAGCCGCGGAAGACCTCCATGCCGAAGCGGGCGAGGTCGTAGCGTCCGGCGCCGGTGGTCATCATCTCGATGGCGCAGCAGGCCAGGCCGAAGGTGGCCGGAAAGACGGACGCCTTGCGCACCCAGCCCGCGGCCTGCTCGACGGTGGTGAGCAGGAAGCCGCTCGGCAGCTTTTCTTCGAGTCCCATGTCGTTAAAGGCCCCTCAGTCCCATTCCAGGCCGCCGCGCCGCCACACGTACGCGTAGGCGACGAAGACGGTGAGCACGAAGAGCAGCATCTCCACGAGCCCGAAGATCCCCAGGGCGTCGAAGGTGACGGCCCAGGGGTAGAGGAAGACGATCTCGATGTCGAAGACGATGAAGAGCATCGCCGTCAGGTAGTACTTGATGGGGAAGCGCCCGCCGCCGGCCGGCGTGGGGGTCGGCTCGATGCCGCACTCGTAGGCCTCGAGCTTCGCGCGGTTGTACCGCTTCGGACCGATCAGCGTGGCCATGACCACGGAGAAGATCGCAAAGCCTGCCCCGAGGGCTCCCAGTACGAGGATGGGCGCATACGCGTTCACCGCTCCTCGCTCCTCTCAGTCGGCACTGACTGCATGCGGGTTCCCCCCTGGTCGACCCAAGCCGAGACCTTGGGGGAGGTTGCGCTGGACTCACACCCGCCTCACCGGTCCCACGAGCCCCGCTCGTCCCGGGCGAAGATCGAGAACATGTGAAGCAGGTCACAAGCCCAACTGCCTCGCATCTTATGCCTGCCGCTCTGTGATCTGCGACACGGGGTATTCCACAAGCTTTGTGATCTCCACCACCTGACGAAGGATCATGAAGTCGGATTATGGGTGATCTTCACACCCGAAGCGTTCACTTGATCACCAGAAGTGACATTCCTGCTTGTCACCCCAGGCCAGAGGGGTCGCCTCAATATCAAGAGAGTTCCGTTGCATGCAAATTGGCGCTGGACGGGGACGGCTGATAGTGGGCCGCGTTCACACCTCAGAGGGAGGGGCGGAGCGGATGTGGACGCGGGCCGGGGCGCGTGCGTGCGTTCACGAGGGCCGCACACGCGGGACGCCGGGATTCCGGTGACCGTTCCGTGACCTCCGCCACACGCATGAGAGGTCCATGAGAACCGGGCTTGGCCAACCATCCCAACCAGTGGTAGGCGCGGGGCAATTCGGACGTAATGATCAAAGACCGTGATCAAGGGCTTGATCACGGGCGCCCGCAATGTCCGTTACGGCGTCAATAAAGAGCGACACGCCCGGCTTTCCGGGTCTCGATTGAACAACTGTGGCGCAGCACACGTTTCTTGAAGATATGAAGGAGCCCCTGGTACCGGTTGTTCCCATGTCCCACACCGCTCACATACGCAGCCACCGGAAGCCCCGCCGCAGCGCGTCGACCCTCGCCGTGCGGGCCGGAGTTGCCGGTGGCGTCCTCAGCACCCTGGCCGTCGCCGGGGCGTCCGGCTCGGCGAACGCGGCCGAGCCGGTGACGCAGACCCTCGAACTCCCCACCCTGACGGCCGACCTGGCCACTCAGGCGGCCCAGTCCGCGGACGCCACCGAACAGGCCGCCGCGCACTACCAGCTGCAGGCCGAGCGTGACGCGGCTGCCGCAAAGGCCGCGAAGCAGGCCAAGGCGGACCTCGCCGAGGCCAGGAAGAAGGCTGCTGAGGCCAGGAAGAAGGCCCAGGAGGAGGCCCGCAAGGAGGCCGCCGCCCATGCCTCGCGCAGCGCGCAGCGGACCACGCTCTCCGCCACGGTGGGCGGTGACTCCACCTCCGTCTCCACTTCCACCGGCTCGTCCACGTCGACCTCCACCGGTTCGTCCACGGCGACCGGCTCGGCCGCCGCGATCGTCAGCTTCGTCAAGGCGCAGGTCGGCAAGGCGTACGTCTCCGGCGCCAGCGGCCCCTCGGCCTACGACTGCTCCGGTCTGGTGCAGACGGCGTTCAAGCAGATCGGCATCAGCCTGCCGCGCGTCTCCCAGGACCAGTCGACCGCCGGCACCCAGGTCTCGCTGAGCAACCTGCAGCCGGGCGACATCCTGTACTGGGGCGGCGCGGGCAGCGCGTACCACGTCGCGGTGTACGTCGGCGACGGTATGTTCGTGGGCGCGCAGAACCCCTCCACGGGCGTGGTGGAGCGCCCGCTGTCGTACGACCCGCCCACCGGCGCCGTGCGGGTGCTCTGAGCGTCCGACGCACCTCTTCACGCGCGTAAGGGCCGCAGCCGCTCGGGGGCAGCGGCCCTTACGCCGTCCCCGTCCCCGAAACCCACGCGGCCGCCCCACCGGCGCCTCCGCCCTGTCGCCCACCGGCGCCTCCGCCCTGTCGCCCGCCGGCACCCACCCCCGGCACCCTCCGGCGCCCCGCCCGACGCCCAGCGGGGCCCGCCTCGTCGCTCGACGGCGCCGTCCTGACGCCCCCGGGGGCCCGCTCCGTCGCCCACCGGCGCGGCACGCCCGCCCACGCCCGGCACACTCCTCAGCGCGCCCCAGCACGGCCCCTCAGCGCGCCCCCTCAGCGCCTCCCTAAGCGCCTCCGCAGCGCACCCACTCAGCGTGCCTCCGGCACCGCCCACCGGGGGCACCGGCGCCACCCTGCGCGCGTGGGGCGTCCCCTGGCATGCTCGGCTCGGGCCGCCGGACGGCGGTCCGTTCGTGAGCGAAGGAGACAACGCGATGCCACGCGTGTTCGTACAGGGCAGTCCCGTCGGCCACTTCCCCCGGTACGCCCCCGAGGCCGGGCGCGGGCAGGTGCGCCGTGTCACCGAGGTCGGCGAGGCGGTGCTGCACAAGCCGTGCCGGGACGTCACGGAGTTCGGGCCCGACCTCGCCGCGCTCATCGACGACATGTTCCGCACCATGTACGTCGCCGAGGGCGCGGGGCTGGCGGCGAATCAGGTGGGGGTCGGTCTGCGGCTGTTCGTGTACGACTGCCCTGATGACGACGGTGTCCGACATGTCGGACACATCGTCAACCCGGTGCTCGAAACGCCCATGGGCGAGCGAAGGCTGCTGGAGGAGGACGAGGGCTGTCTGTCGGTCCCCGGCGCCGTGCTGGCCGTACCCAGGCCGGACCGGGCCGTCGTGCGCGGGCAGGACAGGGACGGTGCGCCCGTCGTCGTCGAGGGCACCGGGTACTTCGCGCGGTGCCTGGCCCACGAGACCGACCACACCGACGGGCACGTCTATCTGGACCGGCTGTCGAACCGGGACAAGAAGGACGCGCTGCGGCAGATGACGGCCCGGCGGGACGAGGTGTACGCCCGCCGGGCCGCCAGGGCAGCCGCTCTCAGCGCCTGATCGGCGGCCGGCGCCCGGTCACGCCTTCGGGGCCACCTTGCTCAGGCCGTTGATGATGCGGTCCATCGCGTCGCCGCCCGTGGGGTCGGTGAGGTTCGCGAGCAGCTTGAGGGTGAACTTCATCAGCAGCGGGTGGGTCAGACCGCGCTGTGCGGCGATCTGCATGACCTTCGGGTTGCCGATGAGCTTCACGAAGGCGCGGCCCAGCGTGTAGTAGCCGCCGTAGGTGTCCTTGAGGACGCGCGGGTAGCGCTGGAGGGCGATCTCGCGCTGGGCGGGCGTCGCGCGCGCGTGGGCCTGCACGATGACGTCGGCGGCGATCTGGCCGGACTCCATGGCGTAGGCGATGCCCTCGCCGTTGAAGGGGTTCACCAGGCCGCCGGCGTCGCCGACGAGCAGCAGCCCGCGCGTGTAGTGCGGCTGGCGGTTGAAGGCCATGGGAAGGGCCGCGCCGCGGATCGGGCCGGTCATGTTCTCCGGGGTGTAACCCCAGTCCTCCGGCATGGAGGCGCACCACGCCTTGAGGACCTCGCGCCAGTCCAGCTCCTTGAAGGAGGCGGAGGTGTTCAGCACACCGAGTCCCACGTTGGAGGTGCCGTCGCCCATGCCGAAGATCCAGCCGTAGCCGGGCAGCAGGCGGTCCTGGGCGCCGCGGCGGTCCCACAGTTCCAGCCAGGACTCCAGGTAGTCGTCCTCGTGCCGCGGGGAGGTGAAGTAGGTGCGCACCGCGACGCCCATCGGGCGGTCCTCGCGGCGGTGCAGGCCCATGGCGAGGGACAGCCGCGTGGAGTTGCCGTCGGCGGCGACGACGAGCGGCGCGTGGAAGGTGACCTCGCGCTTCTCCTCGCCGAGCCGGGCGGTGACGCCGGTGATGCGGCCGGTGCGGTCGTCGATGACGGGGCCGGTGACGTTGCAGCGCTCGTGGAGGCGGGCGCCGGCCTTCTGGGCGTTGCGGGCGAGCTGCTCGTCGAAGTCGTCGCGCTTGCGGACGAGTCCGTAGTTCGGGTAGGAGGCGAGATCCGGCCAGTCGAGCTGGAGGCGGGTGCCGCCGCCGATGATGCGCAGGCCCTTGTTGCGCAGCCAGCCGGCCTCCTCGGAGATGTCGATGCCCATGGCGACGAGCTGCTTGACCGCGCGCGGGGTGAGGCCGTCACCGCAGACCTTCTCGCGCGGGAACTCGGTCTTCTCCAGGAGCAGGACGTCGAGACCGGCCCTGGCGAGGTGGTACGCGGTCGTGGAGCCGGCTGGCCCCGCGCCCACGACGATCACATCGGCGGTGTGGTCGGAGAGGGGCTCGGTCACGGCGGGATCTCCCCAGAGTTCGAAATCTGCGTGCCGACCGGCACTGGACATGGGCAGTCTATTCAGCAGAATTGTTCGCCCGGCTGAAGGGTTGCCCTGTGAACGGACCTCTCCCCGCGGTACGGCTGCGCGTTCCCACTCACGAGGACGCGGTCGCCTGGCACCGGGTGTTCGACGATCCGGAGGTCATGCGGTCCTTCGGAGGCAGGCCGGCGACACTGTCCTGCTACGAGGAACTCACCGCGCGCCAGCGGCGGCACGACGCCGAGCACGGGTTCTGTCTGTGGACCCTGCTGGACGAGTCCGGGGAGGTCATCGGCTTCACCGGCGCGCAGCCGTGGCGGCCGGAGTGGGGCCCGGTCGGCGAGACGGAGATCGGCTGGCGGCTCGGACGGGCGTACTGGGGCAGGGGGTACGCCACCGCGGCGGCGCGGGAGACGGTCACACGGGTGCGGGCGGCCGGCGTACCGGGCGTGGTCGCGGTGGTGATGACGGGCAACGAGCGGTCGGTCGCGGTGACCCGGCGGCTCGGCATGGAGCGGGCGGAGACCTACACGCATCCCACGCGGAACGAACCGGCGCACTGTTTCCGGCTCACCCTAAGTCACCCTGAGTAGTCATCTGTTACAGAAAGACACCGACGCCTTCCGGGTGGGCTGCCCGAGAGTTACCCTGCCAGTACCGCTGGGGGTGACATCTGTGCGTATAACACCCAAAACACCCGAAGTGCGCGTTCCTCGTCTGGTCGGTCTGATGGCCGTGGACGCGCGCGAAACGGCCCGGGCGCAGGGCCTGTTCCTCAACGCGCCGGACCGCCCGGAGTTCCAACTCGCCGTCGTCGACCACGTCGTACGCCAGTACCCGCCGCCCGGGGCCGAGGTGCCGCGGGAGTCGATGGTGTACGTGTGGTTCGACTTCGGGGAGGGCGAGGGCGGCGGGGGCGTGCGTGAACCCCGTATCCCGGCACCGCCCGGAGGGGGACTGCAACGGGAGCTGGACCAGCCCGGCGATCCGTACGCGGTGGCCGGATTCAGCTCGCCTTGAAGCCCCGGTGCAGCGCGACCACACCGCCGGTGAGGTTGCGCCAGGCCACCTTCGACCAGCCCGCCTCGCGCAGCCGCCCGGCGAGGGCGGGCTGGTCGGGCCAGGCCCGGATGGACTCGGCGAGGTAGACGTACGCGTCGGGGTTCGAGGACACCGCGCGCGCGACCGGCGGCAGCGCCCGCATCAGGTACTCGGTGTAGACGGTGCGGAACGGCGCCCAGACCGGGTGGGAGAACTCGCAGATCACCACGCGCCCGCCGGGCCGGGTGACCCGGTACATCTCCCGCAGGGCCGCGTCCGTGTCCTGCACGTTGCGCAGCCCGAAGGAGATCGTCACCGCGTCGAAGGTGTCGTCCTTGAAGGGCAGCTTCGTCGCGTCGCCCGCGGTGAACGGCAGCCAGGTGTGCCTCTTCTTGCCGACCTGGAGCATCCCGAGGGAGAAGTCGCAGGGGACGACGTACGCGCCGGTCCGCGCGAAGGGCAGCGAGGAGGTGGCCGTACCGGCGGCGAGGTCGAGGATCTTCTGCGCGGGGCGCGCGTCGACCGCCGTCGCCACCTCCTTGCGCCAGCGCCGGTCCTGGCCGAGCGACAGCACGTCGTTCGTCAGGTCGTACCGTTCCGCCACGTCGTCGAACATCGAGGCGACTTCGTGCGGCTGCTTGTTCAGGGAGGCGCGGGTCACCCGCCCATTCTTGCAGCCCGGAATCCCCGCCGGCGGGAGGGTCACCGGCCCTGCTTCCCCGGCGGGGTGAGGGTCACCGGCGGCGGAACACCAACCGCCCGCCGATCACGGTCGCCACGCAGGTCCCGGCACCGCGCCGGACCAGTTCCGCGCGGTCCGCGACGTCGAACACGGCGAACCGGGCGGGACCGCCCGGCAGCAGCGCCGGCAGCAGGATCAGCGGGGCCGGAGACAGCGCCGGCGGGCCGGGCAGCCGGTCCGGCCGCCGTCCCACCGCCAGACCCGCCCGGCGCACCGCGTCGATCGCGGCACGCGACCGCAGTTCACCGGCGACCGCCACCGTGCCGTGCGCCAGCATCCGCTGCACCCCGCGCCGCGCGCTCGCGCCGAGGCGGGCGGGGTCGCCGCGGAGGATCTCCCGCGCCCGTTCCCCGGCGACGGGTTCGGTGCCGAAGACGTCGGCCTCGCGCGGGTCCGGGTGGTACGTGGCCTCCAGCAGCTCCGGACCGTACGGGTTGAGCAGACCCGGCGTCAGGATGCCGGGCCAGCGCCGCACCCGCGCGCCGGGGTGGGCGGCGGCCAGTTCCTCGTACGGGCCGACGGCGGCGAGGGTCGCCCCGTCGGCCAGGACCGCCGCCCCGGGCGACCGTTCGGCGACGTGAAGTGTCAGCACAGGACCTCTGGTCGGCTCTAGTTCGACGCGAGCAGCTTCAGCTCGGGGTGGGCGGTGCCGCCCGCGATGGCGGTGGAGGAGATGTGGGAGGCCACGCGGTCGTCGACGGGGTCGTTCGCCGGGTCGTCGTGGACGAGGAGGTGCTCGTAGGTCGTCGAGCGCTGCGCCGGGACACGGCCCGCCTTGCGGATCAGGTCGATGATCTCCAGGCGGTTGGAGCGGTGCTTGGCGCCGGCCGAGGAGACCACGTTCTCCTCCAGCATGATCGAGCCGAGGTCGTCCGCGCCGTAGTGCAGGGACAGCTGGCCGATCTCCTTGCCGGTGGTGAGCCAGGAGCCCTGGATGTGCCGGACGTTGTCCAGGAAGAGGCGGGCGATGGCGATCATCCGGAGGTACTCGAAGATCGTGGCCTGCGTGCGGCCCTTCAGGTGGTTGTTCTCGGGCTGGTAGGTGTACGGGATGAACGCGCGGAAGCCGCCCGTGCGGTCCTGTACGTCCCGGATCATCCGCAGGTGCTCGATGCGCTCGGCGTTGGTCTCGCCGGTGCCCATGAGCATGGTGGAGGTGGACTCCACACCCAGCCTGTGCGCGGCCTCCATGATCTCCAGCCAGCGCTCACCGCTCTCCTTTAGGGGCGCGATGGCCTTGCGGGGGCGCTCGGGCAGGAGTTCCGCGCCGGCGCCGGCGAAGGAGTCCAGGCCGGCCGCGTGGATGCGGGTGATGGCCTCCTCGACCGGCACACCCGAGATCCGGGCCATGTGCTCGACCTCGGACGCGCCGAGCGAGTGGATCACCAGCTGAGGGAAGGCGTCCTTGATGGCCTTGAAGTGCTTCTCGTAGTACTCGACGCCGTAGTCCGGGTGGTGGCCGCCCTGGAACATGATCTGGGTGCCGCCCAGTTCGACGGTCTCCGCGCAGCGGCGCAGGATGTCGTCGAGGTCGCGGGTCCAGCCCTTGTCCTTGTCCTTGGGGGCCGCGTAGAAGGCGCAGAACTTGCACGCCGTGACGCACACGTTGGTGTAGTTGATGTTCCGCTCGATGATGTACGTGGCGATGTGCTCGGTGCCCGCGTACTTGCGGCGGCGTACGGCGTCGGCGGCGGACCCCAGGGCGTGCAGGGGCGCGTCGCGGTAGAGGTCGAGGGCCTCTTCCGGGGTGATCCGCCCACCGGCAGCGGCGCGGTCGAGGACAGACTGGAGGTCGGCCTGCTCTGTCACCAGGACGTCCCTTTCGTCAAGGGGTGTGGACGGACCGAACCAGCCTACGCCAGCCGTTTCACGCCGAGGACGTCAGGCCGTGTACGCGCCGACGAGCAGCCCGGTGAGGGTTCCGGCCAGCAGGAACGGGCCGAAGGGTACGGCCGTCTTCCGGCCCGCCCGGCGGGCGAGCACGAGCGCGCCGCCGTAGAGCGCGCCGAGCAGGAACGCGGCGAAGGTGCCGAGCAGCACGGTGGGCCAGCCGTACCAGCCGAGTACGGCGCCGCTCCCCACGGCCAGCTTCACGTCGCCGAAGCCCATGCCGCCCGGGTTGATGCGGTACAGCACGTAATATCCGGCGCCGAGCGCGAGGGCGCCGTAGAGCGCGGTGCGCCAGTGGCCGGCGTGTTCGGGGAGCAGGACGGTGAGGCCGAGCAGGGCCAGTGCGGCGCCGGTGAGCGGGAGGGTCAGCGGGTCGGGCAACCGCTGCACGCGGAAGTCCACGGCGGCGAGCAGCACACCGACGGGCGCGAGCAGCAGCCAGACCGCCAGTTCGGGCCGGGTGCCGGTGGCGGCGGCGAGGGCGGCGCAGACGAGCGCGGTGACGGTGGCGAGGAGGACGCCGGAAGGGGCGTGGGAGGGGGTGTACGAGGCGGAGGGGGCGCCCGGTTGGGGATCCGCGCCGGTGTGCGTCGCGCCGCTCGCGCACTGCCCGCAGGCCGCCCCGCCCAGCCATCCGCGGACCGGGTGGCCGTCGGGGCAGCGGTCGCGCCAGGGTTCGCCGGAGGGGACGGTGAAGCGGTAGGCGGCACGGGGCAGCAAGGTGCCGGCGAGTACGCCCCACACCGTGGCGACCAGCACCAGCAGCCCCGTGCTCACCCCGCCCACGCTGTCCACCCCCGTCTGTGTCCGCCGGCTCTGTGTCCGCCGACGCGGACACAGTAGTGACGGCAGGGGGTGGGGGACCGCCGTTTACCGCACGTCGACGTAGTCACCCGCGGAGACGACGTCCGGGGTGATCCAGCTGTGCGGGTAGGTGAGGCGGTAGTAGCCGTCGTAGGTGGCGGGGGTCGTCGCCGTGACGTGTCCGCCGTCGAGGACCTGACCGGTGAACTTCAGGGTGGTGTAGGAACTCGCGGACTTCTTGCGGTACTGCAGCTTGGCGGGCGTGCCGGAGGTGAAGCCGTGGTACTTGCCGTCGTCCCAGCTGGCGCGGGTGATCTGGCCGGTGACCGTGATGGTCCGGCCCTTCTTCACCGGCTCCGGCGCGGCGTCGGCGGTCAGCCTGGTGAAGCGCTGGAGCGCGAAGTCCTTGGCGCTGTCCCGCTTCGCGAGCCCGATCTGGCTCGCGTCCTGCGGGTGGTTCCTGTCCTGGCCGTTGAAGGCGATGGCGTAGATGCCGGTCTTCCAGACGCCGGCCATCTCGTTGCGCAGTTCGGCCGGGTCGGCCGTGACGGTGGCCGTGCACGTCGCCAGGGTCGCGGGCGAGGCGGGGGAGTCCACGCAGGACGGCTTGGCGTCGTCGAGGAGGGCGTACGCCTCGTCGAGCGAGCCGCCGCGGTAGAGCTCCACGCCGACCACGAAGTCCGGGGCGTGGATGTCGACGTCCGCGCCGTGCCGCAGCGTGAACGAGACGGCCGCCTTCTTCGGGGTCTGCGTGCCTACGACGATGTTCTTGCCGTCGTTCAGCCTGGTGCCGGAGAAGGTGACGTCCAGGGGGTGGGGAGCGCCGTGGGCGACGGCGGTCGGGGCGGCCGCCGTCGTGCCCCGGACATCGACGGAGTCACCCGCTCCGGAGGACCGGGCGCTGGTCGAGGCGCCCGGGAAGGCGAAGCGGAAGGAGCCGTCGAGGGAGGCGGCGGTGGTGGCCCGCAAGTGGCCCTGGGAGTCCGCCCTGACGGTGGACAGCGGGACGTAGGTACTGCCGCCCTCCCTGCGGAAGCCGAACGACACGTCCGGCGAGCGGTAGCCCTCGTACCTCAGTGTCTCCCAGTTGACGCGGGTGATGGTGCCCGTGACGGTGACGGTCCCGCTCTTCTTCACCGACTCCGGGGTGGCGTCGGCGGTCGTGATCCTCGTGGCGCGCTGCAAGGAGAAGGAGTGGGCGTTCTCCTTGTCGTCGTAGCCGCCGTCGTTGGCGTCGACCCGCGCGTCCACGTACCAGGTGCCGGCGTTCGCGTCGGTGAGGTGGTCCGCCTTCGGGTCGATCGTCACCGAGGCGGTGCAGGTGGAGGTAGTGGCGTCGAGCTGGGTGCAGGTGGGCCTGCCGGTCGACGCGTGCCCGCCGCCGGGGCCGTGGAGGCCGAACGCGTCCGCGCCCTTGATGCCCGAGTCGTCCGTGGCGGTCACGCTGACCTCGAAGGTCTTCGCGGAAGTGCCGACGGGCACCAGGTCGTCGCCGTCCACGACCACCTTGGTGATCCGGGTGTCCCCCTCACTGCCGGACGCCTGGGCGGCCGGGACGGCGAGGGTGGACAGAGCCAGGGCACCGCCCACGACGGCGGCAGAGGCACGGATGCGCATGTGTTGTCCCCACGTGTGTGTCGGTGGAGTCGGCTGACTCCGCAGGTGGGATGCGGGAAGGAAGCGAAAGGTTGTACGACTGGTGAACTTCCCGTGACGGGACGCCCTGTCCGTGTGCGGGCTAGCGCACCCGCGACATCCGGGAGGCCGGGTTGCCCTCCGCCGAACTGTCCGAGGTGTACCTCAGGTCGTCACCGACGGGCGTCAACTCCACCTGGTGCGGGGCGGGGTCGCAGCCGGCGTGGTTGCCGGGGGCGCCGGCCGAGGTCGCGAGGAGCTGGGTCCCGGTCACCTTCTTCAGGGTGAGGATGTCGGTGCACACGGCTCCGATCTGGTCGGTCTGCCGGAGCCGTCCCAGTTCCTTGCCCACGGCGGCCTGACGCACGGTGACGCGGAAGGTGCCCATGGGCAGGGTGCCGCCGAGTCCGGTCGCCTGGCCCTCCCAGGTGCCGAGGTAGCGGTCCGGGACCGCGCCCGGTCCGGCGCCGGCGCCGGCGGAGGAACTCCCCGTCGGCTGACCGCTCGCGCCGGGGCTCGCGCCGCTGGTAGCGCCCGGGGGAGGACCGTCCGTGGCGGGGCCGCCGGTGGTCGCCCCGGGCCCCGGGGAGTGGGCTCCGCCCGCCGCGGTGTCCCCTCCGCCTCCGCCGGACCAGGGCCGTATCAGGGCACCGAGCCCCACGGAGACCACGGCCAGCGCACCGGCGACCGCCAGCGCGACCGTGCAGCTCACCCGGCGCCCCCGGCCGCTCTCCCCCGGTGCGGAGGCCGCCGCCATGCTGACGGAGACCCGGCCGGGCCGCGGCACGTCCCGCGGCTCGGGCACGACGGCCGCCCCGCCGGTCATCCCGCCGGTCATCCCTGCGGGAAGGCCACCGGCAACTTCGGCGGCCCCCAGGCCGGGAGGTCCGTCCGCACCCGTCGTCGAGCCGAAGGTCCCGGCAGCCCCGGCGCCGGAAGCCGCGTACGGCACGCCGGCCGCCCCCGGGCCCCGACCCGGGCCCATCACCGGGGCAGGACCGAACCCGCCCGACCCGGCACCCGCATGTCCCTCGGCCGGAGAACCCGCCCTGCCGCCCGAAGACCCGGAACCCGGAAAACCCGCACCACCCACCGAAGACCCGAAGGCCGAGTCCGCCGTCCCGCCCACCGAAGACCCGGAAACCGGAAAACCCCCACCGGCCGCCGGAGGCGCCGAAGGCGGAAACCCCCCACCGCCCGCCGGAGGCCCCGAAGCGGCAGAGGCCACATCGCCGGCCGAAGACCCGAAGCCCGGACCCACCACCCCTCCCACGGAAGACCCGGAAGCCGGACCCGCCGCCCCGTCCGTCGAAGGGCTGCTGAAGGGGACCGGACCCGACCGCACCGGCTCCCCCGAGTCCAGGTTGAGCAGGCGTACGGCGCTGCGGCTGACCTGTTCCACCAGGGCGCCCGGCAGCCAGCCGCCCGCGACCAGGCGGGCGGCGCCTTCGGGGGCGAGCTGCCGGGCCGCTTCGGCCGGGCCGGGCCGGGCCGTCGGGTCCTTGGCCAGGCAGGCCCGTGCCACCTCCCGCAGCTCACCGGCCAGGGCGCCGAGTTCGGGCTCCTCGTGGACGACCTTGTACAGCAGCGCGGCCGAGGAGTCACCGCGGAAGGGCGGCTCGCCGGTGGCCGCGTAGGCGAGGACGGCACCGAGGGAGAAGACGTCGGCGGCGCCCGTGACGCCCTTGCCGAGGATCTGCTCGGGCGACATGTAGCCCGGGGAGCCGACCGACACGCCGGTGGAGGTCAGGGACGCCGTACCGTCGACGGCGCGCGCGATGCCGAAGTCGATCAGCAACGGCCCGTCCAGGGTCAGCAGCACGTTGGACGGCTTCACGTCCCGGTGGACCAGGCCCAGCTCGTGGACGGCCGTCAGCGCCTCGGCGAGGCCGGCGCCCAGGGCCCGTACGGTGTGCGCGGGCAGCGGGCCGCCGTCGGTGACGGCCGCCGCGAGGGAGGGGCCGGCCGCGTAGGCCGTGGCGACCCAGGGCACGGCGGCCTCCGGGTCCGCGTCGAGGACGGGCGCGGTCCAGGAGCCGCCGACCCGCCGGGCCGCCTCCACCTCACGCCGGAAACGGGCGCGGAACTCCTCGTCCAGCGCGAAGTGCGGATGCACGATCTTCACGGCGACCGTACGGCCGCCCGTACTGCGGCCGAGATAGACCCGGCCCATGCCACCCGAGCCGAGCCGGCCCAGCAGCCGGTACGGCCCGACGGTGGCCGGCTCGTCGACGTCCAGCGGTTGCATGGCGCACTCTCCCCCCAACGCCTGATGTGCAGCAGCGTAGTGACGAGGGGCTAGGGCCGCAGCAGCTCCACCTTCACGTCCGCCGGGAAGCCCGTCGTCGGGCCGACGCGGCGGGCGAACTCCGTGACGGCCTCCAGCTGCGGGGCGCCGAAGCTGAAGTCGAGGGTGGTGAAGTACTGCGCCAGGGTCGCCTCGTCGAAGGCCTCCCAGCGGGCCGCCTGTTCGGCGACCTTGCCGACCTCTTCCAGGGAGAGGTTGCGGGAGGCGAGGAAGGACTCGTGGGCCTTGCGGGTGATGACCGGCTCCCGCTCCACGTAGTCGCGGCGGGCCGCCCAGACCGCGAAGACGAACGGCAGGCCGGTCCACTCCTTCCACAGCGAGCCCAGGTCGTGGACGTCCAGGCCGTAGCGCGGGCCGTCGACGAGGTTGGCGCGCAGGGCGGCGTCGCCGATGAGGACGGCGGCCTGCGCCTCCTGCATCATCAGGCTGAGGTCGGGCGGGCAGGTGTAGTAGTCGGGCTGGACGCCGTACCGCTCGGCGAGCAGCAGTTGGGCGAGCCGGACCGAGGTGCGGGAGGTCGAGCCGAGGGCGACCCGGGCGCCGTCCAGCTGCTCCAGCGGGACCTGGGAGACGATCACGCAGGACATCACCGGGCCGTCACAGCCGACGGCGATGTCCGGGAAGGCGACGAGGTCGTCGGCGTTGCGGAGGAACTCCACGAGTGTGACGGGTCCCATGTCGAGGTCGCCGCGCACGATCTGCTCGCTGAGCTTCTCCGGGGTGTCCTTGGTGAGCTCGAAGTCGAGGAGGGTGCCGGTTCTCGCGAGCCCCCAGTACAGGGGCAGGCAGTTCAGGAACTGGATGTGGCCGACGCGCGGCCGGGTGCGAGAATTGTCCACATCGCGAGACTAGACCCCGGCCTGTACGGTGCCCGGACCGACCCTGCCGCCAAACGGGCTAGCGAGGGTTCAAACGTCCGGGTGACGTGATCTTGATCCCTATTGCTTTCGGCTGTCCACATGCTAGGCTCGCCGCAAGTTGCAGTTTGGTTTCCCTTGCAGTACAGAGCCTGCGGAGCATGTGACCGCGGGCTCTCGTCGTTTTCAGACGAATGCAGTTGTGCAGCACCGTTTCGCACGTGCAGGTTCTGGAGCAGGGCAACCCTTTTGGGCCCAAGGAGGGCTTATGGCTACCGGAACCGTTAAGTGGTTCAACGCCGAAAAGGGCTTTGGCTTCATCGCCCAGGAGGGCGGCGGCCCCGACGTCTTCGTTCACTACTCCGCGATCAACGCCACCGGCTTCCGCTCCCTCGAGGAGAACCAGCAGGTGACCTTCGACGTGACCCAGGGCCCGAAGGGTCCTCAGGCGGAGAACGTCTCCCCCGCCTGATCACTGCCTGATCGCAGAACCTGAGTGCAGTACCCAAGGAGCCCCTCGCCGTCCGGCAACGGGGCTCCTGCCTTTTCCCGTTCAATTCCGGTTCACACGTGCTGCATGATCAGTACGAACTTCGTTCCGGCGGCCAGCGCCTCGTACGCGTGCGGCACGTCCCCGCGGAACGACAGGTAATCCCCCGGCCCGAGTTCGACCGCTCCTCCCCGCGGCCCGGCCTCCACCCTTCCCTCGGTCACCACGATGTGCTCGGTGGTCCCGGGAATGTGCGGCTCGGAATCCCGTACGGCTCCGGGTTCGAGCCAGACGTAATAGATGTCCCGGCGCGCGCCCGGCGGACAGGCGGAGAGCAGTGTGGCCAGGTAGCTGGACTGCTCGGAGTGGACCGTGGGCCCCTCCCCCGCCCGGATCACCTGGACCGCCGGCGCGGGCGGCTCGACCAGCGCGCTGAAGGGCACGCCGAGTGCCACCGCGAGCGCCCAGATGGTCTCCATGCTCGGGTTCCCGCTCGCCGCCTCCAGCTGGGACAGCGTGGACTTCGCGATGCCGGCGCGCTTGGACAGCTCGGACAGGGACAGCCCGGCACGGCCCCGCTCCCGCTTCAGGGAGGCGGCGATCCATTCCAGGGGGAGCCGGGCGGGCACCTCGGACATCTTCGTTCGCTCCATCGGTACGATCGTTCGCCTTGACGAACAGGGCGCTGACTGTTCATTGTAGAAAACATGCGTTCGGTACAGCGAACAACCGGTCCGGCCGAGGACCGCGCCCTGGCCCGCGACAGCTCCCTGGTCTGGCTGGCCGGCGGGATCGTCGGCGTCTCCTTCGGTGCCGTGTCCGTCGCCGGCGGGCTGCCCGCGTGGGTGCCGGTGCTGATGTCACTGGTGGTGTATGCCGGATCGGCCCAGTTCAGCGCGGTGGGCGTACTGCTCGCCGGGGGCGGACCGGCCGCCGCCGTGGCCACCGGACTGCTGCTCAACACCCGTACGGCCGCCTTCAGCCTGGCCGTGGCCGAGATCATCGGCTCCGGCCGGGCGGCCCGTCTCCTCGGCGCCCACCTGGTCACCGACGAGACGGTCGCCTTCGCCCTCGCCCAGCCGGAGCCGGCCCGGCGGCGGGCGTTCTGGATCTTCGGGCTCGGCCTGTTCGCCGTGTGGAACCTCGGCGTCCTGGCCGGTGCCCTCGCGGGCGGCGCGCTCGGCGACACCGCCCGCTACGGCCTGGACGCCGCCTTCCCGGCCATCCTGGTCGCCCTGGTCCTGCCCGCCCTGCGCGCGGACGCGACCGTACGGCGGTGCGCCCTGCTCGGCGCCGCCCTCGCCCTGGCGGTCACGCCCGCCGTCCCCGCCGGGGTGCCGGTCCTGCTCGCCCTCGCCGGCCTGCTCCTGCACCGCCGCCCCGCCGTCCGGGGAGCCGCCGCGTGAACGCCACGGTCGCCGTGATCCTCGCCCTGGCCGTGGGGACGTACGCCTTCCGGCTGGTGGGCCCGGTGCTGCACGGCCGGGTGACCGTCCCGCCCCGGATCCAGGAACTCGCCTCGGCCGGCGCGGTGGTCCTGCTCGTCGCCCTGCTGGCCACGGGCGCCCTGACGGAGTCCGGCGGCTTCGCCGGCTGGGCCCGCCCCGCCGGAGTCCTGGTCGGCGCGGCCCTGGCCTGGCGCCGGACCCCGTTCCCCGTCGTGGTGCTGGCCGCGGCGGCCACGACGGCACTGCTGCGGCTGGCGGGGGCGGCTTAGACCCGCCCGCCGCTTCCTGAACCACTGTCAGATGGGCGACGGGCCCGAGGACTTGACCACCCGTCCAACCGCCCGCTCATCATTATTACTACAGCTACATATAGGCCCTACTGATACCTGAACAAGGTGCTTGTCCGGCTAATCCTTCACCCGTTCGCCCCGCATCCATCCTCGAATGGCGGCGTTATTTGCAGCATGACGAAGGAAACGACGGAGCGGGCAGTTGAGTTCCTCTCAGAGCGATCCTTTTCGACTGCAAGGCGACCCACACGACTGGGCTCGCACACGTACGTGCCCGCGCCGAGCAGCGCCGCCACCACCAAGGGGGCGCTGTCGAAGGGCGGACTCCTCGTCACGCTCGAGGTGACCGAGGAGATCCTCCAGGAATTCATGGACGCGATGAGCGCCCTGGAGAGACACATCTCGAAACGCTGGGCGAGTTCGGAAGTGTGGTTCTGCGGCTCACCTGCGGAATGAGAAACTGGTCATGCATCCTGAGTATTTGGGATATTACCCGGATCCCCCCGTCGATTATTCAGGCGGCTACCTGAGTGGCGAGGGGCGGCACAGGGCGTCCACCGAGGCCTTCTCGGCACCCTTCAATCCTCCGGACGCCGCCTGGGATCCCGCCGAAGAGCTGGCTTACATACTGCGGGACACCATCGAGCAGCAGCCGAAGATCCCGCCGGCGCGCGCCGAGGACGATCTCGTGGCCCCGGGCGTGAAGAGTCATCGCGAAGCCCTGGTGGAACTCACTGCGGAATTGCCCCCGATGCCGGGTCCCCCGCCGCCGCGGGGTCATCGCAAGGTCCGGACCCGGCACCACGTGAGCGCGATCCGTGTCGCCAGCTACTTGGTCGCGGCGGCAGCGACCGCCATCGCGTCCGCCGTGAGTATCTTCGGCGGCCTGATCGCCTACGACCCGCTGCGATTCGTGGCGGCGTCGCGCATGCAAAGTGACGCGGTCTCCTGGTGGCCTCTACTGGTGTTCGGCCCCTGGCTGGTGGCGTCGCTTTCCATTCTTCGGGCCTCGCTGCACCAGCGCCGGGCCTTTCATTCCTGGACCGTGCTGCTGATCTTCTCGTCGATCGCCATGACGCTGTGTGTCGCGCAGGCACCGAAGAACATCGTGGACACCGCCGCCGCGGCCCTGCCGAGTTTCGCCTCGCTGGCCTGCTTCCAGCAGGTGGTGCGCCAGATCACCCTCACCAGGCCGCCGAGGCGGGCACTGCCCCGGCACCGGGTGCAGCCCGCCGAGACGCCCACCGGCGAAGCGAAGGACGGGCTGCCGTACGACGGCGCCCCGGCGGCGGGCGGCGAACCGGACCAGCTCCTGCGGGGTCCCGCGGACCGAACGAGGCCGATGTGAGGCCGCCGGCCGGGCGAACCCGGACACGGGGCGAGGGCGCGTGTCCCCGACTCCGGTCCGGGGGCGGCGAATGAACAGGTCTGTCTCGGTGCACCAGCTCCTCCCCGACATCGCCCGGCTCCGGCCCCGCCAGCAGATGGCCATGGACTGCGCCCTGTGCGCCCGCCCGCTCGGAACGAGCGGCCGGGTGCTGGGCGAGGTACGGCACCGGGGGCTGCCGTTCCGGCTCTGGGTCTGCGTCCTCGGCTGCCAGACCCCCGCCTCGGCCCGCGCCACGTGGGACGGGGACGTCGCACTCTGACGTGCTGTCGGTGCGACCCGCTACGGTCCCTCCCCATGACCGCCACCGAGGACTTCCTGACCGCCACCCGTACCTTCTACGACACCGTCGCCGAGGACTACGCCGGGCACTTCCGGAACCCGCTCGCCGACAGGCCCCTGGAGCGGGCGCTGCTCGCCGCGTACGCCGAACAGGTCGGCCCGGCGGGCACGGTGGCCGACCTCGGCTGCGGTCCCGGCGAGATCACCGCCCACCTCGCCTCGCTGGGCCTGTCCGTCTTCGGCCTGGACCTCTCGGAGTCCATGGTCGCCATCGCCCGTCGCGAGCATCCCGCCCTGCGGTTCGAACAGGGCTCGATGCTGGAGCTGCCCCTCGCCGACGGTTCCCTGGCCGGGGCCGTCTCCTGGTACTCCAGCATCCACACACCCGGGGACCGGCTGCCGTCCCTCTTCGCCGAGTTCCACCGCGTACTGGCTCCCGGCGGCCGGCTCCTGCTCGCCTTCCAGACCGGCGACGCCCCGCTCCGCCTCGACCGGCCCTGGAACCGGCCCGTCGTACTCGACTTCCACCGGCGCCGGCCCGAGCGGATGGCCGAGCTGCTGTCCGACGCCGGGTTCGCACCGCGCTCCAGCACCGTGCGCGAGCGCGACGAGGATCTCGGCGAGTCAGCCCCGCAGGCGTTCCTGCTCGCCCAGAAGGAAGGCTGACCAGGCGGCGGGGGTGACGGTGAGGTGCGCGGCGGCCGGTCGCTTGGAGTCGCGGATGTGGATGGCGGTGGGGTGGGGAGCGACTTCCACGCAATCGCCGCCTTCACCATCGCTGTAACTGGACTTGCGCCAGTTGTAGGCGAGTTCGAGGCATTCACCACCTTCGCCGCTGCTATGGCTGGACTTGAACCAAGCGAGGTTCTCGATGCTCATTGCTCCTCCAGCTTCTGCGCGATCAGCGAGCGGGACTCCATGGGGCTGAGTGCCATTGCGCGCATGATCCCATAGCGATCGGCGATCTTCCGGACATCGTCCCGGTCTGTGATCAGCTGTGGGAAGCCCTGCGCCTCCACGTACGCCACCTGGCCGTGACCTTTGGGTACGGCTAGGAGGTTGAACGCACTGTCCAGGTTCGGGTGTTCCTCGCGACAAGTCGGCATGATCTGGATCTCCACGTTCCGCATACTGCCCACGCGAAGCAGATTTTGCAGCTGCGCCCGGAAAATGTCCGCTCCGCCGATGGGCCGATCCAAGAGAACCTCCTCGAGCACGTAGCTCACCGCAGGTGAGGGCCACCGGTCGAACACCTGCTGCCGAGAGAGCCTGTCGGTAACCCTCTTCTCGATGGTTTCCTCGCTCAGGAACGGCCGGCGTTGCCGGAACACCGCTCGTGCATAGTCCTCGGTCTGCAAGAGGCCCGGCATGGCCTGATTGGCATGAAGTGCAGCTCAAGCGCCTCCGCTTCCATCGCAGCGTGGCTCCGATACCACTCCGGATGCCGCGTCCGCGCCCTGCTCATCGCCTCCTCGACCTGAGGGATGACCTCTGTGAACAGCCCGTCCGCCTTGAGGACTTCGTCCGCTTTCCGCAGGAACTCCGGCCTCGGCGTCCGCACCCCCCTCTCCACCGCCGAGACCAGATCGGGGCCGTACCCCATCAGGACGCCGAACTCCCGCTGACCCAGACCCGCCCTTTGCCCTCAACAGCTTCAACTGCTTGCCCAGGACGACGAAGACCGCTGCCGACCCGTTCGCCTCCGCCGGAGTCTCCGGCCTCCGTTCCTCCGTCACGCCACCCTCCCGACACCCGTACTCCAGACATACCGCACCCGTACGACTACGGACAGTCGCCAAGTCGTCCCTGGTCAGCGTAGAGAGAAGCCACCACGCTCGGTGACGTGAACGTAGAAATCTCCACCCCCCGAACCGAACTCGTCCAGCGGCTCAGCGCCACGCCCCGCGGTGCCCGGCTGGCCCGTCGGCTGACCGGTACCGCGCTCGCGAGCTGGGGATACCCGCACGACGGCGACCTCAGCGGCACCGCCCAGCTGATCGTGGCCGAACTCGCCGCCAACGCCGTCACCCACGGTCGCGTCCCGGGGCGGGACTTCGAGCTGCGGCTGATCCTGCTGCGCGACGACGACACCTTGCGTATCGAGGTGAGTGACGCCCGCAGCGACCGCACCCTGCGGTTCCTGGACGGGGGCCTGCTGGACGAGCACGGTCGCGGGCTGGTCGTCGTACAGGTACTGGCCACGCTCTGGGGCGTCGCGCCGCGGGAGGTCGGCAAGACCGTGTGGGTCGAGCTGGCCCTCACCGCACGGCGGCGACCGTGTCCGCGAACGCCCGCGCCGGAGGGCTGAGCGCGTCCCAGCGGCGGACGGCCCAGCCGACGGGGAGGGGGCGGAGGCCGGGCAGCGGAACCAGGCGCAGCGGGCTCTCGCCGGGCGTCGGCGGGGCGGGTACGGCGGGGACGACCGCCCTGCCGACGCCCAGTTCGGCGAGCAGCAGTGCCGTGTCCCAGTCGGCCACGCTCGGCTCGTAGGCGAACCGGACCCCCCGCTCGGCGCACGCGGCGTCCAGGTGGGCGGCGGACGTGGAGTTCGGCGGGAGCCGGATGAGCGGGGCCTCGGCCAGCTCGGCCGGGTCCAGGTGCGGGCGGCCGGCGAGCGGGTCGGTGGCGTGGACGGCGAGGAGCCACGGCAGCTCCACGACCGTCCGCTGCTCGATGCCCCGCACCGGCGGCCCGATGGTGATCCAGGCGAGGTCGAGGGTGCCGTCGGCGAGGGCGTCGAAGCTGCCCCGGCCGGAACTGACCGTGCGGAACTCCAGGTTGACCTTGGGGTGGCGGCGGCGGAACGTGACGACCGCGTCGGACATGAAGTGCCGGATGGTCGTCGCGCCCGTGGCCACGCGGACGTGACCGCTGTGGCCGTCGACCAGGTCGCGCAGCTGTCGTACCGCCAGGTCGAGACCGGAGATGCCCTCGGCCGCCGCGGCCTCCAGTATCCGCCCGGCCTGGGTCGGTACGACTCCGCGCGGCTGGCGTTCCAGCAGGGCCACGCCGGTCTCCCGCTCCAGCCGCTTGACGTGCTGGCTGACGGCGGACTGGGTGCAGCCGAGGTCGCGGGCGACCGAGCTGAGACTGCCCGCGCGGCACACGGACACGAACACGCGGAGGTCGTCGAGGGTCACAACACCCAAGCTAACACTTGGGTTTGGCGAGTGAACCCAAGGATTGACTGGCTGTTGGCGCCGTACGAGGATCGTCGGCGGGCCGCAGACGACCCGGGCGGCAACCCGCTCCCCGCCCCGCCGAGTCCGGACGAGGCGGGACCGGCGAGGAGCGGGTGTCGACCCCCGGAGGCCGGGCCGCTGACGTGTCTACCCCGGCACGACCGGGGGCAGCGGTTCGCGGGCCGCGTGCCAGGCCGGGGGGAGAGCGGCGACTCCCGTGCGAGCGGCGATGACCCCGCCCGCGATGGCGCAGGTGGTGTCGATGTCACCGCGTCCGGCGACCGTGAACCACAGGCCCTCGTGCAGGTCGTCGAGGTGCCCCGCCGCGCACCACAGGGCGTAGGGGACGGTGTCGGGCCCGGACATCTCGTAGCCGGAGCCCAGGACCTCCGCGGCGTGCCGGACCGAGGTGCGCTCCGGCATCCGGGCCGCGATCCGCACTCCCGACCGCACGTCGCTGTCGGGGAGTCGTTCGGCGACCGCCCGGAGGAAGTCCGGCCGTGCCGGAGTCTCCCCGCCCCGGCTGCGCGCTGCCAGCGCCGCGGCGAGGGCGACCGCGACCGCCGCGGCGACCGCCTCCGGGTGGTGGTGCGAGACCGCGCTCTGGCGGGCGGCCTCCTCGGCGACCGCGTCGAGGTCGGCGGCGTGCCAGGCGCCGAGCGGGGCGACACGCATGGCGGCGCCGTTGCCCCAGGACCCCTGGCCGCCGAACTGCCCGGCGACCACCTCCCGCCAGGACTCGCCCGCACCGATCCGACGGAGCACGTCGTGCATCGAGGCTCCGTAGCCGCGGTGCGTGTCGTCGGTGTAGGCGGCGGCGAAGCGCAGGGCGAGGCGGTCCTGGTCGACGGTGCCGTCGCCCTCGGCGAGTTCGCGGACGAGGACGAGCGCCTGGGCGGTGTCGTCGCTCCACCGCCACAGCGGCTCCGGGGGGAGCGTCCGCGCATCGAGAGCTGCCGGACCGTCTTGGCGCAGGATGCCGAACCAGCGGTCACCGAAGGCGTCACCGAAGGCGAGCCCGTTCAGCGAGTCCAGTGCGGCGGCAGGCACGTTGATCATCGGAGCAGTATCACAGCACGCCGGCGTTCCGGCAGGCCGTTTACGGCGCCGTTGGCCTTCGTGGGAGAACCCCGGGGCGCTCAGCGCTCGTACAGCCGCTCCACCTCGGTGGCGAAGTCGGTCAGGATCTGCTCCCGGCGCAGTTTCATGGAGGGGGTCAGATGTCCGGCCGCCTCCGTGAAGTCCACCGGCAGTACGGCGAACCGGCGGATGGACTCGGGGCGGGAGACCAGCTTGTTCGCCTCGTCCAGCGCCCGCTGGAGGACGACCGTCAGCTCCTCGTCGCCGATGAGGAGTTCCGGCGGCACCGGGTGCTTGCCGATCATCTGGCGCCAGTGGGTGATGCCGTCGGGGTCGAGGGTGATGAGGGCCGCGACGTACGGGCGGCCGTCGCCGACCAGCATGACCTGGGAGATCAGCGGGTGCCTGCGCAGCCAGTTCTCCAGCGGGGCCGGGGCCACCGACTTGCCGCCCGCCGTGATCAGCAGCTCCTTCTTGCGGCCGGTGATGGTCAGATAGCCCTCGTCGTCCAGCTCGCCGAGGTCGCCGGTGGGGAGCCAGCCGTCGCGGGTCGCGGGGACCACTCCGCCCGCCTGCGGGTCCCAGTAGCCGCGCAGCACGTGGTCGCCGGCGAGGAGGATCTCGCCGTCCGCCGCGATCCGTACCCGGGTGCCGGGCATCGGCCAGCCGACCGTGCCCAGGCGGGGTTTGAGGGGCGGGGTGACGGTCGACGCGCCGGTGGTCTCCGTGAGGCCGTAGCCCTCGAAGATCTCGATGCCCGCGCCCGCGTAGAACGCGGCGAGGCGTCGGCCGAGCGGTGAGCCGCCGCAGATCGCGTACCGGACGCGGCCCCCCATGGCGGTGCGGAGCCGGCGGTAGACGAGGGGGTCGTAGAAGGCGCGCTGCGTCTTCAGGGCGCGGCCCGGGCCGCCGCCGGTGCCGGTCTGGTGGGCCTCCAGCGCCTCGCCGTAGCGCTCGGCCACGGCGGCCGCCCGGTCGAAGACCGTCGCCCGGCCGGCCGCCTCCGCCTTGGCGCGTGCGGAGTTGTAGATCTTCTCCAGCATGTAGGGGATGGTCAGCAGCGCGGTCGGGCGGAACGCGGCCAGGTCCGGGAGCAGGTCCTCCGGGGCCAGGCTGGGCGCGTGGCCGAGGCGGACCCGGGCGCGGACGCAGGCGATGGCCACCATCCGGCCGAAGACGTGGGACATGGGGAGGAACAGGAGGACCGAGGCCTGTTCGTCCTGCGCCTTGAAGACCGGGTGGAGCAGTTCGATCGCGTTGTCGACCTCGGCGAAGAAGTTGCCGTGCGAGAGGGCGCAGCCCTTGGGGCGGCCGGTGGTGCCGGAGGTGTAGATCAGCGTCGCGAGCGTGTCGGGGCCCAGCATGCCCCGGCGTACGCCCACCTCCCCGTCCGGCACCTGTCTGCCCGTGTCGGCGAGCCGGGCCACGTGGTCCTTCTCCATCACCCACACATGGCGCAGGTCGGGCAGGTGCGGGAGTTCGGGGCCGAGTGCGGCGGCCTGGGCGGCGGTCTCCGTGACCAGGGCGACCGCGCCGCAGTCGTGCAGGATCCAGCGGGTCTGGAAGACGGACGAGGTGGGATAGACGGGGACCGTGACCAGGCCGGCCGCCCAGGCCGCGAAGTCGAGCAGGGTCCAGTCGTAGGTCGTACGCGCCATGACGGCGATCCGGTCGCCCGGCATCAGGCCCTCGGCGATCAGGCCCTTGGCCACCGCCTGCACCTGGGCGGCGAACCCGGCGGCCGTCACGTCCGTCCAGTCCCCGCCGGGCCGCTTACGGCTGACCACGACCGTGTCGGGGGCCGTCTCCGCGTTCTCGTACGGCAGGTCGGCGAGGGAGCCGTGGGTGACCGGGGGCGCGAACGGCGGCACGGCCACCTCCCGCACCGCGCCGTCCAGCCGGCGTATCTCCGGTTCGACGAGGACCGGGCGGCCGTCGTAGTCGACGGCGGAGACGTGGGTGCCGGAGGAGACGGGGGCGTTCGGGTACGGGGTGGACACGGGCGGCTCCTCTGGCGTGCGTGCACCTGCGGCCGGCCCCGTCCAGAAGGGGGGTTACCGCTGGTCAGGCGGTGATCGTACGGCTCTTCTGTGAGGGGGTTGTGCGGGTTCGGGAATGGTCCGGGGCCGGGGATGTGCAGCCTCGGGGGTTATGTGAGGGGCGTTCAGCTTCGCCGGGGACGGGCCGGGCCGGGGCGGCCGGGATCTCCGTCACCCCTTGTGCGGGCTGGGCTTACCTCCGGTAACCTTACTCCTGAGTAAGCATTTCGTACCCGAGTCGCGCGGGAGTCGTCCGATGAACGCCGTCACCCTCAGCGCCGCACCCGCGCTGGCCCCGCTGCTGGCCCGGGGCGCCCTGCGTTCCCCGTTCAAGCGGCCCGCCCCGGACGCGGCCGTCCCGCGCGCGCGGCTCCTGCTGCCCGGCGTGCGCGTCGACCTGGCGAGGCTGGCCGCCTACGAGCGGGTCTGCGGCTTCCCGACCGGCGAGCCGGAGCTGCCGGTGACCTACCCGCACATCCTCGGATTTCCGCTGGCCATGCGGCTGATGAGCGGCCGGGACTTCCCGCTGCCGCTGCTGGGGCTCGTCCACACGTCGATCGAGATCGTCCGCGGGGGCGCGCTGCCGGCCGACGGGGAGTACGAGGTGTCCGCGTTCGTCGAGGGGCTGGCCCCGCACCGGCGCGGCACCGAGGCGACGGTGGTGACGGGGCTGCGCCTGGGCGGTGACATGGTCTGGGAGTCGCGCAGCACGTACCTGGCGCGGCACCGTACGGAGGCGGGGCCGGGCGAGCCGGTCACGTCCGTCGCGGGGGCGCGCGGGGACGGTCCGCTGCCCGTGGTCGCCGAATGGAGCCTCGCCGAGGACGTGGGGCGGCGGTACGGCGCCGTCTCCGGTGACCGCAACCCCATCCACCTGCACCCCCTCACCGCGCGCCTCTTCGGCTTCCCGCGGGCCATCGCGCACGGCATGTGGACGGCGGCCCGCTGCCTGGCCGCCCACGGCACGGGCGGCTCCGCCCGCGTACGGGCCGGATTCCGGGCACCCGTGCTGCTGCCGGGGACGGTGAGTTACGCGGCGGAGAGCGGCGGGCGCTTCGAACTGCGGGGCCGGGACGGCAGACTCCACCTGTCCGGAGAGGTAAAACCGCTGTAGGGGCAGGGCCGCCGTAGGAGCAAGGCCCCTCTAGGGGCAGGGCCGCCGGCTCTAAGCGTGCTCGGGCGGCGGGGTCCACACCTGGCCCTGCATCAGGCTGCCCAGGCCCGACCAGGCGAAGTTCATCAGCGTGGCCGCGGCCTGGCGGGCGGTGACGCCGGGTGTGGCGTTGGCCCAGGCGGCGAGCGACTCCGCGGCACCGACCAGCGCCTCGGCCAGGCCGGCCACCTCGTGGTCGGGCAGGTCGGGATCCCGGTGTGCCGCCCGGGCCGCGACCGCGACCAGCCGGGTCACGAACGTGACGAGCTCCGCGCGCATCCCGGCGACCTCGGCCGCGAAGGGCTCTCCGTGCGTACGGGCCTGGAGGTGCAGCACCGACCAGGCGTCGGGGCGTTCGGCGGTGTGCGCGAAGAACGCCCGCAAGCCGTCCCAGAGTTGCCGGTCGGCGGGCAGCCCCTGCCGGACGCCCGCGCGGACGGCCGCGGTGAGCGCGGCGGCCTCGCGGCGGATGCAGGCGGTGAAGAGGTCTTCCTTGGAGTTCAGGTACAGATAGACCAACGGCTTGGAGACGCCCGCGAGTTCGGCGATCTCGTCCATCGACGCGGCCGTGTACCCGCGCTGCCCGAAGATCCGTACGGCGGCGTCGAGCATCTGCTGCTCCCGTACCGCCCTCGGCATCCGTTTGGTCTTGACGGCACCCATGGGGGCAAGACTAGTTGGGCGCGGCAGCCCCGCCCTGTGTCCGCGTCGCGTCGTCGGCCAGGTCCTCCTGGCTGCGGTTGGCGTCCAGGTTCGCCTTCATCCGGTCGACCCTGCCCACGATCCGCACCGAGGCCCGGTCCCGCTCCTTGCGCAGCGCGACCCAGCTGATCGGCGCCGAGAGGACCAGGGAGAGCAGCAGGACCCAGAGGAAGTTGGAGTCGCCGAAACCGCGCGGGAAGAGGCCCGAGTAGACGGCTCCCCAGACGATCACGAGGCAGCCCGCGAAGATACCGAGGCGCATCAGCGTGTAGCGGAGCATCTCAATCCACTCGTCCGATTCCAAAAGGGGTCATCGTCCAGTGAAGCACGCTTGCGGGGCGATCTTGCAGGGGGGTCAGCCGAGCGGCAGCAGCATGACGACCTCGTCGCGGTCGTCGCCGGGCGCGACCCGGATGGCGTCCGGGACACGGCCGACCTCCTTGTAGCCGCAGGAGGCGTAGAACCGCTCCAGGCCGTGCCCGCCCCGGCAGGTCAGCCGGATCGCCTCGACGCCCTCCAGCCCTCGGGCCGCGTCCGCGGCGGCGGCCATCAGGTCACGGCCGTAACCGCGGCCCTGGTACCGGGGGTGGACCATCACCGTGTACAGCCAGATCCAGTGGGTCATCAGGCGGTGGCTGTTGTGGGTCAGGAAGGCGGTCGCGGCGACGTGGCCGGTCTCGTCGAGGCCGACGAGCAGCCGGGTGCGGCCCTCGGCCATCTGCACGAGGTGGCGCACCAGCCCGGGCCGTATCTCGTCACGGGTCACCGGGGGGACATGGCCGACGGAGCCGCCCGCGTTGGAGACGTCCGTCCACAGGTCGAGGATGTCGTCGCGGAGGGCCGGGGTGATGGCGGGATCCAGGGTGAAGGTAAGAGGCACTGAGCCAGTGTATCCATTACATCCTTACATCCGGGGTGCTCGGGCGAGGGTACGCGCGGCCACCCGCAGATCCGCCACCAGGCCCTGGAACGCCTGCTCGCGGTCGTCCGCGCGCAGGACGGCCGACGGATGCACCGTCGGTACCAGCCGCTCCGGACGGCCGTGGATCTCCTCCTCCAGGACGGTCCCGCGCACCTGGCCGACCCGGAACGACGATCCCAGCAGTGCCTTGCCGGCCGTGGCACCGAGGACCACGATCAGCTCCGGCTCGACCAGCGCCAGCTCGGCCGCGAGCCAAGGGCCGCAGGCGGTCATCTCCCGCAGCGTCGGCGCCTTGTGGATGCGGCGTTTGCGGGGCTCGGCCAGGGTGAACTTGAAGTGCTTCACCGCGTTGGTGACGTACGCCTCCGCCGGGTCCAGACCGGCCTCCCGCAGGGCTCGGTCGAGCAGCTTGCCGGCCGGGCCGACGAACGGGGCGCCCTGGCGGTCCTCCTGGTCGCCGGGCTGTTCCCCGACGAGCATCACGCGCGCGTCGGTGTCCCCGGCGCCGAAGACGGTCTGGGTGGCGTTCCGGTGCAGGGGGCAGCCGCGGCAGCCGGCCGCCGCACGGCGGAGAGGCCGGCGCCTTCGGGCACGAAGGGCTCCGCCGTGTACTGATCCTCAGGAGCCTTCGTGGTGGGCATACCGAGCGGGTACCCCTCGCCGGGGGCGGCCAACGAGGGGGCGCTTGCGCCGGGGGCGCCCGATGAAGGGGGCACTCTGGGTTGGGGCGGCCGATGAAGGGGGCGCTTGGCCCGGCGGGCGGCTGCGGCGGCGTCGTGGCCGCTCGCGCGGTTCCCCGCGCCCCCGGGTGGGACCAGTCGCCGTCCGCCGGCACAGCCGACGTGCCGGGACGCTTGGCCCGGCTGACGGCCGCGGGGGCGTCGTGGCCGCTCGCGCAGTTCCCCGCGCCCCCGGGTGGGACCACTCGCCGTCCGCCGGCACAGCCGACGTGCCGGGGCAGGTCCGGGGGTTGGGGGTGTCAGAGCCGCATCGGCTGGGGGGACTCGCGGCGCGCCGGGTCGGGGCCCTCGTACTCGCGGATGGTCTCGTAGCGCGTGTTGCGTTCCACCGGGCGGAAGCCGGCGTCGCGGATCAGCTCCAGCAGGTCCTCACGGGTCAGCTTGTTCGGCGTGCCGTAGTTGTCCGCGTCGTGCGTGATCTTGTACTCGACGACCGAACCGTCCATGTCGTCCGCGCCGTGCTGGAGGGCCAGCTGGGCGGTCTGCACGCCGTGCATCACCCAGAAGACCTTGACGTGCGGGACGTTGTCGAAGAGGAGCCGGGAGACGGCGAAGGTCTTCAGGGCTTCCGCGCCCGTCGCCATCTGGGTGCGGGCCTGGAGGGTGTTGCGTACCTTGCCGTCCTTCATGTCCACGAAGTCGTGCTGGTAACGCAGCGGGATGAAGACCTGGAAGCCGTTCGTCTCGTCCTGCAGCTCACGCAGGCGCAGGACGTGGTCGACGCGGTGGCGGGGCTCCTCGATGTGGCCGTACAGCATGGTGCACGGGGTCTTCAGACCCTTCTCGTGCGCCAGGCGGTGGATCCGGGACCAGTCCTCCCAGTGGGTGCGGTGGTCCACGATGTGCTGCCGGACCTCCCAGTCGAAGATCTCCGCGCCGCCGCCGGTCAGCGACTCCAGGCCCGCGTCGATCAGCTCGTCGAGGATCTCGGAGGCCGACAGCCCGCTGATCGTCTCGAAGTGGTGGATCTCCGTCGCCGTGAACGCCTTCAGGGAGACGTTCGGCAGGGCGGCCTTCAGTTCCCTGAGCGACCGGGGGTAGTAGCGCCACGGCAGGTTCGGGTGCAGGCCGTTGACGATGTGCAGCTCGGTGAGGCTGTCCGACTCCATCGCCTTGGCGAGCTTGACGGCCTCTTCGATGCGCATCGTGTACGCGTCCTTCTCGCCCGGCTTGCGCTGGAACGAGCAGTACGCGCAGGACGCGGTGCACACGTTCGTCATGTTGAGGTGACGGTTGACGTTGAAGTGGACGACGTCACCGTTCTTGCGGGTGCGCACCTCGTGGGCGAGGCCACCGAGCCAGGCCAGGTCGTCCGAGGCGTACAGCGCGATGCCGTCCTCGCGGGTCAGCCGCTCACCGGAGCGGACCTTCTGCTCCAGCTCGCGCTTGAGTCCGACGTCCATGCCAACACCTTTCCTACGACAGCCCGACCAACGGTATCCCTAGACCTCTTCGGGCAGCTCGCCGACCCGGTTCTCCCACTTCGTGGACAGCACGATGGTGGTACGGGTGCGGGAGACGCCCTTGGTTCCGCTGAGCCGGCGGATGGTCCGCTCCAGGCCGTCGACGTCCGTCGAACGCACCTTGAGCATGTAGGAGTCGTCGCCGGCGATGAACCAGCAGTCCTCGATCTCCGTCAGATCCCGCAGCCGCTGGGCGACGTCCTCGTGGTCGGCCGCGTCGGACAGCGAGATCCCGATCAGCGCGGTGACACCGAGGCCGAGCGAGGCCGCGTTCACCGTCGCGCGGTACCCGGTGATGACACCGGCGGCCTCCAGCCGGTTGATGCGGTCGGTGACGCTGGGGCCCGACAGGCCGACAAGGCGTCCCAGCTCCGCGTACGAGGCCCGGCCGTTCTCCCTCAGGGCCTGGATGAGCTGCCTGTCCACCGCGTCCATGCGATCGAAGCCTTCCGGTGAAAGTTCCTGAAGTGATGACCTGAAGTGATGAGAGGTACTGCTACTCGCCCGCCGCGCCGCCGCCCAGTTCGCCCCGCCACCGCCGGTACAGGCCGTGCTCGACGCCTGCCGCGTCCAGCACCCGTCCGGCGACGAAGTCCACCAGGTCCTGTATGTGCGTGGCTCCCGCGTAGAAGGCCGGCGAGGCCGGGACGACCGCGGCGCCGGCGTCGTCCAGCGCCACGAGGTGCCGCAGGGTCTGGCCGTTCAAGGGGGTCTCCCGTACGGCCACGACCAGCGTGCGGCGCTCCTTCAGCGTGACGCTCGCCGTGCGCTGGAGCAGGTCCTTGGACAGCCCGAGCGCGACACCGGCCACACAGGCGGTGGAGGCGGGCACGATGAGCATCCCCTTCGCCGGGTACGACCCCGAGGACGGGCCGGCCGCGAGGTCGCCCGCGCTCCAGTACCGCACCCCGCTGACGTCCGCGTCGAAGGTCCCGGGCTTGCCGTCGGCGCCACGGGCCAGCCATTCCCGCAGGTCGTCGCGCCAGTGGGAGTCCCGGAACGAGATGCCGGTCTCGTCCAGCAGCGTCAGCCGCGAGGCCCTGCTGACCACCAGGTCGACCGCCTCGCCCGCCGCCAGCAGCGCCCGCAGCACGGCAGCCGCGTATGGCGTCCCGGACGCTCC
This sequence comes from Streptomyces sp. NPDC042638, assembly GCF_040647235.1. Taxonomy (NCBI): domain Bacteria; kingdom Bacillati; phylum Actinomycetota; class Actinomycetes; order Kitasatosporales; family Streptomycetaceae; genus Streptomyces; species Streptomyces sp. NPDC042638. Next base: position 200,655 of record NZ_JBEZBT010000004.1, read on the forward strand.
GGACACCCCCACGATCCAAGGCACGCGCTGCGTTTCTCCTGCGTTCACACCTTGAGCGTACCGGCGGGTCGGGCCGTGCTCGGGCCGGGTGGCGTCCAGCCGCTCAGACGGTCAGACCGCGCACGAGGAGATCGAGCAGCGCGCACACGAAAAGGGCGATGCCGATGAAGCCGTTGACCGAGAAGAACGCCCTGTTGAGGCGGGACAGGTCGTGGGGGCGGACGATGCGGTGCTCGTAGAGGAAGGCGCCCGCGACGATCAGCAGGCCCAGCCAGAAGAACGCGCCGGCGTGGGTGGCCAGGGCGTACCAGACGAACAGGGCCGTGGTGACCGTGTGGCAGGCGCGCGCGCCCCAGATCGCGGCCGGGATGCCGAAGCGGGCCGGGACCGACATGACGCCGATCTCCCGGTCGGTCTCGACGTCCTGGCAGGCGTAGATCAGGTCGAAGCCGCCGATCCAGACGCCGACGGCCAGGCCGAGGATGACCGCCGACCAGGACCACTCGCCGCTGATCGCCAGCCAGCCGCCGACCGGGCCCATGGCCTGCGCGAGGCCCAGGATGGCCTGCGGGAAGTTGGTGAACCGTTTCCCGTAGGGGTAGACCACCATCGGCACCACCGCGACCGGCGCCAGGGCGAGGCAGAGCGGGTTCAGCAGGGCCGCCGCGCCCAGGAAGACCACCAGGGCGACCAGGGCGCCCGTCCAGGCGTGCTTCACCGACATCGCGCCGGTCACCAGTTCACGGTGGGCCGTGCGCGGGTTGCGGGCGTCGATCTCGCGGTCGATGATCCGGTTCACCGCCATGGCGAACGTGCGCAGGCCGACCATGCAGACCGTGACCAGCAGCAGGCGGGCCCAGTGGATGTTCCTGTCCCACTCGTACATCGCGGTGAGGGAGGCGATGTAGGCGAAGGGGAGCGCGAAGACCGAGTGCTCGATCATCACCAGGCGCAGGAAAGCCCTGGTGCGTCCGGGCCGCGGGAGTGCCGCGGAGGCGCTGCTCACAGTCCGTACTCCTTCCAGCGGCGGTCCACCAGGGCCGCCGTATCGGGGGCGGAGAGGACCATGTCCGGCCAGCCCCCGTCCCTGGTGTAGCCCTCCTCGGGCCACTTCTTCGTCGCGTCGATGCCCGCCTTGCCGCCCCAGAACTGCTGGTACGAGGCGTGGTCGAGGTGGTCGACGGGGCCTTCGACGACGGTGAGGTCGCGGGCGTAGTCGGTGTTGCCGAGGGCCCGCCAGGCGACCTCGTGCAGGTCGTGGACGTCGCAGTCGGCGTCCACGACCACGATCAGCTTGGTGAGGGACATCATGTGCGCCCCCCAGACGGCGTGCATCACCTTCTGCGCGTGTTTGGGGTACTTCTTGTCGATCGAGACGATCGCGCAGTTGTGGAAGCCGCCGGCCTCGGGCAGGTGGTAGTCCACGATGTCCGGGACGATGATCTTCAGCAGGGGGAGGAAGAAGCGTTCGGTGGCGCGGCCGAGCGGGCCGTCCTCCGTCGGCGGGCGGCCGACCACGATCGACTGGAGCAGCGGACGCTTCCGCATCGTCACGCAGTCGATCTTCAGCGCGGGGAACGGCTCCTGCGGGGTGTAGAAGCCGGTGTGGTCGCCGAAGGGGCCCTCGGGCAGCATCTCGCCGGGCTCCAGCCAGCCCTCCAGGACGACCTCCGCGTTCGCGGGGACCTGGAGCGGGACCGTCTTGCAGTCCACCATCTCGATCCGCTTGCCCGCGACGAACCCGGCGAACAGGTACTCGTCGATGTCGCCGGGGAGCGGGGCCGTGGAGGCGTACGTCACGGCGGGCGGGCAGCCGAAGGCGATGGCGACCGGGAGGCGCTCGCCCCTTCGTGCCGCGACCTGGTAGTGGTTCCGGCTGTCCTTGTGGATCTGCCAGTGCATGCCGATCGTGCGCCTGTCGTGGCGCTGCAGCCGGTACAGGCCCAGGTTGCGGATGCCGGACTCGGGGTCCTTGGTGTGGGTCAGGCCCAGGTTGAAGAAGGAGCCGCCGTCCTGGGGCCAGGTGAAGAGCGCCGGGAGCCGGTCGAGGTCGACCTCGTCGCCGTGCAGCACGACCTCCTGCACGGGCGCGCTGTCGGACTTCACCTTCCTCGGCGGGACGTGGGCCATCGCGCCCAGCTTCCCGAAGGCCTCGCGCACGCCGACGAAGCCGTGCGGCAGCTCGGGCCGCAGCAGGCCGCCGATCTTCTCGGAGATCTCGTCGTACGACTTCAGCCCCAGCGCCTTCAGCAGGCGCCGGTCGGTGCCGAAGACGTTCATCGCGAGGGGCATCGCCGAGCCCTTCACGTTCTCGAAGAGCAGTGCCGGGCCGCCGGACTTCTGCACCCGGTCGACGATCTCCCCGACCTCCAGGTACGGGTCGACCTCGGCCTTGATGCGCTTGAGGTCTCCCTCGCGCTCCAGTGCCCGCAGCAGGGAGCGAAGATCGTCGTAAGCCATGCGGCCAAGTATCGCCGACGTACCGCTTTGTCCATGCGCCCACCCCCTTCCCGGCACGGGTCCGGGTGCCGGTCAGCGGAAGACGGCGACCGGGTACTGCAGCACGATCTCCCGGGCCTCGGGGTCCCAGCTGGTCACCTTGCCCAGACAGTGCGCCTGGAACTGGCCCTCGGGCAGTTCCCGGTCCGGGGTGAGCAGCCCGTCGCCGCGCACGACGACCCGCAGGTGCGCGGCACGGCCGCCGTCCGCGTAGGGGGCCCGCATCACCAGCGTCCGGCCGCGGGTGCCGCGGGCCTCGAACCGGCCCGTGACCATGACGAACTCCCCTATCTCGCTGAGCGGCACGTCCACGGCGGCCCCGGCGCCCGCCCCGGTCCGGGCCAGCTCCCGCAGCAGGGCCCGGTTCGGGACGACCGTCCCGGAGTCCGGCCGCAGCCGCACCTCCACGAGGGCGTCGCCCCGGCGCAGCACGGACAGCAGCAGGCCGATCACCGAGATCGGCTCGCTGTTCTCCACGTACTTGGCGACCACCTCGGTGGTGCTGCCGCCGGTCACCTTGAACAGCAGGGAGACCAGCGGGATCACGGCCAGGCAGCCGGCGCTGCGGATGCGCCGCTCCTCGACCTCCTTGCGCAGCGCCGACTTGTAGTTGCCCATCTTGAACAGGCCCATGACGGCGTCGTTGTCGAGGTACAGGGGCAGATAGCTGGGGTCCTCGGGGACTTTGCCGAGCCGGGCGAGGCCGCGTCGCAGCGCGAAGCCGCCGAGCACGAGCAGGCCGGCGAACCCCGCCAGCCACCAGGCCATCGGGCCCCACCAGGCGCTCCACCAGGTGCCGTCAAGAACAGCCACGGATCTCCTTGAACGCGGTGGACAGGGACGAAGCGCGGGCGTCGACCATGCGCCCGCCGGTCACCGCGGCGACCCGGCGCAGTTCCGCCGCGTCGGCGTCGCCGAAGTGGAGGGGGTAGGTGTGCACGGCGCGGACGTCGGCGGGGCGGGCGCGGTAGCGGCTGACGAAGGTGGTGCGGCCGATGCCCGCGTTGCTCTCGCCGTCCGTCATCAGCACCAGGGACACCCGGCGCCCCGGGTCCGCGCGCAGGGTCCGCTCGGCGGTGCCGTAGCCGCGGTCCAGGGCGGACCAGACGGCGGTGGAGCCGTCGTAGCCGCCGCCGGCGACGAAGTCCGCCAGGGACGTGAGGTCGGCCGGGCCGCGCACGGTGACCGTGCGTTCCGCGAGGGGGCGCCCACCGAACCGGACGACGGTCAGCCGCTCCCCCTGGTGGAAGCGGACGAACTTGGCGGTGGCGGAGGTGTCCGCGCCGCTGAGCCCGGCGAACGCGGCCCGTAACGCCCGGGTACGGGAGCCGCGCATGGAGGTGGAGAAGTCGAGGAGGAAGATCACCTGGTCGGTGCGGCGGCGGTCCGGGTCGCCGTAGTCGGCGAGGAGCCGGTCCAGGACGGCCGGGTCGTCCGGGTAGTACAGCGCGTTGTCGAGGGGGGTCTGGAGCCGGGTGTCGCGGGTCACCTCGGTGCTGACCGGGCGGCGCAGGGTGCTGCGCATGATCTCCCGCTGGTGGCCGGTGCCGGTGAGCCACGTCACGACCCGGTCGTAGGCGTCGCGGCGGCCTGGGTCGAGCAGGAGGAGCGGGTAGTCGGACAGGACCATGCCGTCGGCGGGATGGACGATCTCCAGGGGCGTGCGGAGCCGGCCGGAGGCGTTCAGGGTGAGCAGCTCGGACTCGTAGGTGATCAGGGCGTTGGTGCGGCCGGGGCGGGAGACGAAGGCGTCCAGCAGGGCGTGGGAGCTGTCGGCGGTGAGGGTCTGCCCTGAGCGGAAGCCGCGCAGCCGGTCGCAGCTGACGTCGGAGGGGCGCAGGGCGCGGCCGGTGCCGGCCGCGGCGGTGGCGACGCCGACCAGCGCGGCGAGGCCGCTGTTGCTGTGCCGGGGGTCGGCCATGCCGAAGCGCACGGCACCGGTGGCGGCGGCGTCGGCGATGTCCGCCCAGGACAGGCGTCCGCCGGGGGCCTTGGCGCGCAGGGTCCGGGCCACCTCGGGGCTGAGGCCGACGACGACCGGGGAACGCATGATCGAGGCGCTCTGGATGCCGGTGGCGGGGGTGGTGCCGGCGGGGGCCCGCTTGGCCTTGAGCCGCAGGTACCGGTCGGAGGAGAGCCAGGCCAGGTCGTAGGAGTGGCGGCCGGTGAGGAGGGTGTCGGCCGCGTCGTTGGTCGGCCGGTAGTCCAGGTCCAGGCGGACGCCGGTGTCCTCGCGGAGCCGGTCCAGCAGCGGCCGCATGTCGGCGAGTTCGTCACTGGCCAGGACGTGCAGGGTGATGTCGGGGCCGCGGTCGTCCCCGGAGCAGGAGACGAGCCCGCCGAGGGTGGCGAGCAGGACCAGGCACAGGACGAGAGTGAGGATGCGCGGGGGCACCGGGCCGCGCGGTTCACGGGGGTCCGCGGGGCTCATGGGGCCTCCCCGGCGGGCGCCGGCCGGGTGACCGGGTCGCAGTCGCCGACCACCTCGATCATCCGCTCCAGCAGGTCGAGGCGGGGCAGTACGGCCTTGGTGTCGTCGTCGGACAGCACCGGTGCCTGGATGCCCCGCTGCCCCAGGAAGCGGGTCAGCGCGTCGCTGGTGGCGGAGCCGCCCTGGGCGTCCCGGACCCGGAAGCCCAGCTCCATCGCGCGCTGCTGCAGCGCCGGATCCGTGGTGATCAGCTCGCCGAGCCGGTCGCCGTCGGGGGTGAGGGCGATGAGCTGGGGCTCGGTGACGAACCGCGCCGACGGGTAGAGCAGGACCCGCTCGCCGTCGACGTGTCCGGTTCGGGACCGGGCGGCGATCTGGTGGGCCAGGAACTGGTGCTCGTAGATCACCGCGATCGGGGAGATGCTCTTGCCCTCGGCGGAGACGTAGGTCTCGTTCTTCTCGGAGGAGGGCATGCCCTGGTCGTTGAGCAGCAGGCGGATCCGCTCGGCGAAGCGGGCCGCCTCGGCGGGGGTCTGCGGTATCTCCTGCGCGTTCCACACGTAGGAGACCAGGCCCAGATAGGTGCCGGCGGAGTTGGCCTGGCAGATGTCGGAGGTCTGGGCGAGCACCTTGTTCCCGTTGTGGATGCCGTGCCGGCCGGTGCCCAGGTCGTCCCAGCGGCGGCCGTGGGCGGACGCCGCGAGGAACTTCTTCATGTCCAGCGAGTAGTAGAGCGGTTCCGAGCCGGCCGGCACGCCCGGTAACGGGGCGGCGATCCCGGCGTCCTGGAGCGTCTCGGCGTACTCCCGGTAGGTGCCGAGCACGATCGGGCTGACGAACGGGCGGTACGTCGTGACCGGGTGGCCCTCGGCCGCGCTCCTGCCGGTGATCAGGTCGGCGGCGGGCTGTCCGGACGGGAAGACGACGTCGTAGCCGTCGTACTTCTGGGTGGCGATCCCCCGGGATCCCATGCGGGTGATGTGCACGCGGAAGCCGTGCCGGACGAGCAGCCGCTGGACCTCGGGATCCTCGAAGAAGTCGGCCTTGGAGGCCATCTTCGCCTGGATGGTGACGATCCGTTCGAAGGGCAGCGCGGCATGGCCCTCGGCGAGGACGACGATCGCGCACAGGGCGGTGGCGGCGGCGACGGCACGCGGGAGGAGCCTGCGCACCAGGGAGCGGCGGGCGGGCGCGACCGGCGGGGCACCGAGCTTCAGGCGCGGCTCGCCGCTGCGAGGGGGTCTGTCGCTGTCGGCTCTGTCTGTGGCCACCCGGTTCTCCTGCGTCAGCGGGGGCAGGATCGTGCACGCGCGGAACGACACCGACCGAAACGGCCAACCAACCTTCGGCAGACTGGATATGAATAACCGTCAGACATTTCCGGAGGCCTGCCTTTCACAACCGGAAGCCCGGCTCGGCGACCGTCGGCTGACGCGGCCGGTCACCGACGGTTAATCACTCCCCCGTTCGGCCCGCCACCCGTTCCCGTGAAATGAACCGAACGGGCATGTCCCGGCCGCGTCCCACGGCATTGCCTTGCAGGGGGGCCCGCATCCAGGGGCCCCTTCTGCGATGGGAGACGCGTGCGAATCACTGACATCCAGCGCTGCGAGGTCCGGCCGGGACGGCTCGTCGAGTGGACGCTGAGCCCGGCGACCGTCGCGGCGGCGGCGGCACTCCCGGACGACTCCCGGCCCCCCGCCTACATCCAGGAGGCGCACATCCGCACGGCCAGGGCCGTCCGGCAGGACGGGATGTTCGTGCCGACCTGGCTCGGCACCGCCTTCGACCTGCCCGGCCCGGTCGACCTGGACGTGCTGGAGCGGGCCCTGCGCGCGTGGACCGTACGGCACGAGACGCTGCGCAGCGGCTTCCGCTGGGCCGGGGACGAACTGCGCCGGTTCACGCTCGACGCCGCCGACGTCTCCCTGTGCCGGCAGGAGGCGGGCGATTTCCCCGACGCCGACGTCCTCGTCCGGCACCTCCAGGACCGCTTCGACACGGTCGCGGACGCGCTGCGCTGGCCGAACCTGCTCTACACGGCGGTCGTCCGGGACGACGGCGCCAGCGTCTACCTGGCCTTCGACCACAGCAACGTCGACGCCTACTCCCTGCAGCGGATCCCCGCCGAGATCCACGAGCTGTACGCGGCGTTCCTGGCCGGGACCGAACCCGGCGCCGGCACCCCGCCCGCCAGTTACGTCGACTTCTGCGAGATCGAGCGGGCCCACGCGGACGGCATCGACGGCCGGCACGTGATCGTGGACCGCTGGCGGGAGTTCATCCGCCGCTGCGACGGCACGCTGCCGGGGTTCCCGGTCGAACTGGGCCTGGCGCCGGGCGGCCCGCTGCCCCCGCAGCGGATGCTGTGCGAGCCGCTGGCGGACGCCCAGGAGGCGGCGGCGTTCGAGGCGTACTGCCGGCCCTACGGCGGCAGCCTGGTCGGGCTGCTGGCCGCGACCGGTCTCATCGTGCACGAACTCGGCGGGCAGCCGGTGTACCGGACGGTGGTGCCCTTCCACACCCGGGTGAAGTCACGGTGGAGCGACTCGGTGGGCTGGTACGTGGGCGGCGCCCCGATCGAGGTGCCCGTGGACCGCCTCCGCGGCTTCCCGGAGGCCCTGCGGGCGGTGCGCGCCGAGCTGCAGGCGAACCGGTCGCTGGCCCGGATGCCGCTGGCCCGGGTGCTGAGCCTGCTCGACGCGGACTTCCGGCCGGCCTCCCCGGACCTGTACTCGATCGTCTCCTACCTGGACACCCGCGCCCTGCCCGGCGCCGCGCGGTGGGCGGAGCTGAAGGCGTACGGGCTGCTGCGGGTGTCGTACGGGGACCAGGTGTGCGTGTGGGTGAACCGGCTGCCGGAGGGGCTGTGGCTGGCGAGCCGGTACCCGGACACGGACGTCGCGGCGAAGAACATGCGGCTGTACGTCGAGCGGCTGCGGGACCGGATCGCCTCGGTGGCCCACGGAAGCCTCCCGGCGGTTTCGTGACCCAACGGTCATCACGGACCCTGGCCCGAAGCAACTCTCCCTTTCTACACTTCCGTTGAGGGGGAGATGCGGTGCACAGACGGTTGCACGGGCGGGGAGCACTGTTCGACGTCGATCCGGCCGGGCTCGCGCCGCGGCTCGTGGGCCTGCGCCCGCACCAGCACCGCGCACATCCGTACGAACACCCGGACGAACCGCCGTTCGTGGTGCTCACCGGGGCGCGCGGGCTCGGCAAGAGCGCGGTCCTCGCCGAGCTGCGGGACGCCTACCGGGGCCATACGCCGGTCGCGCTGGCCGACTGCGCGCAGGACCAGTTCCGGGCCCCGCCCGCGGACCGGCCCGCCGACTCCTGGTCGCCGCTCGGACAGGCGCTGCTGGTGATCGCCGAGCAGCTCGCCGCGCCGGTGACGGGAGCCGGCCGGATCACCTTCCCGCGGCTGATGTCGGGCCTGGTCGCGGTGGCCGCCGGCGGCTGGGGCGACGCCGACTCGGAGCGCATCCGCCGGGAGGTCGAGCGCATCCTGCTGCTGAACGAGAGCGGCTCGTGGATCAGCGGGCTGGCGGGGCGCTGGGCCGGCAAGGTGGCGGCCAAGGTGGTCGCCGCGGCCACCGGCACCGGGCCGCTGGTGTCGGGGGCCATCGAGGCGACGCTGGAGTCCGTCGCCGAGGGGTTCACCAGCCGCCGGCACCAGAAGGCGTCGGTGTGGTACCGCACCTATCCGAACGCGGGCGGCAACGCCCAGCGCGGACTGATCCTGCTGTCCCAGCACTTCCGGGACGGCGGCGGCTCCCGCGAGCACGCCGAGCGGTATCTGGTGCGGGCGCTGCTGGCCGACCTGACGGAGGCGTACGCGGGGGTGCTGCCGCGGATGCAGCGGCTGGGCCGGCCGCTGGTGCTGCTGGACAACGCGCAGTCGGCGCCCGGCCCGGGGCTGGTGGCGGCCGTACTGCGGGACCGCACCGAGGGCATCGCGGACCGGGTGGCGTTCGTCGCGGCCCGGCGCGGCGAGGGCCGCGGGGAACTGCCGGGCGGGGTGCGCCGGGAGCTGGCGGAGGTGGCCCGGCGCTGCGACTGGGCGCCGGACGCGGCCCCCTCCTCCCGGGCGCTGCTGCTGGCGCTGCCGCCGCTGAGCCCGGACGACACCCTGCACATCATCGGCGCGGTCTGTGAGAACACCGCCGTACCTCCCCGGCTGCCGCATGCCGCGCACCGGCTGACCGGCGGGAACCCGCTGGGCATCGTGCTGCTCGCCGAGGCGGCGGCGCAGGCCCCGGCCGGGACGTCCTCGCTGGGCGAACTCCTCACGGCGGGGTTACGGACCGACGAGGACGAGCCCGCCGTGCCCGCCTACGAGGCGCTGCTGGACCGGCTGGTGCCGGCCGAGCACCTGGACGAGCTGACCGTGCTGGCCGCCGCCCACGATCACGGCTCGGCCTGCGCGCTGGCCGCGGCGCTGCTGCCGGACACCTTCGGCCCGGCGAGCGTGCGGGCGCTGCAGACGCGGCTCGCCGAGGAGGGGCTGCCCGCCGTGCCGGGCCGGTTCGTCGGCGACCCGTTCGTGCGCACCCTGCTGTTGCTGCGCCTCCATCTGCGGGACGCCGACCACGCGTCGTGGCGTACCGCGCACGAGACGCTGATCGGCCACTATCCCGGCGCCGGGCACTCCCGGTACCGGCTGCACCACGAACTCGCGCTCGGGGAGACGGAGGCGGCGGTCGGCCACCTGCGGGACACCTTCCCCACCGCGGATCCGCGGGCCTGGCTGCGCACCCTGCGCTTCATCGCCTCCGCCTCCTACTTCCACGCGCACGACGCCGAGGGCCGCGACTTCACCGGCCGCGGCGACCGGCGGTCCGCGGTCGCGCTCGGCCGCACGGACGCCGAGTACGCGGTGCCGGAGGGCGTGGACGCCGTACTGCACCTGCGGATACGGCGGCTGCTGCACGCGGTGTGGCTGCTGACGGACCCGCTGGTGCTGCCCGACCCGCAGGTGTGCGACCGGCTCCGTTTCGAGCTGGAGCAGCTGTCCAACCTGCGTCCGGCGGGCAACGCGCTGCTGTGGCGGGCCTCCCGGGACTGGCCGGCGGCGGCGCTGGCCGGGCGCCCGATGGACGGCCCCGGCTCCGCGGCGGACGCGGACGACGGCCCGGACGACCGGAGGGGGGAGGCGTGATGGCACGCAGGGGTGTGGGCACGTGGATACGCGAGGGCGTGTGGGAGATCCCGCTGCGCCGCTACACGGCCCTGCTGGTGGCGGCGGCCGTGGTGGCGGGCCTGGTGTTCGGCGTCCGGTCGCTGCTGCACGAGGACCGGTCCTGCGGGCCCGGGGTGAGCCGGCCGGAGGGCAGCGACGAGTGCGTGGGCGTGGCGACCGGGCCGTACGACTTCGGGCAGCCCCGGCTGCGCGACACCGTCCGGGCGATCGGCCGGGAGAACGACCGTCTCGCGCCCGGGAGCTATGTGACGGTGGCGCTGATGCTGCCGTACACCTCCACGTCAGCGACCAGCCTGAACGACATCCGCCACCAGCTCCAGGGCGCCTACCTGGCCCAGTACCGGGCCAACCACGACTCCAACGGGGAGCGCCCGCAGATCCGGCTGGTGCTCGCCAACCCGGGGGCGACCGGCGCGCACTGGCGGCAGACGGTCGGACAGTTGGCCGCGATGACGAAGAGCGCGGACCGGCTGCGGGCGGTCGCAGGCATCGGACAGAGCACCTACGCCAACAAGCAGGCCGTCACGGAGCTGACCCGGCAGGGCGTCCCGGTGGTCGGCTCCTCCATCACCGCCGACGACCTCGCCAACGGGCAGCGCGGCAAGGACCCCTTCCCGGGGCTGGCCCGGGTGGCGCCGACCAACACCGACGAGGCCCGCGCGCTGGCCTCGTTCGCCAAGGTGAGCGCGGGCAAGGCGCTGCTGGTGTACGACAAGCCCGGCGACCCGTACACGCGGACCCTTCAGGAGTCGTTCGCGGCGCTGATCAAGGGCTCGCCGTACGAGCCGCAGCCGTTCACGCCGCCCGGGGACCGCAGCGAGGAGGGCACGACCGCGAACACCTTCCGGCAGATCACGCACCTGGTGTGCGACACCTCCCGGGAGACGGACACGATCCTGTTCGCGGGCCGGCACACCCAGCTGCGCCAGTTCATCAACGCCCTGGGCGGCCGGGGCTGCCAGGACCGCAGGTTCACCGTGCTGACCGGTGACGAGGCCTCGTACCTGACCCATGAGAAGGACCTGGACCGCGGCGCGCTGCGGCACAACCTCTCCGTGCGCTACACCTCCCTCGCCCATCCGGACGCCTGGGCGAGGGATCCGGGGCCGACGGGCGGCTCGGCGGCCGACTTCGCGGTGCTGCGGGGGCTGCTGGCGGACGCGTCCCGGGAGCCGATGGGCCCGATCGGCTCCGTCGCCCTGGACGACGGGCAGCTGATCATCGGTTACGACGCCCTTCAGCTCGTGGTGCACGGCGTCCGCGAGGCGGTGCCGGCCGGCCGGGCCGTCCCGGCGCTCGCGGACGTCGGCCTGCAGTGGCCGCAGGTCAAGGGCTCGCTGCGGGTGGACGGGGCGAGCGGCTGGATCTGCCTGGACGTGCACGGCAACCCGTACGACAAGGCGGTGCCGATCGTGGAGCTGACTCCCGAGGGCGGTTCGCGCTTCGTGCGGATCGCCTGGCCGGAGGGGAAGCCGCCGGGGAAGGAGTGCCTGCCGCCGTCCTAGGTGAACTGCCCGGGGAGGGGCTCGCGCGGCTCCGGGTCCGGCGACGGCCCGGGGCCCGGCCGGCTCTCCGGGGACTCCAACATGTCGATCAGGCGTTCGAAACGGGTCCGCCAGCGCTGCTCCGACTCCTCCTCGCCCTGGAACTCGTGCGTGAAGCGGAGGGCGCAGCCGTCCTCCTCGCGCTCCAGGTGGAACCGGATCCGGCCGCCGCCCTCCACCGTGTACTCCGCGACCCGGTCCACGTCCCAGGCGGTGACCTCCCCGCTGCCCAGGTCACGCAGGGTGACCGCACCGCCGAGCCGGGGTTCGAGCACCTCGGCCGGGGTGAACCAGGCCGCCAGCCCCTCGGGCGTGGCCACCGCGGGCCAGACGTCCTCCATACGCCGCGGGAACCGCACCGTGAGGTGCAGGATGTGCGTGTTCCCGTGGGTCTGGCTGGTGCCCTGTGCGATGGAACCGCTCATGACACCAGCCTGACCCCCGGCCCGGGGTTGCGCACGCGGTTACGGCGGTCACACGCCCGCGTACGAGTGCTTTCCGGAGACGAAGATGTTGACGCCGTAGTAGTTGAACAGCCAGCAGCCGAAGGCGATCATCGCCAGGTAGGCGGCCTTGCGGCCCTTCCAGCCGGCCGTGGCCCGCGCGTGCAGGTAGCAGGCGTAGGCGATCCAGGTGATGAAGGACCAGGTCTCCTTCGGGTCCCAGTTCCAGTACCGGCCCCAGGCGTCGCCCGCCCAGATCGCACCCGCGATGATCGTGAACGTCCACAGCGGGAAGACGGCCGCGTTCACCCGGTAGGCGAACTTGTCCAGGGAGGCGGAGGCGGGCAGCCGCTCCAGCACCGAGGTGGCGAACCTGCCGGGCGTGCCGCCGGTCTGGAGCTTGTTCTCGTACGAGTCCTTGAACAGGTACAGGATCGTGGCGACCGCGCCGACGTAGAACACCGCGCCGCAGAAGATCGCGGTGGAGACGTGGATGTACAGCCAGTACGAGTGCAGGGCCGGCACCAGCTGGTCGCTGGCCGTGTACAGGACGGTGACCGCGAGGCCGAGGTCGAGCAGCACGGTCGTGATGAGGAACAGCCCGAGCCAGCGCACGTTCTTCTTCAGCGCCAGCAGCCCGAGGTACACGCCGACGGCGACCGTGGAGAAGGTGATGTTGAACTCGTACATGTTGCCCCACGGCGCCCGCTGCACGGAGGCCGCGCGGGCGACGACACCGACCAGCTCCACCAGGAACGCCAGCGCGGTGAGGGAGACGGCGATACGCCCGTAGAGGTCGCCCTGCTCGTCGCCGCCGTGCGCGCCGGGCCCGTCCGGCACGTCCCGCGCGCCGGACGCCGAGCGCACGACGACCTTGGGCCGCTCCAGCACGGTGGTGCCTCCCGCCCGCTGGACGGTGACGGCGGGGGCGCCCGTCGTCCGTGCGCCGTCGGCGGTGAGCGCGGCGGCCGTACGGGCGACCTTGCTGCGGCTGCCGAACAGCCACTCGGCGATGTAGGCGAAGAAGGCCAGGGTGTAGACGGCCATCGACGAGTAGATCAGCGTGTTGCTGAGACTCGCGAGATGTTCGTTGGTGGCGGCGGCGAGAGTCACTTCTCAGCCCCTTCGGCAGGTACGGCTTGAGTGTCGGGGGTTTCTGCTGGTTCGGCGTCGGGGGCGGCAGGGGGTTCGGGGGCGCCCGGCACCGCGTCGTAGAGGTGTCCGGCGAGGGCGCCCAGTTCCTCGGGCACCTTCGACGATTCGCTGCGGCCGAGGCCGGCCATCTCGACCACCGTCACACCGTCGGCACCGCGCACCGCCCGTACCCACACACGGCGGCGCTGGATGAACAGGGACCCGGCGAGACCGAAGATCGCGGCGACGGCGCCGCCGAGCGCCCAGCCGCTGCCCCGCTCCTGGACGATCTCGAAGCCGGCCCACTCCTTGATGTCCTTGTCGAAGGTCACGGACCCGGCGCCGTTCGGCAGCTTCATGGTCTCGCCGGGCCTGAGGTTCACCCTCAGCTGTGCGCCCTTGGCGTCCTTGAAGTCCTTCATGTGGGTCTTGTCGAGCTGGTACACGCTCTGCGGAAGTCCCGAGTTGACGCCGAGGTCGCCGTGGTAGGGCTCCAGGTTCAGCACCGGGTTCAGCAGCGCGGGGAAGGCGGAGGAGATCTCCATCCCGGGACCGCCGTAGGTCGGCAGGAAGAAGGCCTTGATGCCGAGCTGGTCCTTCGCGCCCCGCGCGTCACGGTAGTCGTCCATGACCTTGATGACGCCCTGCGAGGTGACGTTGCCGTCGAGCGGCAGCAGCGGGACGGCGTCCTGGAAGACGACCTTTCCCTTGCCGTCCCGGACGGTGATGACGGGCGCGTAGCCGTGGCTGACCAGGTAGACCTTGGCGTCGTCGATCTTCAGCGGCTCGTTGACCTTGACGGTGGTCGACTTCTCCTTGCCGTACGCGCCCTGGCTGTACCTGATCTTCGCCTCGTAGGTGCGCGGGGTGCCCTTGTTGGGGCCGCTGACCTCGTAGGTGCCCTCGAAGTCCTTGAGGTCGAAGCTGAACGGGACCAGGTCGTCGGTGCGGAAGAGGCTGCCGGACTTGAAGTCGTCGTACTGCGGCAGGGCGTTCGCGAAGCCGTCGCCCTCCACCACCAGCTTGGTGCCGTCCGACTTGTACAGCTGGCCGGAGGCGAACGCGACCAGCAGCACGATCAGGGCGATGTGGAAGACCAGGTTGCCCGTCTCACGCAGGTAGCCCTTCTCGGCGGCGACGGCGTCACCGGCCGTGTGGGCGCGGAAGCGGCGCTTCTTCAGCAGGGCCAGCGCGGCCTCGCGGACCTGCTCCGGGTCCGCCTCGGTGCGCCATGTCGTGTACGCGGGCAGCCGGGTCAGCCGCTTGGGGGCGGCCGGCGGACGGCCGCGCAGCTGGCCGACGAACTGCCAGGTGCGGGGGATGATGCAGCCGATGAGGGAGACGAACAGCAGGATGTAGATCGCGGAGAACCACACCGAGCTGTAGACGTGGAACAGGCCGAGCTTGTCGTAGACCGGCGCCAGCGTCCGGTGGGCGGCCCGGAAGTCCTCGACCTTGCCCGCGTCGGCGCCGGTCTGCGGGATCAGCGAGCCGGGGATCGCGCCGAGCGAGAGCAGCAGGAGCAGCAGCAGCGCGACCCGCATGGAGGTCAGCTGCCGCCAGAACCAGCGCGCCCAGCCGATGACACCGAGGCCCGGCACGCCCGCCGGTTCCTCCTGCGGGGCGGTGGACAGCTGGGAACCGGCGGCTCCCAGGTCCTCCTGCTCCCGGCTGTTGTCGGTGTCGGTCTTGCTCATCGGTCAGATCCCCACATTGAAGCCGTCGGACCAGGTCTGCATCTGCTGGATCAGGCCGCTCCAGGCGCCGGTCAGCAGCAGCACACCGGTCACGATCATCATCGAGCCGCCGATGCGCATCACCCACACATAGTGGCGCTTCACCCAGGCGAAGGCGCCCAGCGCCTTGCGGAAGCCGATCGCGGTGAGGACGAAGGGCACGCCGAGGCCGAGGCAGTAGACCACCATCAGCAGGGAGCCGCGCGCGGCGCTCGACTCGTTGAAGGAGAGCAGGTTCACCGAGGAGAGCGTCGGGCCCATGCAGGGCGTCCAGCCGACACCGAAGAGGGCGCCGAGGACCGGCGCCCCGAGCAGGCCGCCCGTCGGCCGCTTGTGGAAGCGGAACTCCCGCATGGTGAACCAGGGCATCAGACCCATGAAGAACACGCCCATGGCGATCATGAGCACACCGAGCACCCTGGACAGGGTGCCCTGGTAGTCGATCAGGTTGGCGCCGAAGTAGCCGAAGAGCGCCCCGCTGGAGACGAACACGGCGCTGAAGCCGAGGACGAACAGGGAGGCGCCGGCGACCATCCGCCCCCGTCTGGCCTCGGCCAGGTCGGTGCCCGCGACGCCCGTCACGTAGGAGAGGTAGCCGGGGACCAGCGGCAGCACGCAGGGCGAGAAGAAGGAGACGAGCCCGGCGAGCAGGGCGAGCGGCAGGGCCACCGGCAGGGCGCCGTGCAGGACCGTCTGGTTCCGGCCGGTCTCCGCGGCCAGCGTCAGCAGCGCGCTCACGTCACTTCTCCGCGAGGACCGGCTTGAGCATCTCCAGCAGGCCCGTGTCGTCGAGCGCCTCCAGGGCCCGCGCGGCGACCTTGCCCTTGCGGTCGATGATGAGCGTGGAGGGGACGAGCTGCGGGTTGAGGGTGCCCTTCTTGAAGCGGAGCATCAGCTTGCCCGTGGGGTCGTACAGGCTCGGGTACTCGACGCCGTGGTCGCGCTCGAAGGCGAGGGCGGGGGTGGTGCTGGTGTCCCGCGTGTTGATGCCGACGAACTGGACACCCTTGTCCTTGTACTCCTTGGAGACCTTGGCGAAGTACTGCGCCTCGCTGCGGCACGGCCCGCACCACGAGCCCCAGACGTTGACGACGACGACCTTGCCCTTGTAGTCGGCGACGTCGAGGGTCTTGCCGTCGACGGTCTTGCCGGACAGGTCCGGGGCCGTGGCGCGCTTGCCGGCCGGGACGGTGTCGATGCCGTTGTCGCCGGTGACGAAGTTGGTGTCGCCACCGCCACCGGAGATGCCGCCCTTGCCGCACGCGGACAGGGTCAGGGCCGCTGCGGCGGCCGCGGCGGTGAGCAGGGCGGCGCGGCTACGGGTACTCATGTGAAAAGTTTCGCATGCCTGTTCCGGGGATTTCGCCCGGCCCCCCGCCGGGCGGAAAACCGCATTTCAGGACGTACTTACACAGGGCATTTCGGACACCCTGCCAGATCAGGCGGCCAGATCAGGCGGCTGGATCAGGCGGCATCGGAGGAGGCCGACCCGCCCGCCCGCAGGAACTCCTTCCAGCCCCCGGCGGGCCGCTGTCCCACACCGAGCGTGCGCAGCTTGGCGAGCACCTCGGGCTTCTGCACGTCGATCCAGTCCACGAACTGCCGGAAGGAGACCAGCCGCACGTCGGCGCCCTTCTCCTTCTCGCGCGCGATGTGCTTGAAGGCCTCCTCGACGGAGTCCATGTAGATGCCGCCGTTCCACTTCTCGAAGTGGTTGCCGATGAAGAACGGCGCCCGGTTCGTCTCGTACGCCCGCTGGAAGCCCTGGATGTACGCCTGCGCGGACTGCTTGCGCCAGCCCGGGTAGTTGTAGGCGGGCGCCTTGGTCGAGTTCACCGACTGGTTGGCGAGCATGTTGTAGTCCATGGACAGGACCTCGAAGGAACGTCCGGGGAAAGGTATCTGCTGCAAGGGCAGGTCCCATATGCCCATGCGCTTCTCCGGCCACACCTGACGGCCGCCCGGCGAGGAGGCGTCGTAGCGCCAGCCCAGCTCGCGGGCCTTGGGCAGCAGGTTGTTCTGGCCGAGCAGACAGGGCGTACGGCCGCCGACCAGTTCCTTGTCGTAGTCGAACGGCAGGGAGGGCAGATCGGTCCAGCCGGAGTTGGTCCGCCACTCCTTCACGAACGCCTTGGCCTGCTGGATCTCGCTCCCCCACTGCTGCGGGGTCCAGTTCCCGACCGTGCCCGAGCCGGCGCAGAAGTGCCCGTTGAAGTGGGTGCCGATCTCGTGGCCCTCCAGCCAGGCCCGGCGTACGTTCTGCAGCGTGGCCTTGATGTGCTCGTCGGTGAGGTAGCCGATGTCGGAGGCGCCGCGCGGGTTGTTCGGGGGCTCGTACAGCCGCTTCTTCGACTCGGGCAGCAGGTACAGCCCCGAGAGGAAGAAGGTCATGCTCGCGCCGTGCTCCTTGGCCAGGTCCAGGAAGCGCGGGAAGAGGCCGTTGCCGACCTCCCCGGCGCCGTCCCAGGAGAAGACCACGAACTGCGGCGGGGTCTGTCCCGGCTCCAGCGGCTCGGGCCTGGCCGGCTGGTGCGGCTGCCTGCCGGTGAAGGAGGTGGAGCCGTCACCGATGGGCCGCGCCGGGTGGGCGCCCGCCCCGCTCCCCTGCCCGGTACCCCCCTTGCCGGAACCGTCCGGGTGCCCGGCGCCGTCCGAGGACGTGACACCGCCGCAGCCGGCGAGCGACACGGCGGCCGCCGCGCCCGCGCCGAGGCCGAGTACTCCCCTGCGGGAGTGGGTCCGGGAGAAGGTGCGCATGGAAGTCCCCGATCGTCGCCACCTGCTGGTTCATCCAGTCAGAGGGTGTGATGATCGGGGAGGTTCCGTTCAATTGTGTGCTTTTCGTAACAGGTACTGAGAAGGCGCGCCAAGCCATCCCAAAAGGACGGCCGATGACGTCCGCTCAGGCCCCGAAGGCCTTCCCCTGGGCCGCGCCCTTGCCCTTCTGGGGCTTGGCACCGGCGCGCAGGTGGGCCGGGACGAGATCGATGGCGGGCTCGCTGTAGCCCACGGACACGATCCTGTCGCCCTGATATGTGAAAGTCGTCAGGGAGGCCAGGGTGCACTGCCGCTTGCGCGGGTCGTGCCACAGCCGGCGCCGCTCGACGTACGACCGCACGATCCAGATCGGCAGCTGGTGGCTGACGAGCACCGCCTCGTGCCCGCGCGCCTGGTCCCTGGCCGCGTTCAGCGCGCCCGTCATCCGCACGACCTGGTCCACGTACGGCTCGCCCCAGGACGGCCGGAACGGGTTGACGAGGTGCTTCCAGTTGTCCGGGTTGCGCAGCGCGCCGTCCCCGACGCCGAACGTCTTGCCCTGGAAGACGTTCTCGGCCTCGATCAGCCGCTCGTCGGTGGCGAGGTCCAGCCCGTGCGCCTTGGCGATCGGGGTGGCGGACTCCTGCGCCCGCTCCAACGGGGAGGCGCAGACGTAGGTCACGTCCCGCGGGGCGAGGTGCTCGGCCACCCGCTCGGCCATCTGCCGGCCCAGCTCGGACAGGTGGTAGCCGGGCAGCCGCCCGTACAGGATCCCGTCCGGGTTCTCGACCTCGCCGTGCCGCATGACGTGGACGACGGTGATGTCCTTGGAGTCGCTCATTCTGCCGTGGCCTCCGCAGCCGCACGGGCCGCCGCCGGAAGGGCGTCGGCGATCTTCTGAACGGCCCGCTCGTCGTGGGCCGTGGACACGAACCAGGACTCGAAGGACGACGGCGGCAGGTAGACGCCGTTCGCCAGCAGCGAGTGGAAGAACGCGGTGAAGCGGTACGACTCCTGCCGCTTGGCGTCCTCGTAGGTGCGTACCCGCCGGTCCGTGAAGAACACGGAGAACATGTTGGAGGCGGTCTGCACCCGGTGCGCGACGCCCTCCTTGGACAGCGCCTCGCCGACCAGCGTGCGGATCTGCTCGGAGACGGCGTCGACCTTGTCGTACGCGGCGTCGTCGAGCAGCCGCAGCTGGGCCAGGCCGGCGGCGGTGGCGACGGGGTTGCCCGAGAGCGTGCCGGCCTGGTACACGGGCCCGGCCGGCGCGAGGTGGGCCATGACGTCGGCACGGCCGCCGAACGCCGCCGCGGGGAAGCCGCCGCCCATGACCTTGCCGAAGGTCATGAGGTCGGGCCTGACACCGTCCACGCCGTACCACCCGGCGCGGCTGGTGCGGAACCCGGTCATCACCTCGTCGGAGATGAAGAGGGCGCCGTTCTTGCCGCAGGCGTCCTTCAGGCCCTGGTTGAACCCGGGGTCCGGCGGCACGACGCCCATGTTGCCGGGCGACGCCTCGGTGATCACGCACGCGATCTCACCGGGGTGCCGGTGGAACGCCTCGTTCACGGCCTCCAGGTCGTTGTACGGCAGCACGATCGTGTCGCCCGCCTGGGCACCGGTGACACCGGGCGTGTCGGGCAGCGCGAAGGTGGCCACGCCCGAGCCGGCCGAGGCGAGCAGCGAGTCGACGTGCCCGTGGTAGCAGCCGGCGAACTTGATCACCTTGGAGCGGCGGGTGAACCCGCGGGCGAGCCGGATGGCGGACATGGTCGCCTCGGTGCCGCTGCTGACGAGCCGCACCTGCTCCACGGGCTCCACGCGGGCGACGATCTCCTCGGCGAGTTCCACCTCGCCCTCGCCGGGCGTACCGAAGGACGTACCGCGGCCGACGGCCTCCTGGACGGCGGCGATGACCTCGGGGTGGGAGTGCCCGAGGATCATGGGCCCCCAGGAGCAGACCAGGTCGACGTACTCGCGCCCGTCGGCGTCGGTGAGATAGGCCCCCTTGCCCGACACCATGAACCGGGGGGTGCCGCCGACGGCGCGGAAGGCGCGCACCGGGGAATTGACTCCGCCCGGCGTGACGACGGAGGCGCGGTCGAAGAGCGCCTGTGAGGCGGGCGCGTCGTAGGGATAGGGCGTTTCGCTCATGGCACTCATGACGTGCGGCTTCTCCGGCTTCTCGGACTCCGGTTGCGGGGTGACCTCCTCAGGGTAGGCCGCGCCCCGGGCGGACCGCGGACGACCTCAAGATCAAAGCATCGCCATCCGGCGGGCATCTGCGAGACTGAGAGCTGATACACAGAGCCCATACGCACGTAATCATCAGGGCCGGATGATCAGGGGCCGGATGTTCCCCGTGGACTGTTGTTCCACCGCACGTTTCGGCGGGCGGCCGT
This sequence comes from Streptomyces sp. NPDC042638, assembly GCF_040647235.1. Classification (NCBI taxonomy): domain Bacteria; kingdom Bacillati; phylum Actinomycetota; class Actinomycetes; order Kitasatosporales; family Streptomycetaceae; genus Streptomyces; species Streptomyces sp. NPDC042638. The sequence continues at coordinate 220,810 of NZ_JBEZBT010000004.1, forward strand.
GGGGGAGGTCACTGACACGATGATCGGGTTGCGCGGCGGGGGCCACGCGTCCTAGAAAAGCAGTCGGGTGGAGATATGCATCGCGGTGGCGGACTGGGCGAGGGGACTGATGACCTGGGTCCTCGACGTGCCCGGCGGGGAAGGCACCGGCGCGAGGCGGAGGAGACGACCGAAGCACGTCAGAGAGACACACATCAGGCTGACGCACGTGAGGCACAGGGGCTGCGCGCCGACCGTCTGCGGGCGGGAAGCAGGAACGGTGGTCGGGTGGGGGTGACGTACAAATACTTCGGCGCGCCGGACGGCGCGACCGCGGCCCGTGTCCCCATCTCGATGCGGCCCGAGGAACTCGGCGGCGACGAGCTGGGCATGAACGGCATGTTCACCAAGATCAAGCCGGAGACGATGGCCGCGATGGTACTGACGGGCATCGAGGGCGTCCCCCTGCACAAGGTCCCGCCCCTGGAACTGGTCGTCCTGCACCCCGACTACGCGGTCGTCAAACTGCCCATGACGGTGGTCGACCCCCTGCGCGGCATCGGCGAGGAAGCGGTCGGCGCGGCGGCCTTCATCTGGTCGACGGTCCCGGACCGCGGCGGCCCACGGGACGCGTTCAACGTCTACCAGCTGCTGCACGAGTGGCAGGACTTCTCACACCGGCTGCATGAGGCGGGGCATCAGCCTTATTGCCTGGTTTGGCCCTGAGCTGGGGTTTCGGTGGGTTCGGGCGGGGCTTGCGGGCTCCGCCCTCGTCATGTGCTGGGAGGGGCCGTCACGCGGCCAGGGCACATTGAGGGCACCCGCGTTTCTCTGGGGCACTGATGTGCCCTGAGCTTCTTCTGCAGGGGCTCCGGTGAAGGCGTCGTCGATCGCCTTGCGGGTGCGGATCTCGCTGGACGGCAGCAGGTGCGTGTACGTCCGCAGCGTGAAGCCCGGGTCCGAGTGGCCGAGGTACTCGGAGAGCGCCTTGATGCTCTCGCCCGCATCCAGGAGCACGGCGCCAACGCGGCTCGCCATCCCCTCTCGGCGACCGCACGGTCCCTGACCGACCTCGGCCGACAGCTCACCTGAAGCGACCGCCGGACGACCCGACACGGTCACTACCCGAACCACCCCGCGAACGTCACTACGCTGACCGACGGGATACCCCGGCGAAGAGGGAGACCATGACGTACGACCTCGACCGCATCGAAGCCCTGCTCGACGAGGGAGTCCGCGACAAGGTGTATCCCGGCGCCGTGTGGGCCGTCGGCGACGCCACCGGCACCCTCGCCCAGAGCACCACCGGCGTCCTCGACCCCGACGAGCCGGACGTGCCGATGCGCACCGACACTGTCTTCGACGCGGCCAGCCTCACCAAGATCCTGGCGGTCTGGTCCTCCATCGGCGCCCTGTGGGAGGACGGCACCCTCGACCTCGACCAGCCGCTCGGCAGCTTCTGGCAGGAGGTCACCGGACATCCACTCGGAGCCGTCACCGCTCGGCAGCTGCTGACGCACACCGCCGGCGTCCCACTGCGGGCGCAGCTGAAGAACCTCTACGGCACCGACCCGGACGACATCCGCCGCGGCGTACTGCACGAGCCACTCCACCGGTCACCCGGCGAAGCCGTCGAGTACACCGATCGCGCCGCCCTCATCCTTGGCTACCTCGCCGAACACCTCTCCGGCCACCCCTTGGACCAACTGGCCACCGCCCGCACCTGGCACCCGCTGGGCATGACCGGCACCCGCTTCGGCCCCCTGCCCGCCGACCTCGCCGCCCGCTGCGCTCCCACCGAACTCGACCAGGACACCGACACCCATCTCAAGGGAGTCGCCCACGACTTCTCTGCCCGCCTCCTGGGAGGCGTCTGCGGCATCGCAGGCGTCTTCACCGTCCTCAACGACCTCGCCACCTTCCTCCGGTACATGCTCGGCCCTGCCGCGTCCCATGTGCGGGCTGGTTTCGGCAGCGAGTGGATCACACGCTCCCTGACCATCGAGACTGGTGAGCTCCTACCGGCTCGTGGCCTGTTCTGGCATCCCGCTCCCGGCACCACCACCGAGGAGGACGTCTGGGTGCACTACGGCTTCACCGGCACAGGCATGTGGATCTCCCCCACCGAGGGCCGCTGGGCGGTGCTCCTGACCAACAAGCTTTACTACACAAGGGATCGCGGGCCATTGACCGAGGTTCGCAACAGCTTCCGTGAACTCGCCTTCAGGTGAGGCAGCAAGCCAGGTGGTGCAGCTGCAACCTTGCGCTGCACCAGCACAACCTGCTGCCCAGCCGGAGCCTTGCCATAGCCTGGCAACATGGCTTGAGCAACGAAGAACGCGACTTGATCCTGATCGGCGACTTCTCTCCCGAGGACTGCGAGGACTACCTGACCCGCAGGCTCAGCCGCGACGGCCAGCCGCTGATCACCGAACCGGTCCGCCGGATCATCGCCGAGCGCTCCCACGGGCTGCCCCTGTATCTGGACCTGTCGGTCATGCGCTACCTGGAGCTGCGACGTGGTGGCAGGCAGCCGCAGGTCACCGACTTCGACCATGACTTTCCCGCCCTGATTGCCCGGACCCTCAGTGACCTCACCGCCGAAGAGCGCCACGTGCTCCGCTCGGTCAGCCTGCTCAGTGCATTCTCCGTGCACCTGGCCACCCAGGTCGCCGGCATGGACCACGATGCGCCCACCCTGCGACTGATCGAGCGTCCCTTCATGCGTGAGTCCTCCTCCGGCGTGTGGCCTCTCCATATCCACGACCTCATCCGGTCCGCCATCCGCAACGCGGACGACGGCAGTGACGACCGCTGGTCACAACAGGACTGGCAACGCGCGGCCGAACGTGCATTCCACGCCCTGGAAGCGCAGTGGCGGCAAGACCTGCGACACGATCGAACCGCCCTGGTCGGCTGTCTTCAGCAAGGTCTGCTTCTCGCACGGGACTTCCGCCTCGATCTCGGCTGGCTCGTCGATGCCGCCTTCCAGTACGTGGCAGATTCCATCTCGGAGCCCCTCGCTCTCCCGTCCGTGGAGAACACGTCGATGCGCGGGCTGCAAACTTCGGCGGATGCTCTGGTGGAAACGCTCAGCGCCATCGCCCGCCGTCAGCACGAGCACCGCGCGCGTACGGCCAGTCGGCTCTCGGCCGTCCTGGCGTCGGGGCTGCTCCCCGACGAACTGGTCGAGCTGGCTACGTACTACCTGGCAAAGGCCCAGCGAGACCTCGGACTGACCGACGATTCGCGCCAGGGCATGCAGCGCGTCGCCTCCGCCGGCGGTCGGCTGGCCTTTGCCGCCGGACGCGGCCTGGCGCATCTGAGCCGACTGTCCGGAGACTTCCCCGCGGCGATGGATGCCGCTGGAAGGCTGGGCTGGGAAGGGCGACATCATCGAGTGCTCGGTGACGTGTGGTGGGTCCAGGGAGACATGGACCGGGCAGCAGCGGCCTATCTCGCAGCCCGGAGCGAAGCCGAACAGCATGGCATGGCTGGCGAGACCGCCATGTCCCAGGCGCATCTCGCCTTCGCCGTCGCGTTCACCGACCCACGTCGGGCCGATGACGAGCTCGACCTGGCAGACCAGATGCTGTCGCGCCTCAGCCTGCGCTCCACCGAGATGACCGCTCGCATCGCCGCATTGGTACGCGATGCCGGCTACGCCGCAGACCTACCGGACCGGGCCGCCGTCCTCCTCGCCGAGATCGGCGTCTCCGGCATCTCCTACGCCGCAGCCAAGCTCCACCTGACCCTGTGCTTCCACCATGCGGTCCTTGGTGCCCAAGACGAGCTCGAGGCCGGGATCGCCCGCCTGCGCGAGCTCACCCGCAGCGGCGACTACGCGTACTACGTCGAGATCGCGCACTTCATGGCCGACCTCCCGCTCCCCGCCGAGACCGCACGGGCACGGTGGATCGACGGGGAACAGCGGACCCGCGAACGTTGGCGCAACATAGTGACGACACACCGCGAACGCTTCGGAGATGATCGAGGTAATACTTCAAATGGCCTCTATTTAGTGCAGCCGAACTTCTTTGTTGCGCGAGGGACGAAGTCGTTGACGAAGCGAAGAAGTTTCTTGTAGCCGGTGGGAGTGTCCTCGACGCGGTCGCCCCAGAAGTCCACCACTACGGACACGTATGCGGTCCTGGTGTTGCACGTTGCCTCGACCACGGCGCGGTCGCTTCCGATCGACGCGTGCCCCGAGAACGCGACCTTTCGTTGGGCAGCGTACTTGTACGGCGTTCCGACCTTGTTCCAGTCTGTCGGGTCCGGGGCTCGGTCCCGCCGGTTCACGGCGACAGACAGGACACCACGGCCGTCCACACTCAGGTCACACTGTGCGCCGGGGTGTGACTGGAAGGGCGTGTATTTCTGCTTCAGGCTGTCTCCATTCGGAACCAGCGGCGACAGGGCCGAATGATTAACGGGGACATGGCAGAAACTATCTGGAATGCCGGGTTGAGTTTTACTGCATCCCGTCATCACGAGCACAAAAACGCCACAAAGGACCAATTGCGCAGTGCGCCGCGCTTTTGCCATCAGTGAATTCCCGCCATCCCTCGGAACTGGGCGCCCCCATCATTGGCCCAGCCTTCGATTTGCTTGTACACGCCGTCGTTGGGCGAATATCCTGGGTGACTCTGGCTGGAGGCCCAGTCAGAGTTGACCGAGTACCACTGATCGGCGATGGAATTGAGCTGATTCCGACGCAGGTCGTAGGTGTGCTGGCTATCGCTGGTCAGCTTGTCGGCCTGATGCTGTTGCTCATCCATGATCCAGGCGGTGGTGAGCACGTCCGCTCCACGCTGGGCGGCGTCTCCGTAGACCGGGATGAAGTTCAGCGCCCCGCCCAAGGCGTGATAGCTCCATGCCTTGTCCCAGGTGTAGTCGTGCTGATCACCCTTGAGCGCGGCGTACCGGGCATCCTCCATGAACCCGACGGCGTATCCGGCCGAACTGAGCGTGTCCTCCGGCCGTCGCGAGCGGTCGTGGATGTCGTCCATGATGGCGTAGTTCATGCCCTCATGCAGCAGGCCATAAGAGTGTTGGCTCCGGGAGATCTGCTTGGTCATTTCCATGACCTGCTTCTGATCCAGCGTGGGGCCGACATCGGGATGGCGCCTGCCGCTCGGGTCGCTCATCGCCACATAGGTCTCGTGACCGTGATTGGTCATGATCTTCGCCATGTCGTCGCGCAGGGACGGAGGCATGTCGTCTCCCTGCTTGGACAGGATATCCAGTGCGTGCACGAAGACTCTGTTGTTGGCGTCCGTGTGCGGCGTCGGTCCCACCGGGCGGGGTCCGTGCGGGTCGATACCGGTGGCTGCCGCGGTCAGGGCGCCGCCCAGTCCCCTGCGGTCGTCGGTGTCCTGTACATCGGACGTGTCGATCTCTCGGTTTCCCTGCCAGTCAGTGGTGTTGACGACCTTCCAGTCTCGGTCCTTGAGAAGGTAGTGGAGACGGTCGTCAGTGCCGCCCGCGTGCGGGTCGAGATAGCCAGCGGCTGCCTCCGGGTCACGGCCCATGATGCCCAGGGCACCGTCAACCGGGTCATTGGCGAACCAGTCGTCGCCGTTCTTGCTGTCGAAGTTGCCGTAGAGGTCCCAGACGTTCGGATGGTCCTTCTCCGCGGCGATCGCGCCGTCGGTGACGTCGGACAGGAACTGCGGTGAGTAGTCACCATGTCCCTGCTGCATCAACGTGACCAGACTCTGGTAGCCGCGCACCTGCTGGCCGTGGCCCTTGGTCATCATCTGGATCTTTTCCCCGGCGGCCTTGAGGTCGTACTTTTCGGTGCCGTGTTCCCTCAGGTCGTTGCCGAACTTGATGTAGAACTGGGCGTCGTCGGTCGTAAGCCAGTTGTCGAAGGCTTCGTTGTATCCCTTTGACCCGAAGGGCAGGTGTTTGCCGTTCGCGTCCTTGAAGTCGGGGACACGAGTGGCGGTCGCCAGCGAGTCGGCAATGCCTCCGTTGATCTGCAGGTAGGCGTTCTTGTCCTTGGTGTCGTCGAAGTACGCCAGGTCGTCGATCTTGTTGGCGAGCTTGAGGGTTTTGTCCGCGCCGAGGGAGTTGAGGAGGGTCTGGCTGAAGACCTTGTCGTGGGAGTTGTCGCGCATGAGGCGCTGCCACTCCTTCAGGTCGTCGCCTTGCAGCTTGTCGCCGTTCAGGATCTGGTTGGCATACTGCTTGGCCTCGCGGGCCTCGTACACCTCGATGTCACCGACGGCGGAGCCGTTGAAGGTGTGATCGCCCTGCCCCATCGCCTCGTCGAACGCACGCTGGATCCAGCTCTTGATGCCGGCCGCCTCGTGGAGAGCGAGCTTCACGCCCTGGTCGGCGTCGTCCACCTTCTGAACGGCGTCCTTGATCTTCTTCGTCCAGGCCGCTTCAGCGTTCTTCGCCTGGGACACGTACTTGGGGTAGTCCTCGTCATGTCGCATCGGGGTGAGCTTGCGGAAGTCGTAGACCGCCTCGCCCTGGCTGTTGACGGACATGTGGTCCGCCTTCACCTGCTCGACGACGTCGTTCACGTGGCCGATCAGTTTGGAGAACTCTTGATGGGCGTCCCGCAGGATTGAGGCAATGGCGCCGGCTTCAGTCTGCGCGTCCTTGAACTGCTGGCGGGTGGCAGCTAATTGCGCGGCCCTGACCGCGGCAGTGATACCTGCCGTGTCCTCGGTCGCCGCCGACTCCACCTTCGCGGCGTAGAGGGTCTCCAGGTCCTCGAAGCCGCTGGCCATGTCCTCCCAGTCGGTGGCCGCCGTCGTCAGAACACCGAGCTTGATGGTGACCACGTCCTGATAGCTGAGCATGCCCGTCCTTCTCCCCGTCCCCGTTTCCCCGGTTTCCTAGACCTCGTGCCCCTGGTGGGGTCCCGCCTTGATCCGCGCCGTCCGGCTGCCGACTCCGTAATCGACGTACTGGAGATGCCGGTGGCTGCCCTCCAGGGCCGCCTTGTCCTGCCCAAGGCGCGCCTTCAGGTTCTTGACCTGCAACTGCCACTCCGCGTGGGCGGCCTTCAGCCCGGAGCCGGTCTGCCAGCCGCTGAACTCCCGCACCGCCGTGGCTGAGGACTCGTCGGCGTGACTGCCCGCCTTGTCCGTTCCTCGCGGTATCTCATCCTGCAGGGCTTTGACTGCGGTGTCGTTTCCTGTCTCGTTCGTCTTCAGATCAGGCGGGCCGCCGGTGCCGGTACCCGCCGCGCTGTCCAGTCGCATCCCGTTCTGCCGACGGGCCAGCGCATCGGCCTTCAGCTGCTCCCACTCGTCCCACGCCATCTCACGGCCTCCCCCCGTAGTTGCTGTCTCCATACCCCGGCGTCTGCCCCGGTCCCAGCGGCGCGGCTGCGTGAGTCTGGACTGCCGCCGCCGAACGCCGGCGCCTGCGCACAGCTCCAGCGGTGAGAAATCCACCGGCAAGCACTGCAACTCCAGCGCCCCCGAGAATCCATGGCAGTACAGAGCCATCATCGGTAGATGCAGATGCTGCTGCCGATGGGCTGCTTTCGTCCTTGGCGGATGCCGTGGCCGACCCGTTGGGTGCCTTGGACGCCGCTTGCTTGAAGTCGGGCAGCGGGTAGACGTCGGCCGGGCCGGGGTTGCCGGGGTCGGTCAGCGCGATGCGGGGGCGGACGGCGCCATAGCCGATGTGGTCGGTGCGTTCCTTGCCGCTCGTCGGCTTGCTCGCGGTGTTGAGCATGACCCGCAGGACCTGGTTGTTGGTCCAGTTCGGGTGCTTGGACCAGATCAGGGCGGCGGAGGCGGAGGCAAGGGCGCTGGCGTCGCTGGTACCGTGCGAGTCGCAGACGCCGCTCTTGCTTTCGAGGCAGGCGGAGATGATGTCCTCGCCCGGCGCGACCACGTCCACCTGGGAGCCGTGCTCGGACTCCTTCGTAGCCTTGACGTTTCTGTCGATCGCCCCGACCCCCACCACACCCGGAGTGGCCGCCGGATAGTTGACCTCATTGACGGTGTCTCCGTCATTGCCCACAGCAGCGAAGATCACCTTCCCCTTGGACAGCGCATAGGCGACCGCCTCCGTCAGCGCCCGAGAATTTTCGGCACTCCCCTGCGAGATGTTGATGATCTGGGCGTCCGAATCGGCCGCGAACCGGATGGCCTTCGCAACGCTCGTGGGGAAATCGTCCTGATTTCCGTCGGTGCGGTTGCGCTCGATGAAACCCGGGATGCGGATCGGCATGATCTTCGCGCCGGGGGCCAGACCGTACGAGCCGGTGGTGGCACCTCTGCCTCCAGTGCCGGCGATGAGGACAGCCATGCCAGTGCCATGACCGTCGTAGTCCGTGCGTTCGTCGTCGGCCCGCTTGGAGAAGTCCTTGCCTGCCACAACATGGCCGCGCAGGTCGGGGATGTCGGCCTGCACTCCGGTATCGATCACGGCCACCGTGATGCCCTTGCCCGTGCTGGTCTTCCACATCTGCTCGGCGTGCATGGCATCGAGGTACCACTGCCGCTCGCGGACCGTGTCGGCGTGCGCGGGAGGGACGGCCAAGCTCGCCAACACGACTCCGAGGGCTGCGGACACAGCCCGTCCGTGCCATCTGGTCTGCTTGCTGCGGCTGCGCATGGTCATCCTTCTCGTCCTATATGTCGTCAGGCCCTTTGGGCAGGGGCGGCGGGGTCGGGCGGCTCTCCCTCTCCTCTGGCTGGTCATCCCTGTCCTCTGCCCGGTGATCCCTGTCCTCTCCCTGACCGTTCGCACGGCTGCCGGAGCGCCTGTCGCGAGCGGAGCGGTCATCGCGGTTCATGGCAGGTTTGGAGGCATTCCGGGGTGGTCCACCACGTCGCGGCGTTTGCTCGTCTGCAGGAGTTTCGCTCACGGGCCGAACGCTTCGCGAGGTGAACCCTGCCCGTCCGCGGTCTCGGGATGGTCTGGGCTGTCCCCCGACGATGCCGTTCGACGAGGCAGGCATTCGTCCCCTCGCCGCGCCCTCACCCTCCGATGTGCGGTTGTTGCCACGGGCCGGCGTGGAGCCAGCAGAAGGACGGCCCGGTACAGCACCGCGGCCCCTGGAAGGTTGCTCCTGGTTCGGAGTGCCGCCGATGACGTTGCCCCGCGGAAGCGCACCGGAAGGCCGTCCTGCCGGCGGCGATACAGGGCGACCGCCGGTGACGCCGTTGCCCCCTCTGGCCGACGGGGAGCCAATCGGCCCGCGACCAGCACCGGGCTGGTCGCCGGTCGCGCCAGGGCCGAAGGGCCCAGAGAGTCCGCGTCCCGGGACGCGCGGACTTGTGGACGTGCCCGGCCCGGACGGCGTGGCCAGGGGGCCCCGGCCCTCGTACACGGGACGTCCACCGCCTCCCCGGACATCAGGCGGCAGCGTCGTTCCTGCCCCGAATGGAGGCGGAAGCGGCACGGTTGTCGACGGTGTCCGGCCGGCAGGTCCGCTTGGTCCGTCGGGCGGCGTCGAGGGCGAAGACGGAACCGCCGGAGGGGACGGCAGAGTTTTGACGCTGTCAATCGTGGTGTTCGTTGGGTCTGGCACGTGGCGCGGCAGCGTGTCGGGCACGTCCGGCACGTCCGGCACGTCCGTCGCGTGGTGCCGCACGGACGGTTGCGGTGCCGGGCTCGTGCCTCCTGAGCTTCCTCCCGCCCTCGCTTCGTGCCCAGGTGGCCTCTCTGGCGTGGCGACGCCTTGGCCGACCCGGGGCGTGGCCACGCCCCGGGCTGCAGTCCCATGACCGGAGGGAACGTCGACGGGCGTGGTGCCGTAGAACGTGGTCGGCACGAACTGCTTGGGCAGCTCCGGAAACTTCGGCGCCTCCACCGCGTGGATCTGCTCTGTCGATGCCGTGTATGACTGGGCAAGTTTCATCATCAGCCCGCCAGCCTCGGCACGGGTGTTGGCGTACTGGGTCTTGGCCTTCGTCACCGCGGAATCCGACGGACCGCCGTCGTGGCTGCCGACGTCCGTCGCCTTCGCCGTATGCGCGTCGAGCACCGAGCGCGCGCTGACACTCTGGTTCCGCAGCAGCTCAAGCTGCGGCTTGACCTCGTGCAGCGTGTCCGCCGCGTGGCCGAGCCACTTGCCCGCGTTCTCGCTGTAGTCCCCCAGGCTCAGTGTGGTCAGCGCTGCTTGGTTGCACCAGGTCCGGAACGCCTCGCCCCCCTCGCCTTCCCACTCGACCGCCAGACTGTGGTTCAGCAGATCGCCACCGATCTCCTTGATCGTCTTGGCGGCCTCCGTCAGCAGGTCACCAAGGCCGCTGACCGTCGGCCCGTCAGCCGACTCGACCATGGCCCACAGCTGTTCCGGGTCCTGAACCAGAAACCGCTCCTGCTTGACCGTCTCCCACATGCGGCCGGCAAAGTCAGACATGGAATCCCACCGCCTTCCGTGCCGCGACCATCCCGTTGCACTGTCTCATCAGCACGGACATCACAGGCCACCTGCCTGCGAGTCCGGCGCTGCCCCATGCCCGCTCTGGCCGGATCCGCCTGCTCCACCGTCAGCGTGTCCCTCTGGCCGAGCCTGATCGGCAGTCAGCTTGTTGACCTCGACGCGAATGCGGTGCAGGCGATCTCGAACGTCGTCGTCAAGATTGTGATAGTTGGTCTTCGACGCGTCGACCGTGACCATCAGCCCCTCGATCTGCAGCGCCAGCATCTTGGAGAGGTTCTCCAGTTGGGCATGCACCTGGTTGTAGGCGCTGTGGAGCGCGTCGGCTTCGTCGAAGTTTCCCAACCGCCCCGTCGGCAAGGTGCTGTCCGCGATCCTGTGCGGGGCGGCCTTCGACTTCTCCAGCCGAGTCAGAAGGTCGTTCACCCGGTTCTTGAAGCTCGTCAGCGTTTCGGCCTCGACCCGCAGCTCCCGGGCCATGACGGCGCCGATACCGGCGATCGGACCGATACCGGACGCAGCAAGCGCGCCGGCCGCCGATTCCAGCGCAGCCGCAGTTGCTTGCGGATCCCCCGTGTTGTCGGCCACCGAGTCCTCCCCCCTACAGTCAGCCCCTCAGGCCGCTGGCTTGTAGTGCCCCTGCCACCTCCATCCGTAACAGAAGCAACCCGGGCAAGATAGTCGCGATCTTGCCTGGTCACGGAATCTTGACGCAGCCCCGGAGCGCGACTGACCGGAAAGTGACCGTGCCGTACGTCACAGCTACGTCGCCGCCTCGGTCTGTGTCCTTGATGAACTCCAAACCGGGGTATGGGCGGTGTCCGCCGTCAGACACAAGCGGGTGTCGTGAATGGCTGGCAGGGAACGGCTGCGGCCCCGGCTTCGAAGGAGCTCCGCTACACCGCTGTTCGGGCGAACCGCCCAACGAATGATGAATGTGCTCATCCGCTGAAAGCGGGTGTCGTAGATAGGGCGCTTCGGCAGCACAGGCGACCTCAGCCACGCAGCTGGAGCGGCTCGACCGCTCCAGCTCGGGCACAACCCGCGGGGGGCGTTCCAGGGCACATCCAGGGCACATGAGCCCGGGAAACGGCGTTGACCCGTGAGAACTCCCGAGAGGAGTTTCCACAGGTCAACACAGTTTTCGCCGAGAAACTCCAGGTCAGCGCCCCACCACCCCCAATCGCTGCACGAGTGGCAGGACTTCTCACACCGGCTGCATGAGGCGGGGCATCAGCCTTTGCATCGAACCTGAAGCGGGGCCGCGGAGCGACGTCACCGTTCCGTATAGCGCAGGAACTGCCAGCCCAGTACGGCCAGGGCGAGTGTCTGTGTGAGGGAGACGGTCACGAGCAGGGGCTGGGCGGCGGGAGAGCACCAGAACGCGGTCACGCAGATCATCGGCAAGGCCAGGTACGTGAACAGGTCCACAGCGGTCTGCAGTCGCTTGCGCGTGGTGCGGGTCGCATCGTCGCGGTGGTAGGTCTCCCAGCCGAACACCGCGCCGTGGGCGCCGCTGAGCTCGGCCAGCCGCGGGCCCAGCCGGTCGCGGATGTAGCAGCCGATCGTCGAGATCTTCTCGTCGTTGACCAGGTAGGTCCAGCCCAGGACCAGGCAGATCACGGGGACGGCGAGCAGCAGTCGGGCCTGGCCGCTCTGGACGGCGATCGCCAGGACCGCGGTGGACGCGGCGAGCGTGAAGTAGAGCAGGTTGTCACGGAACCCTATCCGGGTGTTCTGCTCCTCCTTGATGCGGTCGTACTCGGCCAGCAGCAGTCTGCTCTCGGTGACGTCTTCTGTGGTGGCCACGGCCCTTCCTAAGCTCGGGTCCCGGCTGTGCTGGTGTGTGGGCGGGCAGGGCTCCGGTGTTCCGGCCCCTGCCCGCTCCGGCGCCCGGGAGACTCAGCCGACGGCATGGAAGGACGGCAGGTTTTTGGGGTTGTTTCGTTCGATCCAACCCTTTCCGTCCGCCGCGATTCCCTCCAGGAGGCGGAAGGTGTGGATGAAACCAGCCGCATCCAGGTTGATTTCGGCGATCTCCTGGGCGTTCTCGTCCGGCGCGAGTTGATGGGCGTCGGCGTCTTTGACACGGATGTTCCTGGCCGGCCCGTTGGTGAGGAAGAGCTCCAGGTCGTAGCCGGTCTCGCTGCGTTCCGTGACCTGCACGGAGGACAGCGCGTCGAACCGGTAGTTGCTTCGCTGCCGGTTCCCGCGTTTGGCGTCGGTGAAGTCGAATTCCGAGCTGACCTCACGAACGCCATCCTGTGTGACCAGGAAAAGACGGAAGCTGTAGCGCGAGTACCGCCAGGGGCCGCCCTTCACACGCCCTCGCTTGTAGGGCCGCGCGGGTGTCACCAGGATGGTGTGGGTGATCAGATCGCGCCAGGTGAGCTGGTAGTGGTGAAGTGCTTCGTCGACGAACAGCGTCTTGTCGGAAGCGAGCCAGGTCTCCATTTCCTGCTCACTGGGTCGCGTGGCCTCCAGGAACGACTTCCAGTTCTGGTAGGCGGCTTGGCGCGCGGCCAGCTGCTCCTGGTATTCCCTGGTCTCCTCGGCCAGTCGGTGGTCCTCACCCCGGGCCTCCAGCCACGCGGCCCCGGCCGCGCGTCCGGACCAGACCGCGCCGGCCACGGCCACGACGGCCGGCAGCAGCAGCGACGCGCCGGCACCTGAGGCCACCGTTCCGAGCAGGGCCAGAGTCATGACGCCGAGAGCGCCGAGGGCGACCACGCACAGCGCCTTCGCCCCCGCCGGCGTCTGGTCCTGGTGGTGGTGATCGAACAGGGTTCCTTTGCTGTGGCGGTCCCGGGCATCCTCGGCGAGATGGCGGATCAGCCAGTTGACCCGGTCCACGCCGATTCGGCTCTCGCGGTAGAGAACCGCGATCTCGGCGGCGAGGCTTTCGCGGATGTCGACGGTGAGACCGAGCCATTCGTACGGGGCGAGTCCGTACGGCACGCGGACGCTGAAGTAGTGGTCGAACGAGTGACGGACCTGGTTGGTGAACCCGTCCCCGGCGGAGGCGGGATCGCGCGGGTGCGGGACCTGGAACACGCGCTTCTTGGTCTTCAGCCGATGTTCCTGGAGCCACCACCGGCGGCCGAAGTGAGCCGCGGTCAGGCCCGCACCGAGCGCCACCAGCAACTCGACGGCTGCCGCGGCCGGGTCCGCGACCAGGGACAGGACGCAGAGGAATGCGGTGGTGACGACGAACAGGCCGGCTCGGAGCGGGAGGGCCTCCCGGGCGGCGGCAGCGATGCTCGGGCGGGGCGGCAGGGCCCGTGGCCCGATGGGGTCGGGTTCGAAATAGGCCCACACCCGCTGGACCCGGCCGTTGCCGAAGCGGGCCGCCTCGGCCCGCTCGCGGTTCTCGGCCCACAGGCTGTCCTTCAGCCCTCCGGTGAGTACGAGGTCGAGGTGGTGGAGGATCGTGTCACGCAGGCTGGGTGACAGGGCTCGCAGCCGCTCCAGGACGCGTCCTGTCTCGCCGTCCGGGGTGCTGAGCATGGCCAGCAGTTCGAACGCGACACGCAGAGCGTCTTTCCACTCTCCCTCGGGATAGGTCCCTAGGAGCCCGGAGGCGCGCTGCAGCCGCTGGAGCTCATCGGTGCCGAGGTCGTCGTAGGCGCGTCCACTGAGCATGGCCAGCACCCAGTGGAAACGGACCTCCGCGTTGTCGTGTCCGTTGGCGATCGCCTCACTGATCATGTCGCGAGCACGGCTGGGGACGCCGTCCTCCAGGTACCGCACACCGACCTTGTACTTCTCCTGAGGCGATGCATCCGGATGGACGAAGTAGACGTTGGAATTGTGTACGGTCTCGGCCTGGATTCCGACGGTGGAGCCGTACGCGGCCGAATTGTGCGTGACAGCGCTGCCGTCGTTCACGACAAGTCACCCGCCGCCACGACCAGTGGTGCCAGCCTGGCCGCCAGTTCGGGAGAGTCCGCGATCAGGCCGCGTAACCTCTTGAGTGCCATGGTCGCCCTCCTGGGCGCCTCGGGAGTGTTCTCCCTCGCCGCCCGGCGGGCAGAGTCCAGCTCGGACAGTGCCTCTCGGTGGGTGTCGTCGTCGAGGGCGCCCTCGGCGTGGTGACGCTTCAGGTGCTCGCGGAATCCGTCCAGTTCCGCGACGAGGTCCGCCGGGCCGGTCACCTTCGGGTCCGCGTTCACGTGGACGCTGCTTCCCCTGACCGAGCCGGCCATGATGCCCACGGTGCTGTTGTGGGCGGTGTTGCTGACTCGCTCTTCGAGTCTGTCGGCCGTACGGGCCCCGTCCGCCTGGGACATCGCGATCTGCTCCTGTTCTCCCACCAGTTCCACGGCCAGCCGGGTGGCGAATGCCGCCGCGTTCGCCGCGGCCCGTGGCTGCCAGTTACGGTCCTTCGCGCTGCTCTTCGTGCCGTCCGCCCGGTCGCTGATGCCCCGGATGATGGCCACCGGCGCCCCGTTGAGATGACCGGCCTGTGCCACACCGGCGGCCTCCATCTCGATCGCGAGCGCGTCGTTGTAGTGCTGCCGGATCCAGCGCGCCTCGGCCGAGACCCTCGAGTTCTGTACGACCTCGCCGGCGGCGATCGCGCCGAAGCGCACCTGCGGCACGCGCCCATGACCGGGCGTGTCGTCGGCCCAGTCGTTCACGCGAGCCAGATGCGAGCCGAGCTGGCTGATGCCGTGCGCCGTCTCCCACACCCGGGGACGGCTCTTGAGTCCGTCGTCCTCGCTGGTCCCGCCCTGGTAGGCGTACACGTGTGTCGCCATCACCACGTCGCCCAGCCTGGCGGTGTCCCACAGGGCACCGGCCACGCCCACGAACAACACGGCCACCGGCGAGAACTCCTGGATCGCGCGCTCAGCGATCACCGCGGCCGAATGATTCCCCTTGTTCGTCAGGCCGAGCGCGACACGGCAGGAAGTGCCCTGCACGGTTCCCACCTCGAACCGCGTCCCCCGCTCATGGCGGTGCACCTGTGGACCGGCCAGTTTCCGGCGCACGGCCTCGTATTCGAGATTGAGGGCGGTGAGAATCACCACCAGGTCCTTCGACATCTATTCCCCTTCCTCTCTCGTGTCCTCTTCCGCCGTGGACGGCACAGGTCGGGTCAGCGGTGGGGACAACACCGTCTTCGGCCCGGCCCGGTACAGCCGCGCGGGCCGTCCGCCCGTGGTCCTGCGTCCCGAGCCGGCGGGCACGATGAATCCCTTTACGGCCTGGACTTTCCGGTAGAAATTACGGGTGTCGAGTTCGGTGCCCCAAACCGCTTCGTACACCTTCTGCAACTCGGCTATGGTGAAGAGTTCTCCGCAGAATGCCGTGGCCAGTGCCGAGAATTCGAGTTTGGTGCGCGCGCGTTCGACTCCGTCCGTCACGATCCGGCGGTGATCGAAGGCCAGTTCCACCTGACCGGACAGGACGGCTTCCGCGGGCATCCACGCGGCATCCATGGCATCCGTGCCCGCGACCGGTTCGGGCAGTCCCGGCGCGATCGCCAAGTGGGCCACGGAGACGACTCGTCCCCGTGGATCACGGCCCGCGTCCCCGTAGGTGGCCAGCTGCTCGAGATGGACCCATCCGGCGGCCAGCGAGGTCTCCTCACTCAGCTCACGGTGGGCGGCGTCCAGGATCTCCTCACCGGCGTGATTGAGGAATCCGCCGGGCAGAGCCGGCATCCCCCGAAACGGATCTTCGCCCCGCTCCACGAGCAGGACACACAGCCGCCCCTCACGCAGCGTCAGGATCACGAGATCAACCGTCAGTAGCACAGGCGGTGGTGACCACACGTCAGCTTGCATGCCGACAACGGTACTTGGGTTCCTGTCACTTTAACAAGAAGGCCGTCGCGGAGGCCTCCGGGCAGGGCGGGCCGTACGGGCCGCGGCGGCGGCCCGTCAGCCGCGCGGGAGCGGCAGGTGCGCGGGGAGGGCGGGGGCGGCCGTACTGGCCAGCAGGCGCAGGGCCGCGTCCGACGGGGTGCCGGGCTCGGCCGTGTAGGTGATGAGGCGCTGGCCCGCCGAGCCCGGCAGGGTCAGGTTCTCGAAGCTCAGCTCCAGTGGGCCGACCTCCGGATGGTGCAGCGACTTCCGCCCCGAGGTGCAGGTGCGGACCGGGTGCCGGGCCCAGAGCGCGGTGAACTCGTCGCTCAGGATGGACAGCCGGCCGATCAGCTCGGCCAGCGCCCGGTCGTCGGGGTGCCGGCCGGCGACCAGGCGCAGCGAGGCGACCGCGAGGTGCGCCTCCTCCTTCCAGTCGGCGTACCGCTCCCGGTACCGCTCGTCCAGGAACAGCATCCGGATCAGGTTCGGCCGCGCCGCGGGCGTCTTCGGGCTTTCCCAGGGCAGGTGCCCGGCGAGCAGGACGTGGCCGAGCCGGTTCCAGGCCAGGACGTCGCCCCGCCGGTCCAGGATGAGGGCGGGTATGTCCGTCATGGCCGCGAGCAGCTGACGGGCCGACGGGGTGGCCTGCTCGGCGCGGGGCGCGGCCGGGCGGCACCGGAGGGCGGGGCGGGCCAGGTCCCTGAGGTGGTCGGTCTCGTCCTCGGTGAGCCGCAGGGTGCGGGCGACGGCGTCCAGCACGGAGTCGGAGACACCGGTCGCGCGGCCCTGTTCGAGCCGGGTGTAGTGGGTGATGCTGACGCCCGCGAGCAGGGCCAGTTCCTCGCGGCGCAGCCCGGCCACCCGGCGGCGCTCCGGCGCGGTCGTGAGGCCGACGTCCTCCGGCCGTACCGCGGCACGGCGGGACTTGAGGAACTCTCCCAGCTCGGACGGGGCGTCCATGGCTGCCTCCGGGTCGTAGGGCGGTCGTCGTCCATCCTGCCCGCCGGGCCGCGCGGACGGCAGGCCCGAGGGTGGTCGTGGGATGACCACCCTCGCGCCGACCGGTCGCACGGGGGTGCTGGCTGGGGCGGCGCGGCCGGACGAGTCTCGGGTCCGGCGACTTCCGCCGCTCGAGCTCCGTCACCCAGAGGGGACCACCTCGTCATGTCCGTCGTAGCGACACAACCGGCCGGCACACCCGCCGCCCTGACCCCCCGGCTGCGCCTGGTGCTGGTGCTGCTGCTCGCGGCCCAGTTCATGCTGGCCGTGGACTTCTCCATCCTGAACGTGGCCCTGCCGGTGATCGGCGCCGGTCTGGGCTTCCCGCTCGGCCGTCTGCAGTGGATCGGCACGGCGTTCGCCCTGTGCGCGGCGGGGTTCACCCTGCTGTTCGGGCGGGTCGCCGATCTCTTCGGGCGCCGTCGGCTGTTCCTCGGCGGTCTCGTCGTCCTCGGCGCGGCCTCGCTGGCGGGCGGACTGGCACAGAGCCCGGAGGTGCTCATCACGGCCCGGGTGTTCCAGGGGCTGGCCACCGCCGCGGTGACCCCGGCCGGGCTCTCGCTGCTGACGACGTCCTTCCCCGAGGGCCCGCTGCGGGAGAAGGCGCTCGGCCTCAACGGGGCGCTGATGTCGGCCGGTTTCACCACGGGCGCGATCCTCGGCGGCCTGCTGACGGACCTGCTGTCCTGGCGGTGGGCCTTCTTCGTCAACGTTCCGGTGGCACTCGCCGTGCTGCTCGTCGCGCCCACGGTCATCGCCGAGTCCCGGCCCGCACAGCGGCCGGAGCTGGACGTGCCGGGGGCCGTCACGGTCACCCTCGGGCTGCTGGCCGTCATCCTCGGCCTGACCCAGGCCGGTGAGCACGGCTGGGGGGCGCCTGCCACGCTGCTGCCGCTGGCGGCCGGCGCGGCGCTGCTGCTCCTGTTCGCCGCTGTCGAACGCCGGGTGGCCGCCCCGCTGGTGCCGCCGAGCGTGCTCGGCAGGCGGTCGGTGGCCTGGGGCAATGCCGCCGGTCTGATCGCGTTCCTCACCGAGACGTCCCTGGTGTTCCTGCTGACCCTCTACCTCCAGGAGGTGCTCGGCTTCTCCCCGCTGGCCGCCGGGCTGTCGTTCGGCGTGCTGGGCGCGGGGACCGTCGTGGGCGGCACCCTCGCCCCGCGGCTGATCGGCCGGCTCGGCGCCACCCGGGCACTCCTGGCCGGCGGCCTCGTCCAGACGGTGTTCACGGCGGCCCTGCTGGGGCTCGGCGCCGACTCCTCCTCGCTCTGGCTGCTGCTGGCCGCGACCTTCGCGGGCGGTGTGGGCAACATGCTGGTCATCGTCGGCTTCATGGTGACCGCCACGTCCGGTCTGGCCGACGACGAACAGGGCCTGGCCACCGGTCTCGCGACGATGACCCAGCAGATCGGCATCACCCTGGGCACGCCCGTGATGAGCGCCGTCGCCACCGCCGCCATGACCGGCACGGGCACCCTGGCCGTCCTGGGCGGTCTGAAGACCGCGATCGCGCTGAACGCGGCCCTCGTGCTGCTGGGCACCCTCACCAGCGCGCTGTTCCTGCGGGAAAGGGCGCGGTGAGCCGTCGGTCAGTCCCCTTGCAGGCGGTCCGCCAGCCCCGCCGCCTCGAACGCCCGCACCACGTCGTCCCGGGTCTCGGTGAAGTGCGCCCAGCTGTCGCAGTGGGCCGGGACGACGCGGCGGGCCTCGAGGAGGCGGGCGGCGGTGGCCGTGCCGGTGCCGTCGAGGACGAGGAGGGCGTCGTCGAGGACCGGCAGGCGGGGCGCGCCGGCGAAGAGGACGGCGGTGTCGACGGGGGCGTACCGGGCGGCGATCTCCTTGACCAGGTCCAGGGAGGCGTTGTCGCCACTGATGTAGACGGTGGGCAGGTCGGCGGCGGTCAGCAGGAAGACGGTGACCTCGCCGACGATCGGCTGGGAGCCCTCGGGGCCGTGCAGGGCGGGGGCGGCGGTCACGGTGAGCGTGCCGCCGTCGGGACGGGGCAGGTCCACGGACTGCCAGGGGGTGAGGGGCTCGGCGGTGCCGCCGAGCCGGCCGGCCGCCGCGGGGGTGGTGAAGGTGCGCGGGACGCCGGCGAGCAGCGCGCGGCCGGAGTGGTCGAGGTTGTCGGCGTGCTGGTCGTGGGAGAGCAGGACGACGTCGACGGGGCCGAGTCCGGCGAGGGGGGTGCGGGGCGGAGCGGTCTTGGTGAGGACCCGGCCGCTGGGCGCCGGGTAGTCGCCGGGGTCGTCGAAAGTCGGGTCGGTGAGGAAGCGAAGGCCGCCGTACTCGATGAGGACGGTGGGGCCGCCGAGGACCTGGACGGGTATCCGCATTCGGCTCACCTCATGGAAAGATGCGAGTTCATCCATGAGAGACGCTGGTCGCTTCTCACGGATAGGTGCAAGCCCTAGCATGAGACGCGTGAGAGACGGCGACGAGGCACTCATGAGGCCGCGCGAGGGCCGGCCCCTGCACAGCCGGACGGAGCGGCCTGCGGAACGGCCCACGCGGCCTGCGGAACGGCCCGCGGAGCGACCACCCACGGGGCGACCTGCGCAGCGGCGGGCCGAGCCGCCGCTGCCGCCCGCCCCCGGTGCCGAACAGCACCCCGCCCTCGACCTCGCCAACACCGCACTCACCCTTCCGGGTGGCCAGTCGGCGGATCTCCTGGACACTCCGTCCGCCGCCCGGCACTGGCTGGCGGCCCGCGGCCTCGCCCCGGACGCCGCCGACCTGGGCGAGACCTGCGCCGGCAGGCTGCGCGCCCTGCGCGAACAGGTCCGCGCGCTGCTCGCCGCCCGGACCGACGCCCACCCGGCCCCGGCCGAGGCGCTCGCCGCCCTCAACCACGCGCTCACCCTCGCCCCGGCCGCCTCGCTGCTGCACTGGTCACCGGACCGGGGCCTGTACCGGGCCGCGGCCCACCCCACCACCCAGATCGTCGAGCACGCGCTCGCCGCCCTCGCCGCCGACGCCGCCGACCTGCTGACCGGGCCGGACGCGGAACGCCTCACCGCCTGCGGTTCCCCGCCCTGCAACCGCTACCTGCTGCGCCACGGCCGCCGCCACTGGTGCTCCATCCGGTGCGGCGACCGCGCCCGCGCGGCCCGGGCCTACGCCCGCCGCACCCGGCGGGACACGGCGGAGTGAGCACGCGGCGTCGAACCCGATCAACCCTACGTATTGTAGGGTTCCCAACCGCCAGCCCCTACCGGGCTGTTCACAAGCCTGTTCAACGGGGGACGCATGCAGGACATCACGGAGACGGAACTCGGCACGGAGGTCTGTGCGCGCGGCCTCGCGCCGACGCTGACCGTGCTGGTCGTCAGTCTGGGCATCGCCGCCGTCGGCGTGTACGAGCTGTGCGGCTTCGGTCTGCACAGCCTGGACCGGCGCCCGCACCTGTTCAGCGACGGCCTCGCGACGGGCGGGGTGATCGTCGCCACAGTGGCCGCGGGAGCGGCGGTGGGCAACCTGGCCTGGCTGCTCACGGCGGCCCGGCGCGGCACCGGCAGCAGCACCATCACCAGCAAGAACACCCGCACCAGCACCTGATCTCAGCACGGCCGCCGCTGCGACGGCCGACGGCGGCTCCGCTCGGCGGTGCCGGTCCGGGGCGGCCCAATTCGGCGCCGGCCGCCGGGAATGAGACGCTGTGGGTTGGCTGTACGAATCCCCGTACGCCCGCGCGCCCGCTCGCCTGCCGACCGCAGGACCCGCGCCGCCCCGTCCCCGTCCCCAGGGGTGACCACTCCACATGCCCGCACCACAGACGACCCTGACCCCGCCCCGGGTTCCCGCTCCGCGCGGCCCCGGCCGCACGGTCCGCTTCCTCCGCGCTCCCTTCCGCACCTCCCCCGGCACCGGCCGGCTGCGCGCCCGCGCCGCCACGACGACCGTCTGGTACCTGCGCCTGCTGGCCGTGCTGAACATCGCGGCGGTCATGTCCCTCCCCTTCCGCGAGGAGGTGCACGAGCACAACGCGGGCGAGTACTTCACCCCGTACCTGGCCACCGCGGGCCTCGGCTCGGCGGCCCTCGCCCTGTTCCTCGCGGTGGTCATGCGCCGCCGCAAGCGAGCCGCCTGGCTGTTCAACCTCCTCCTCGCCGGCTCCCTGCTCGCCCTGTACGCCGTCGCCCTGGCCCACGCCGCCTACCGCGAGCACGCCTTCAACTGGGTCTCCGCCGCCCTCACCGGCCTGTTCGTCGCCGCCCTGCTGATCGGCCGGCGCGAGTTCGACGCCATCGGCGACCGCTCCAACCCGCGCCTGGCCCTCGCCGTCGGCGTGGGCGGCACCCTCGTCAGCGGCGGCCTCGGCACCTTCCTGGTGCACGCGACGAACAAGGTCACCGGCGCCACCCTCAAGGACGAGATCGCGTACACCCTGCTGCGCGGCATCAGCGTCGGCCCGCTCGCCGACCGGGTCGACACCGTGCAGGCCCCCCGCTGGGCGGACATGGTCATCAACGTCCTGATGGCCGCCACCTTCCTGCTCGTCCTCTACGCCTGCTTCCGCGCCCCGCGCGGTGCCCGCCTGCTGGCGCCGGAGGACGAGTCCCGGCTGCGTGCCCTGCTGGACCGCCACGGCGACCGCGACTCCCTCGGCTACTTCGCCCTGCGCCGCGACAAGTCCGTCATCTTCTCCCCCAGCGGCAAGGCGGCCATCGCCTACCGGGTCGTCGGCGGGGTCAGCCTCGCCTCCGGTGACCCGCTCGGCGACCCCGAGGCCTGGCCCGGCGCCATCGACGCCTGGCTCGCCGAGGCCCGCCGTCACGCCTGGACGCCGGCCGTCATGGGGGCCGGCGAGGAAGCCGGAACGGTCTACGCCCGCCACGGTCTGGACGCGCTCGAACTCGGTGACGAGGCGATCGTGGACCTCGCCGACTTCACCCTCGACGGCCGCGCCATGCGCGTGGTCCGCCAGGCCCACAACCGGGTCCGCCGGGCCGGCTACACGGTCCGCATCCGCCGCCACGAGGACATTCCCGCCGAGGAGATGGCCGTCCTGGTGGACCGCGCCGAGCACTGGCGCGACGGCGCCGCCGAACGCGGCTTCTCCATGGCCCTCGGCCGCCTCGGCGACCCGGCCGACGGCCGCTGCGTGATGCTGGAGTGCCGGGACGCCGACGGCGAACCGCGCGCCCTGCTCAGCTTCGTCCCCTGGGGAGAGCACGGCCTGTCCCTGGACCTGATGCGCCGCGACCGCTCCTGCGAGAACGGCCTGATGGAGTACATGGTCGTCGAACTGCTGCTCAGGGCGGAGGGGCTGGGGATCGAGCGGGTCTCCCTCAACTTCGCGATGTTCCGCTCGGTCTTCGAACGCGGCGCCCGTCTCGGCGCGGGACCCGTCCTGCGGGTCTGGCGCTCGACCCTCACCTTCTTCTCCCGCTGGTGGCAGATCGAGTCCCTGTACCGGGCCAACGCCAAGTACCGCCCGGTGTGGGAGCCCCGGTTCCTGCTGTTCGCCAAGAGCAGCGACATCCCCAGGATCGGTCTGGCGAGCGCCCGCGCGGAGGGCTTCCTCACGCTGCCCGGCCGTTCATAGTCTCCCGGGGGCGAGGACGGGCGGCGTCACGGAGCCGGCGGCGGAGTCGGGGCTCCAGAAGCCGCCGGCGCCGGCCGTCCACCCGGGGTCGTAGGCGCACGGCACGGTGGCGCCGCCCGTGAAGTACCGCCGGCGCGGGGACCACGTGAAGGACATCCGCTCCCCGCCGTCCCGCCGGACGAACAGCGACCAGTCCTCGCCGCTGCCGCCCTCCCGGTACGACGAGACGTCCCAGCCGTCCTCCCGCAGCCGCCGGCGCAGCCGGCGCAGACCGGGGACGGCCCGGCCGGCGGGCACCTGGTCCAGCGCCCACTCGTGGTACATCCCGTAGGCGCCGTCGACCGTCCTGTCCTCCAGCCCCAGCGGACCGCCGTCGTAGCAGTACTGGGCGCCCAGCGTGTTCCGCGTGCCGGCGCCGCCCTCCCCCGGCTCCTCCCCCGGCTGCAGGGCGCGCGTGAACCCCATGACGTCGTACGCCTCCTGCGAGTTCCGGACGGCGCGGTCCGCCATCTCCCGGGGCGCCACCCGGGGCAGGTCCGTGCCGTCCGAGGCGTTCCACAGGAGCACGCCGACCAGGGCCAGGACGGCGACGAGCACGAGGCCGCCGCAGCCCAGACAGCCGGCGCCGAGGGCACGGACCACCGGACCGCCGAGTGCGGGGCCGGCGGGCGGGGTTGCGGGCGGGGCGGCGGGCGGGGTGGTCTCCTCGGGCATGCGGCGACGCTACGGCGGCGAGCGGGCCGCGGGGATGAGCGTGCCCACCAGCCTGCGGTAGGTACGCGTACTCAGCCCCCCGCCCGTACGGCCCGCGCCTGTGCCCCCGCCGCCCGTACGGCGGCCCGCGCCTGTGCGGCCCGCCGCCCGTACGGCCCGGGCCCGTGCGGCCCCCGCCGTACGCCCGTCAGCCGGAGCCGCCGCCCCCGGCCATGCCGCCCCCGACCGTGAACCCGATGACCGCCCCGCCGCCTTCGCGCCGGAAGGCGAACGGCGCTCCGCCGTGGGCCATCGCGACCTCGCGCACGATGGACAGGCCGAGACCCGAGCCTGGCTGGGAGCGGGCGTCGGCGGCGCGGTAGAAGCGGTCGAAGATGCGGACGAGGTCACCGTCGGCGATCCCGGGCCCCCGGTCCCGCACCTCCACCCGCACGGTGCCCGGCCGGGCCGGCCCGGCGACGTCGACCTCGATCGGCGCCCTGCCGTCCGGATCGAACTTGGCCGCGTTCTCGACCAGGTTGGAGATGGCCCGCTGGAGCATCCCGGGGCGCCCGTCGGTCGTCGTGTCACCGCTCGTGTGCAGCACGACGTCCCGGCCGGTACGGCGCCGGGCCAGCCCGACGACGTCCTCGGCCAGGTCGGCGAGGTCCAGCCGCTGCGGCGGCTCGGCGTCGGACTGCCCGGCGGCGAGGTCGACCAGCTCGTTGACCAGGTCGGTGAGTTCCCGGGCCTCCTGGGAGAGGTCGGCGACCAGGTCCTCCCGGGTGGCGGGCGGGAGTTCGTCGATCCGGCGCAGCAGGGAGATGTTGGTGCGCAGGGAGGTCAGCGGTGTGCGCAGCTCATGGCCGGCGTCCTGGACGAGCCTGCGCTGGTCCTCCTCCGACTGGGCGAGCCGCCCCAGCATCCGGTCGAAGGCGCGCCCGAGCCGCCCCACCTCGTCCAGGCCGGTCACCGGCACCTGAATGCCCAGCCGCCGGGTGCGGGCGACGTCCTCGGCGGCGGAGGTGAGGATCACCAGGCGCCGGGTGATCCGCCGGGCCAGCCACCACCCGAACAGCCCGGCCGCCACCACGACCGCCGCCATCAGGATCAGCGTCCGCTGCTGGAGGGCCCGCAGCAGGTCCTCGGTGTCGCTGAACTCCTGCGCCACCTGGACCGCGCCCCGCCCGTCGCCGAGCGAGACGGTGGCGACGCGGAACAGGTCCTCGTCCACCCGGACGTCCTTGTGCTGGACGACCTGCCCGGCCGGGCGGGCGACCGCCGCCCCCTTGTCCGCGGAGGTGACGGGCAGCACCGGGCTGCCGTGGTCCACGATCTGCCCCCGCGCGCCGAGCACCTGGACGTCGGTGCGGGCGGGGCGGACCAGGTCGTGCCCGGGGCGGGAGGAGGAGAAGTCCCCGGGGCCCATCGCCTGCTGCCGTACCTCGTCCCGCACGTCCTGCACGACCTGGGTGAACACCGACTGCTGGTCGACGCGGACGAGCCGTGCGGCGGAGTTGTACGACAGGATGCCGACGAGGATCGTGACGGCCGCGGTGACGGCGGCGAACGAGACCGCGAAGGTGGTGCGCAGGGAGACCAGCTTCTGCCGGGGCCGGTCCGGCAGCCACGGGCGGCGGCCCACTCAGTCCTCCCGCAGCACGTAACCCACGCCCCGCACGGTGTGGATCAGCTGCGGGGCGCCGGGTTCGACCAGTTTGCGGCGCAGGTAGCCGACGTAGACGGCGAGGTTCTTGGAGCCCGGGCCGAAGTCGTAACCCCAGATGCGGTCGTAGATGGTGGAGTGGTCGAGCACGATGCCCGCGTTGCGCACCAGCAGTTCCAGCAGCTCGAACTCGGTGCGGGTCAGTTCCAGCTCGCGCCGGCGGCGCCAGGCCCGGCGGGCCTGGAGGTCCATGCGGATGCCGGCGGCCTCCAGCTGCCGGTCGGAGCCCTGCGTCTCCCGCGGGGGCTCCTCGGACCCGCTGGTGAGGGGCGCCGCGCCGGTGCGGCGCAGCAGCGCCCGCAGCCGGGCGAAGACCTCCTCCACGTCGAACGGCTTGACCACGTAGTCGTCCGCCCCGGCGTCCAGGCCGGCGATGCGGTCGGCGGTCTCCACCAGCGCGGTGAGCATGAGGATCGGGGTGCGGTCGCCCTCGGCGCGCAGGACCCGGCAGACCTGGAGGCCGTCGATGCCCGGCATCATCACGTCCAGGACGAGGACGTCCGGCGGGTTCCGGTGGGCCTGCGCCAGCGCTTCCACGCCGTCGGCGACCGCCGTCACCTCGTACCCCTCCAGCGACAGGGCACGCTCCAGGGCATGGCGGATGGCACGGTCGTCTTCGGCGAGCAGCACAGTCTGGGGCACGTCCCCAGTCTGCCAAGGCCACCGGCGGTCCGGCCGGGCGCGATGGCCTGCGACCACCCTTTTTACCCGGCTCTCACCGTCGGCCTCCGCCCCGGCCGCACCGTCGGCCTCCGCCCCGGTCCCACCGTCGGCTGCCACCGCGCCCCTACCGGTCGCGGCCCCCGCCGGGACACCCTCAGGGCCGCAGCGCCGCCAGCCGCTCGGCGAACGGCGGCACATCGGGCTCTTCCCGCCGGACCGCCGACGGCATCAGCGCGGCCAGCTCCCCCGCCGCCCGGTCGATCCGCTCGGGCAGTCCCTCCGCGCCCCAGTCCTCGGAGGCGGCGTACACGCCCGTCGGGACGACCACGGCCCGCAGGTGGGCGAACAACGGCCGCAGGGCGTGCTCCAGCACCAGCGAGTGCCGTGCCGTACCGCCGGTCGCCGCGATCAGCACCGGCCTGCCGGCCAGCGTGTCCCTGTCGAGCACGTCGAAGAAGGACTTGAACAGCCCGCTGTACGACGCGCTGAACACCGGGGTGACGACGATCAGCCCGTCGGCCCGCGCCACCGCGTCCTGCGCGGCGGCCAGGGCCTTCCCGGCGAACCCGTTGGTGAAGGTGTGCGCGATCTCGACGGCGAGGTCGCGCAGCTCGACCACCTGGACGTCCACCGGCGTGTGCCGGTCCACGGCGGCGGCCAGCCGGTCGGCCAGCAGCCGGGTGGAGGACGGGACGCCCAGCCCCGCCGATACGACGACGAGCCTCATGCGACGGTCTCCTTCCGCGCGGCGGCCAGCAGTGACCGGTGGGTCGGCGCCTCCGGCACGTCCGCCGGGCGCCCGACGGCGAACTCCTTGCGCAGCACCGGCACGACCTCCTCGCCGAGCATGTCGAGCTGCTCCAGCACGGTCTTCAGCGGCAGGCCCGCGTGGTCCATCAGGAACAGCTGGCGCTGGTAGTCGCCGGCGTACTCGCGGAAGGACAGCGTCCGCTCGATCACCTGCTGCGGGGAGCCCACGGTCAGCGGGGTCTGCTCGGTGAAGTCCTCCAGGGACGGCCCGTGGCCGTAGACCGGCGCGTTGTCGAAGTACGGCCGGAACTCCCGTACCGCGTCCTGCGAGTTCTTCCGCATGAACACCTGGCCGCCGAGCCCGACGATCGCCTGCTCGGGCGTGCCGTGCCCGTAGTGGGCGTACCGCTTCCGGTAGAACTCCACCATCCGCCTGGTGTGGTCGGCGGGCCAGAAGATGTTGTTGTGGAAGAACCCGTCGCCGTAGTACGCGGCCTGCTCGGCGATCTCCGGCGAGCGGATGGAGCCGTGCCAGACGAACGGCGGTACGTCGTCCAGCGGGCGGGGCGTCGAGGTGAACCCCTGCAGCGGGGTGCGGAACTTGCCCTCCCAGTCGACGACGTCCTCGCGCCACAGGCGGCGCAGCAGGGCGTAGTTCTCGACGGCGAGGTTGATCCCGTCCCGGATGTCCTTGCCGAACCAGGGGTAGACCGGGCCGGTGTTGCCGCGTCCCATCATGAGGTCCACGCGCCCGTCGGCCAGGTGCTGGAGCATCGCGTAGTCCTCCGCGATCTTCACCGGGTCGTTGGTGGTGATCAGGGTGGTGGAGGTGGAGAGGACGAGCCGCTCCGTGCGGGCCGCTATGTAGCCGAGCATGGTGGTCGGGGACGACGGCACGAACGGCGGGTTGTGGTGCTCGCCGGTGGCGAAGACGTCCAGGCCGACCTCCTCGGCCTTCAGCGCGATGGCGACCATGGCCTTGATCCGCTCGCGCTCGGTCGGAGTGCGCCCCGTGGTGGGGTCCGGCGTGACATCGCCGACCGTGAAGATCCCGAACTGCATGGTCGCTCACCCTCCAGGTTGTTGACCGTTCAACTATACCCCTCCAACGGTCACCCCACCGCAGGTATTCCGACCCCCTCCACACCCGCGTCCGGCGCCCTACGGCAGCAGCACCAGCCGCCCCCGCAGCCCGCCTTCCGCCAGCCGGGCGTGCGCCTTCGCGGCCTCCTCCAGGGCATAGGTCTCGGCCACCCGCAGGGTCAGCACCCCCTCCTCCACCAGCCGGACCAGCTCCGCCAGCTGCGCCCCGTCCGCGGTCACCTGCACGGACCCCGGCCGCACCCCGCGCACCGGCCCGGGGTGCGCCCCGGGGCGCACCCCGACGTACGCGCCACCGTCCCGCACCCACTCCAGGGCCGGCTCGCCGAGCACGGCGGCGTCCAGCACCGCGTCCACCCCGCCCGGCGCAGCCACGGCCGCGTCCGCGCCCGCGGTGAAGCGCGCGGCGCCCAGCGACCGCACCAGCTCCTCGTCCCCCGCCCGGGCCTGTCCGGTCACCTCGATCCCCCGGTGCGCGGCCAGCTGGACGGCGAACCCGCCGACCGCGCCCGCCGCCCCGGTCACCAGCAGGGAGCCGCCCGGCGCGAGATCCAGCAGGTCCAGCGCCTGGAGCGCGGTCAGCCCGTTCAGCGGCAGCGTGCCCGCGTGGACGGCGTCCACCCCGGCCGGCGCCTTCGCCACCGCGCCCGCCCCCACGACGACGTACTCGGCGTGCGCCCCCAGCGGGTCGGCCACCCCCGGCACGAGCGCCACCACCGGGTCGCCCACCTGCCAGGCGGCGGCCACGCCGACCGCGTCCACCGTCCCGGCCACGTCCCAGCCGAGCCCGAGCGTCTTGCCGGCCCCGCCGAACAGGCCGGCGCGCACCCCGGCGTCCACGGGGTTCAGCGCCCCCGCGGCCACCTTGATCCGCACCTGCCCCGCCCGCGGCTCCGGCACCGGCACCTCCGCGATCTCCACGGCCTCCGGTCCGCCGAACGTCCTCACCACAGCAGCACGCATGACAACTCTCCCCAGTCCCAGGGACCTTGACGGTTCACGCGGCACTTTCCGGCCGCACACCAACCGTAGGAGAGCTACTATCGAAGAGTAAGTAGTTACCTGGGAGTGCGTAACTGTCCCGGAGGGGAGAGCCCATGCCGACCACCACCGCGGCCCAGCGCCGCGAACGGGCCCGCGCAGACTACGACGCCTTCCTGCGGGCGTGCCCCACCAACCAGCTCCTCGGCCGGCTCAGCGACAAGTGGGTCAGCCTCGTCGTCGCCGCCCTGGCCACCGGCCCCCGGCGCTACAGCGATCTCAGCCGCAAGATCGCCGGCGTCAGCCCCAAGATGCTCACCCAGACCCTGCGCAGCCTGGAGCGGGACGGCATCGTCAGCCGCACGGTCACCCCGTCCGTCCCGGTCCGCGTCGACTACGAACTCACCCCGCTCGGCGTGGGCCTCGCCTGCCTGCTCACCGCCGTCAAGGACTGGGCGGAGGCCCACTTCGACGAGGTCAGGGCGGCCCGCGAGCGCTACGACACGGAGAACACCGACTGACCCGCCCGCCCGGAGCGCGGGCCGGTCAGAAGACGTACGGGTCGTGCGGGCGGTCAGAAGGCGTACGGGTCGCCCGTGGCCAGGACGAGCACCTCCGCCCGGTCGTTCGACCGGTCCGCGTCCGGCCCGCCCGAGCTCCACACCGTGGAGACCTCCAGCGTCACCTCCGGCGCCCGCTCCCGCAGCCGTACCGGCAGCCGCAGCTGCTCCCCGGCCGCGTCCACGGCCAGCGCCCCGGTCCCGCACAGCACCGCCCGCTCGTCCTCCCG
Organism: Streptomyces sp. NPDC042638; assembly: GCF_040647235.1. Lineage (NCBI taxonomy): Bacteria > Bacillati > Actinomycetota > Actinomycetes > Kitasatosporales > Streptomycetaceae > Streptomyces > Streptomyces sp. NPDC042638. The sequence continues at coordinate 250,216 of NZ_JBEZBT010000004.1, forward strand.
GACGCACCGCGCGGGCAGCGCCTGCTCGTCGGCGAGCGCGACCGACCAGCGCAGCCGGACCGTGGCGTCCGCGACGGCGGCGGTCCCCTCGCTGCGCGGCGTCAGCCGCACCTCCACCTGGTCCCCGTCCATCACGGCGGTCCCGTGGAGGGTCACATCGGCCTCCGGAGCCGGAGCGGCCACCGCGGACCCCGGCACCAGCACGGCACCGGCACACACCCCGGACAACACCCACGCCCGCATCCGCACGGCCCTCACCACTTCCCGCTCGCGCTCCCGCTCCCGCCCGCCGTACGGATGTATGCCACGCCCGCCGGCCGCCAGGCGCCCTCCAACAGGTGACAGGACGCGGGCGACACCGCCGCCCGGTGACGTGCCGGGCGCGTGCGAAGCTGCCCCCATGCCGATCCTCCGCTCCGCCGCCCTGTTCGTCGTCGCCGCGCTGTTCGAGATCGGCGGCGCCTGGCTGGTCTGGCAGGGCGTCCGGGAGCACCGGGGCTGGCTGTGGATCACCGGGGGCGTCCTCGCCCTCGGCGCGTACGGCTTCGTCGCCACCTTCCAGCCGGACGCCCACTTCGGCCGCATCCTCGCCGCCTACGGCGGGATCTTCGTCGCCGGCTCGCTCCTGTGGGGCGCGGTCGCGGACGGCTACCGCCCCGACCGCTGGGACGTCACCGGGGCGCTGATCTGCCTGGCCGGAATGGCCGTCATCATGTGGGCGCCCCGGAACGGCGGCTGAGGCTCACTTACGCTGGACGAAACGGTCCCGACGCACGTCCCAGGAGCAGCCATGGCCACCGCAGCCCCGTCCGCCGCCGCCCGCATCGCCGTCGTCACCGGCGCGAGCAGCGGTATCGGCGCCGCCACGGCCCGGCAGCTCGCCGAGGCCGGCTACCGCGTCGTCCTCACCGCCCGCCGCAAGGACCGCGTGGAGGCCCTGGCCGAGGAGCTGACGAAGGCCGGACACTCGGCGATGGCCTATCCGCTGGACGTGACCGACCGCGCGGCCGTCGACGAGTTCGCCACGGCCTTCAAGACGGTCGGCGTGCTGGTCAACAACGCGGGCGGCGCCCTCGGCGCGGACCCGGTGGCCACCGGCGACCCGGCGGACTGGCGCACCATGTACGAGACGAACGTGATCGGCGCCCTGAACATGACGCAGGCCATGCTCCCGAAGCTGGAGGCGAGCGGTGACGGCGTGGTCGTGGTCGTCTCCTCCACCGCCGGCCACGGCACCTACGAGGGCGGCGGCGGCTATGTGGCCGCCAAGCACGGCTCGCACGTCCTGGCCGAGACCCTCCGCCTGGAGATCGTCGGCCGTCCGGTCCGGGTCATCGAGATCGCCCCCGGCATGGTCAGGACGGACGAGTTCGCGCTGACCCGCTTCGGCGGGGACCGGGAGAAGGCGGAGAAGGTGTACCAGGGCGTGGCCGAGCCCCTCACCGCGGACGACGTCGCCGAGACCATCACCTGGGCGGTGACCCGCCCCAGCCATGTCAACGTCGACCTCCTGGTGCTGCGCCCGCGTGCCCAGGCGTCCAACACCAAGGTGCACCGCGAGTCGTGACGGACGACGACGGCTCCCGGGAGAGGCGCCGCCTGGCCCAGGAGACGAAGGACGAACGCCAGGTCTGGTACTTCCTCGCCTACTTCCTCTTCGGCATCCACTTCCTGGCGTTCGTCATGATCTACGCGGTCCGGCACGCGAAGTAACGCGCGCGACGGCCTCGGTGACCGCGAGGGCGGTCACCGAGCGGACACCGCGAGCGCGCGGAACTGCTCCCACCGCACCCGGGGCCGTGGCGGGCCCCGGCGTTGCAGGTACCGGTCGGTGGCCCGCCGCGTGTGGCGCGGGACCCGCCACTCGTCGCCCGGCCGCCCCGCGCCCGGTTCCAGCGGCCGGTGGCCGGACTGCGAAGCCGGGGGCGAGCACGCGCGGGCCCCGGCACGGGCGCCGATCCGGGCGAAGGGGCTCAGGCGAACGCCGGCAGGTTGCGTGCGACCCACTGCGCGAAGGGCGCGGCCGGGCGGCCCAGCACGGCCGCGACGTCGGGGCTCACCCGGCGCTCGGCCGGGAGGGGCTCGCCGAGGACGTCCAGCGTGCCCGCGACGACCTGCTCGGGCATGGACCGCGCCATCGCCGCCTGCGCCTGGGCGCGGGACAGCTCCACGAAGGCCACGTCCTCGCCGAGCGCGGCGGAGATCACCTGGGCCTGTCGGCGCGGGCTGATCGGCTCGGGGCCGGTCAGCTCGTACACCCGGCCGGCGTGCCCGTCCTCGCGCAGCGCGGCGGCGGCCACGGCGGCGATGTCCGCCGGGTCGACCACGGGCAGCGCCACGTCACCGAAGGGGGCGTGGACGGTCCGCCCGGCGCGGACGGACTCGGCCCAGGCGAGGGCGTTGGAGGCGAATCCGCCGGGCCGCAGGATGGTGAACTCCCGCCCGGACGCGCGCACCGCGGCCTCCAGGTCCCGCAGCCGGGCGTGCGAGGGCGCCTCCGGCCGGGTGGCGCTGACCTGCGACGACACCAGGACGATCCGCTCGGCACCGGCATCCGCGACCACGTCCGTCAGGACACCGGGGCGCGTCCCCGCGAAGTTCAGTTCGCCGCCCAGCACGAGGAACACCGCGCGGGCGCCGTCGAGGGCCGGCCGCAGGCTCTCGGCGTCACCGACCCCGCCCGTCACCCATCGGACCCCGCGCCCCGGGTCCTTCGGCGCGGGCCGCCGCGACACGGCCACGACCTCCTCCCCCGCCCCGGCCAGCAGTTCCACCAGCGTCCGCCCGATGTTGCCGGTCGCTCCGGTCACCGTGATCACTGTGCCCCCTATTACTGAGTCAGTTGACTAACTAAGTAGGACGCTAGCACAGCGCGACGGGGCCCTGTCTATAGTCAGTCAGGTGACAAACTCAGTGGATCGGCGGGGGCGGGCGTCACAGAAGCGCCGACGGCTCACCGCCGCGGCGGCCCGGGTCCTGCACGAGCAGGGGATAGAGCGGACCACCCTCGCCGACATCGCACGGGAGGCGGACGTCCCGGTCGGGAACGTCTACTACTACTTCAAGACCAAGGACGAGCTGGTCCGGGCCGCACTGGCGGAGCACCGCACCCACCTGGACGAACTCACCGGCCGGCTCGGCGAGTCGCCGGACCCGCGCGACCGCCTCAAGGGCCTGGTCGAGGCATGGGTCGCCCAGCGCGAGAGCGCCGCCCGCCACGGCTGTCCCACCGGCACCCTGGCCGTCGAACTCGACAAGCGCACGGACGGCACACTGGACGCGGAGGCCGGCGAGGTGATCCGCCGCCTGCTGGACTGGACGGCCGCCCAGTTCCGCGCCCTGGGTCTGCCCGATCCGGACGGCCTCGCCCTCACCCTGGTCTCCGGCTACCAGGGCATGTCCCTCCTGGCCAACGCCCTGCGCGACCCGGACGTCATGAGCCGCGAGGGCGAACGCCTGCTGCGCTGGCTGGACTCGCTCCAGCCGGACGAAGACGTCTGACCCGGCGCCACGAGGGCGCCGGGCCGGACCAGCGGGCCGGATCAGCCCTTCACGCAGACGACCTGCTTCAGCTTCGCCACGACCTGCACCAGGTCCCGCTGCTGGTCGATGACCTGGTCGATCGACTTGTAGGCACCCGGGATCTCGTCCACGACGCCGGAGTCCTTACGGCACTCCACGCCCCGCGTCTGCTCCTCCAGGTCCGCGGTCGAGAAGCGCCGCTTGGCCGCGTTCCGGCTCATCCGCCGGCCCGCGCCGTGCGAGGCCGAGTTGAAGGACCGCTCGTTGCCGAGGCCCTTCACGATGTACGAGCCCGTACCCATCGAGCCGGGGATGATCCCGAGGTCGCCGGAGCCGGCCCGGATCGCGCCCTTGCGGGTCACGAGCAGGTCCATCCCCTCGTACCGCTCCTCGGCCACGTAGTTGTGGTGGCAGGAGATCTCCGGCTCGAAGGCCGGCTTCGCCTTCTTGAACTCCTTGCGGACCACGTCCTTCAGGAGCGCCATCATGAGCGTGCGGTTGTACCTGGCGTACTCCTGCGCCCAGAACAGGTCGTTGCGGTAGGCCGCCATCTGCGGGGTGTCCGACACGAAGACGGCGAGGTCGCGGTCGACCAGACCCTGGTTGTGCGGGAGCTTCTGCGCCACGCCGATGTGGTGCTCGGCGAGTTCCTTGCCGATGTTCCGGGACCCGGAGTGGAGCATCAGCCAGACGGAACCGTCCGTGTCCGTGCACACCTCGACGAAGTGGTTGCCGCTGCCGAGCGTTCCCATCTGCTTCCAGGCACGCTCCTGACGGAACTTGACCGCTTCCGCGATCCCGTCGAACCGCCCCCAGAAGTCCTCCCACCCGGACGTGGCCAGCCCGTGGAAGCCCCCCGGCTCGACGGGGTCCTCATGCATGCCCCGCCCCACCGGGATGGCCTGCTCGATCTTCGAGCGGAGGCGGGACAGGTCTCCCGGGAGGTCGTTCGCGGTCAGCGACGTCCGCACCGCCGACATCCCGCAGCCGATGTCCACACCCACCGCCGCCGGGCACACGGCGCCCTGCATCGCGATGACCGAGCCGACCGTCGCGCCCTTGCCGTAGTGCACGTCCGGCATCACGGCCAGGCCCTTGATCCACGGCAGGGTCGCGACGTTCCGGAGCTGGCGCAGAGCCACGTCCTCGACCGTCGCCGGATCCGCCCACATCCGGATCGGAACCTTGGCGCCCGGCATCTCCACGTACGACATGTCTTCCTCATTCCCCCGAAGGCAACAGCAAAAGTCTTGAAGGCGGCAAAACGCAAAAGCCACGCCAAGGTCGATGAAAAGGGACAGGGGACCGGCGTCCACGGCAGTGCGTGCGATACACATTGTCTCCAGGGGGCGCCCCGCCGCGGCAAGCGAATAACCGGCGGGGACACTGGAGCACCGAGCGAGCACAGATCGTCGAGAGGAGCCCGACCGTGCAGCGGAAGGCGTACGTAACCGGCACCGCCGCCCTCCTCGCGGCGCTGCTGGCCGGCTGCACGGGCGGCGCCCAGGACGACGGCGCCAACCCGGACGACGCCAACCCGGGCGGCGCCGGCACGGCCACGGTCGCCGCGCAGCCCGGCAAGTACCGCACGCTCCCCGAACCCTGCGGCGCGGTCGGTCACGACGCCCTGGACTCGCTGCTGCCCGGCATCCAGCAGATCACCGACCCGGCCCAGCGGGACCAGGCGTACCAGGGCGAGGCCGCGCTCACCTACGACACCGACCGCAAGGTCGGCTGCCACTGGAAGGTCGAGTCGGCCGGCGCCACGGACCACCTCTCCGTCGACTTCGAGCGCGTGGTGTCGTACGACAACACGGTCAGCGACGACGACCAGGCGCAGAAGCTGTACCTGGAGAAGCAGACGGCCGCGGACCTGCCGGCGCCGAGCGGCTCGTCGTCCCCGCCCACGTCCCCGACGCCGACGTCGTCCGCGACGGGCTCCCCCGGCGGGGCCGCCTCCTCGCCCGCGTCGGACCCGTCGTCGAAGTCGTCGGCCTCCGCGGACCCTTCGGGGTCGCCCTCCGGGTCCTCGGCGCCCTCGGGCTCCGCGGGGGCCGCCCCCGGTGCCCCGCCCGGCGAACTCCAGCCCCGCACGCTCGCCGACCTCGGTGACGAGGCGTATCTGGACGACCAGCTGGACACGTCCGGCTCGACGGCCGAACAGCGGACGGTCACTGTGGTGTTCCGCACGTCCAACGTCGTCGTCACCCTCCAGTACGAGGAGCAGCCGACGGCCACCGGAACGGTCCCGGACAGCAAGGAAATGCAGGACAGGGCCCTTAATCTGGCCTCTCAACTGGCCGACACGCTGGGCGGCTGACGGCCTCGCCGACCGGATCGGGCCCCGCTCGCGAAGCTCCGGAACCAAAGCCGCACAGCTCCTTCACCGCGTACCGTGGCCCCGCAGGAACCCGCACGAACACCGAGCGTCACGAGTGAAGGAACCATGCAGCGAGCAGCCCAGCGAGACGACCGTGCCCATGCCCAGCGAGCCAGGCGCCTGCGCCGCGCTCTTGTCTGCGCGGCAGCCGTTCCCGCGGTCCTGATCACCGCCGCCTGCTCCTCGGACTCCGGCGACTCCAAGGCCAAGTCCGGCGAGGAGAGCACCCGGCAGTCGGCGAGCGGCACTTCGCAGCCCTCGGCGAGCGCGTCCCCGACCGTGCCGGCCGCCGCGTACCAGAAGCTTCCCGAGCCGTGCTCGGCGCTGTCGAAGAAGACCCTGACCGACCTGGTCCCGGAGGGTGCGAAGTCGGGCAAGAAGGGCAGCTCGGACGACCCGTCGGCGCGCGCCTCCTGCTCCTGGAACAGCCTGGACAACAACGGTGTCAAGGGCTCGCAGTTCCGCTGGCTGAACATCTCCCTGCTCCGCTTCGACTCCGACGCCGCCCGGGGCGCGGGCGACGATCAGGCGCACGCGTACTACTCCCAGCAGGTCAAGGACGCCCAGTCGGTGGACGGCGCCAAGAACGCCAGGGTCGTGCCGCTGTCCGGGACGGGCTCGGAGGCGACGACGGTGCGCTACGACCTGAAGAAGAAGGAGGGTCTCTTCAAGCAGCAGACGGTCGTCGCCCGGGTGAAGAACGTCGTGGTCACCGTGGATTACAACGGCGCCGGTCTCGCGGGCGAGAAGACCCCCGACGCCGACGGCATGGCGAAGGACGCGCAGAAGGCGCTGAAGGAGGTTGTGTCGGCGGTCTCGTCGGCCAACGGTGAGGGCGGCGGTGCGACTTCCCCGACGAAGGACCCCGCCTCGCCCTCCGAGCCGGCGTCGGCGTCGGCGTCGGCCTCGAAGTCCGCCTCCAAGGCCCCGGTCAAGTCGGCCTCCTCCGGTGCATCTCCGTCCAAGTCGGCTGTGGAGAAAAGCTGACCGGAAGGCCGTAGCGGCTGACCGGCACCACGTTCGCCGCACACGTGTGCCACCCTGTTGCGCGCAACAACACGTAATGGGAGGGGAGTACGAGTGGCCGCGCCACTGCAGCTGACACGGATGCACCGCGTGCTCATCGGCGTGGTCGTGACCGGCGCGCTGATCATCGCCGGCATCGGCTTCGCCGGTTCGTACGCGGCCGTTCGAGAGCTGGCCATCAAGAAGGGCTTCGGGAACTTCTCCTATGTGTTCCCGGTGGGAATCGACGCGGGCATCTGCGTCCTTCTCTCCCTCGACCTGCTGCTGACCTGGATCCGCATCCCCTTCCCGCTGCTGCGCCAGACGGCGTGGCTCCTGACGGCGGCGACGATCGCGTTCAACGGCGCCGCCGCCTGGCCGGACCCGCTGGGTGTGGGCATGCACGCGGTGATCCCGGTCCTCTTCGTCGTGGCGGTGGAGGCCGCCCGCCACGCGATCGGCCGGATGGCCGACATCACGGCCGACAAGCACATGGAGGGGGTCCGCCTCACCCGCTGGCTCCTCTCGCCGGTCCCCACGTTCCTCCTCTGGCGGCGCATGAAGCTGTGGGAGCTGCGCTCCTACGAGCAGGTCATCAAGATGGAGCAGGAACGTCTCGTCTACCAGGCGAGGCTGCAGAGCCGTTTCGGCCGGGCCTGGCGGCGCAAGGCTCCGGTGGAGTCGTTGATGCCGCTGAGGCTGGCGAGGTACGGCGTCCCGCTGGCGGAGACGGCCCCGGCGGGCCTGGCGGCGGCGGGCGTCGACCCGGCGCTGCTGCCCACGGCGCCCCGGCAGCCGCAGCTCGTGGCGGCCGACGCCACCGCCGGGCGCGGGCCCGCCGCCGCGGCCCCGGGCGGCCGTGCCGACAGGACGGCGGCCGTCCCCGCGCAGGCGGCACCCACCGGCGGGCCGTACCCGGAGGAACCCCCCGAGGACGAGCAGAGCCCCTGGTTCCAGGCCCAGCGCGAGATCGAGTACCACGGCGGCTACGACCCCGCCTACGAACCGCCCCCGGAGCCTCAGTACGAGCCCGAGGAGCAGTACGAGGACTGGTACGAGGAGCAGCCCCCGGAGCAGTTCCAGCAGCCCTCCCCCGAGGAGACGGGCAGCTTCCCCATCCCGGTGAGCCCCACCCGCACCCGGGAACTGGGGGAAGGCGGCGGCGTCCCGGAGCCGAACCCGACCGAGGACGACTTCTACCAGGTCTTCCGCAAGTCGATCGACGGCAGCTTCCCCACACCGCACCAGTTCGGCGAGGCGGTGGAGGCGACGTACGGCCTCACGCTCCCGGCGCGGGACGCGGACCGCATGGTCAACCGTTTCACCAACCGTTTCAACGCGGAACTGGAAGCGGACCACATCGCGTGACGGCATCGGAAAACGTGACGGCATGACGAAGGGGCCCTCCGGAAGGAGGGCCCCTTCGCCGTACGGCTCCTACCGCGCCCGGCGCCGCTTACTCACCGAGCAGCTTGCGGACCCGCTCCTGCCCCACCGCGAGCAGCAGCGTGGGCAGCCGGGGACCGGTGTCCCGGCCGACGAGCAGGTGGTACAGCAGCGCGAAGAACGTCCGCTGAGCCGTCTTGATCTCGGCGGGCAGCTCCTTCGGCGTGGCGTCGGCGGGGAAACCGGCCTGCACCTTCGGCACGCCGTACACGAGGTGCGTCAGCCCGTCGAGCGACCAGTGCTCGGCCAGCCCGTCGAGCAGCAGCCGCACCGACTGCGCGGACGCCTCGTCGAGCGACTTCAGCAGCTCCCCGTCGGGCTCGTCCCGCACGATGGTCCGCTGGTCGGCGGGCACGTGCGCGTTGATCCACGCCTCGGCCTTGTCGTACCGCGGGCGGACCTCCTCCAGCGAGCCCAGCGGCTGCTCCGGGTCCAGCTCGGAGAGGATCCGCAGCGCCTGGTCGGCGTGGCCGGCGGTGATGTCGGCGACGGAGGCGAGCGTGCGGTACGGCAGCGGACGCGGGGTCCTCGGCAGCTCGCCGGCGGCGGTGCCGACGGCGCGGGTGTACGCGGCGACGTCACCGGGCAGCGCGGAACCCTCCGCGACCTTGGCCGCCAGCTTGTCCCACTCGTCGTAGAGCCGCTGGATCTCCTGGTCGAAGGCGATCTTGAACGACTGGTTGGGCCTGCGGCGGGCGTACAGCCAGCGCAGCAGCTGCGGCTCCATGATCTTCAGCGCGTCGGCCGGGGTCGGCACACCTCCCCGCGAGGACGACATCTTCGCCATACCGCTGATGCCGACGAAGGCGTACATCGGGCCGATGGGCTGCGTGCCGCCGAAGATCGGGGCGATCTGCCCGCCGACCTGGAAGCTGGACCCGGGCGAGGAGTGGTCGACGCCGCTCGGCTCGAAGATCACGCCCTCGTACGCCCAGCGCATCGGCCAGTCGACCTTCCAGACCAGCTTGCCGCGGTTGAACTCGCTGAGCCGGACGGTCTCGGCGAAGCCGCAGGCGGTGCAGGTGTACGCCAGCTCGGTGCTGTCGTCGTCGTACGAGGTGACCGTGGTGAGGTCCTTGCCGCAGCCGCCGCAGTACGGCTTGTACGGGAAGTACCCGGCCGAACCGGAGCTGCCGTCGTCCTCCGACGCGGCGCCCGAGCCCTCCTCGGCCTCCAGCTCCGCCTCGTCGACGGCCTTCTGCTGGGGCTTCTTGCCCTTCGGCTTCGTCCGGTACTGGGCGAGGATCGCGTCGATGTCGCCGCGGTGCCTCATGGCGTGCAGGATCTGCTCGCGGTAGGCACCGGAGGTGTACTGCGCGGTCTGGCTGATCCCGTCGAACTCCACGCCCAGCTCGGCCAGCGACTCGGTCATCGCGGCCTTGAAGTGCTCGGCCCAGTTCGGGTACGAGGAGCCCTTCGGCGCCGGGACCGAGGTCAGCGGCTTGCCGATGTGCTCGGCCCAGGAGTCGTCGACGCCCGCGATGCCCGCCGGGACCTTGCGGTAGCGGTCGTAGTCGTCCCAGGAGATCAGGTGCCGGACCTGGCGGCCACGGCGGCGGATCTCGTCGGCGACGAGGTGCGGGGTCATGACCTCGCGCAGGTTGCCGAGGTGGATCGGGCCGGAGGGGGAGAGTCCGGACGCGACGACGACCGGTTTGCCCGGGGCACGGCGTTCCGACTCCTCGATGACCTCATCCGCGAAACGGGAGACCCAGTCGGTGGTCTCGGTGCTCTGAGCCACGATCGGCACGTCCTTCTTTCTGAACGGGGTGACACCCCATTCTCACAGACCGTTCGGCGACCGGGAAAACGGCTTTACCCCCATGGGATACTGGCTGGGTCTATCCATCCCCACGAGGAGAACGGCACCCATTCCTATGGCCTCGGTCACGTCCCTCAGCGACAACGTCCAGCAGCACCTCGCGTCCGCCCTCTCGGCCACCCTGCCTGAGGCCGCCGGCGCGGACCCGCTGCTGCGACGAAGCGACCGGGCCGACTTCCAGGCCAACGGCATCCTGGCCCTGGCCAAGAAGGCGAAGGCGAACCCCAGGGAGCTGGCGACCCAGGTCGTCGCCCAGGTGGTGACGGGTGACGTGATCGAGGACGTCGAGGTGTCCGGCCCCGGCTTCCTCAACATCACCGTCGCGGACAGGGCGATCACGTCGAACCTGGCCGAGCGGTACGCGGACGAGACGGGCCGCCTCGGCGTGCCGACCGCCGCGAACCCGGGCACGACGGTCATCGACTACGCCCAGCCCAACGTGGCGAAGGAGATGCACGTCGGCCACCTGCGCTCGGCGGTCATCGGCGACTCGGTCGTCCGGATCCTCGAATTCACCGGGGAGAACGTGATCCGGCGCCACCACATCGGCGACTGGGGCACCCAGTTCGGCATGCTCATCCAGTACCTGGACGAGCACCCGCACGAGCTGGACCACAAGGACGCCCGGGTGACCGGCGAGGAGGCGATGTCGAACCTCGACCGCCTCTACAAGACCGCGCGGAAGAAGTTCGACTCCGACGAGGAGTTCAAGACGCGGGCCCGGCGCCGGGTGGTGGACCTCCAGGCGGGCGACCCGCACACGCTCGCCATCTGGCAGAAGTTCGTCGACGAGTCGAAGATCTACTTCTTCTCCGTCTTCGAGAAGCTGGACATGGAGGTCCGGGACGCCGACATCGTCGGCGAGTCGGGCTACAACGACATGCTGGCGGAAACGTGCCGTCTGCTCGAGGAGTCGGGCGTGGCCGTCCGCTCCGAGGGCGCCCTCTGCGTCTTCTTCGACGACATCAAGGGCCCGGACGGCAACCCGGTCCCGCTGATCGTGCAGAAGTCCGACGGGGGCTACGGCTACGCGGCCACCGATCTCTCCGCGATCCGCGACCGCGTCTTCAACCTGAAGGCGAACACCCTGCTCTACGTGGTGGACGCCCGGCAGGGCCTGCACTTCCGGATGGTGTTCGAGACGGCGCGGCGGGCCGGCTGGCTCGACGAGGACGTCACGGCGACGCAGCTGGCCTTCGGCACGGTCCTCGGCAAGGACGGCAAGCCGTTCAAGACGCGTGAGGGCGAGACGGTCAAGCTGGAGGACCTGCTGGACGAGGCCGCCGAGCGGGCCACGGCGGTGGTGCGCGAGAAGGCCGGGAAGGTGGGCCTGACCGAGCAGGAGATCACGGAGAACGGCCGCCATGTCGGTATCGGCGCGGTCAAGTACGCCGACCTGTCCACCTCCGCCGTCCGGGACTACAAGTTCGACCTGGACCAGATGGTCTCGCTCAACGGCGACACGTCCGTCTACCTCCAGTACGCCTACGCCCGCATCCAGTCCATCCTCCGCAAGGCGGGCGAGGCCCGTCCGGTGCCCCACCCGGAGCTGGCCCTGGCCCCGGCGGAGCGCGCCCTGGGCCTGCACCTGGACCAGTTCGCGGAGACGCTGCTGGAGGTGGCGGCGGCCTACGAGCCGCACAAGCTGGCCTCGTACCTGTACCAGCTGGCGTCGCACCTGACGACGTTCTACGACCAGTGCCAGGTGCTGTCCCCCGACAACCCGGCCGAAGTCGTGGAGAACCGCCTGTTCCTGGTGGACCTCACCGCCCGCACCCTCCACCAGGGCATGGCCCTGCTGGGCATCAGGACCCCCGAGAAGCTCTGACCGGACGGCACGGACAGACGCACGGCCCGCCCTCACTCCGGGGGCGGGCCGTCGTCCGTGTGGGCGGCGAGCAGTTCCCGGGTCAGACGGACGAGGGCCTGCCGGACCGGGTCCGGGCCGAGGACCCGCAGGGGGGTCGCGAGGCCCAGCAGATACCGGGCCAGGCCGTCCGCGTCCGGGCCGCCGATGTCGACCAGGGTGGCGTCGGGGCCGTCGGCACTGTGGGTGCCGACCGTCGCCGGGACGAGCCGCAGCGCCTGGTCCAGGGGGACGGGGAGGCGGATGGTCGCGGACAGCGGGTAGGGGCCGTTCGCCGTGTTGCGGGAGACCAGCTGTGCCGGGTCGGGCGGGTCGGTGATCTCCACCGGCCGGCCGGTGGGCACCAGCCGTTCCACGCGGTCGGCGCGGAACGTCCGCCAGCCCCGGGCCACGTCCCGGGCGACGAAGTACCAGCGCCGGCCGGTGTGGACGAGCCGGTACGGATCGACGTCCCGGACCGTACCGCGGCCCTGCCCGTCGCGGTACGACAGCCGGGCCCGTTCGCCCCGTCGGCAGGCCGCGGCGAGCTCCAGCAGCACGCCGGGCCGCAGCCGTGGCTCCTCGGGCCAGGGCAGCCGTACCAAGGCGTCGTCCCACTCCCCCAGCCGCTCGGCGACCCGGGGCGGCAGCACCTGGCGCAGTTTCAGCAACGCCGACAGCGCGGCCTGGTCCCCGCCGAGGGCCCCGCTCAGCGCCGCCTCCCGCAGCCCGACCGCCACCGCCAGCGCCTCCTCGTCGTCCAGCATCAGCGGCGGCACGCGCGAGCCCGCCCGCAGCCGGTACCCGCCGTAGGGCCCGGCGTCGGAGTCGACGGTGTAGCCCAGCTCGCGCAGCCTGGCGACGTCCCGGCGCACCGTGCGGTCGGTGACGGCCATGCGGCCGGCCAGCTCGGCGCAGGTCCAGGAGGGCCGGGCGGCGAGCAGGGAGAGCAGACGCAGCAGACGGGCGGACGCGCTGAGCACGAGCCGAAGTTTTCCACACGGCCCGCGTATCCAGGACAGCAACTGTCCTGGTCATCTCCTACTGTCGCCCCCATGACCTCGGAGACCACTTCCGCACCCGCGTTCCGCTACGTCGCCGTCACCTTCGACTGCGCCGACCCCGCCGAACTGTCCCGTTTCTACGGCGAGATGTTCGGCCTGCCCGTCGCCTACTCGTCCGACGACTTCGTCCTGCTGGGCGGCAAGGACGGCGCGGCGGGCCTGGCCTTCAACCGCCTGGCCGACTACCGCCGCCCCACCTGGCCGGACCCCGCCCAGGAGAAGCAGGCCCACATCGAGGTGGGCGTCGACGACCTGGACTGGGCCGAGGAGCACCTGCTGAAACTGGGCGCGGCCAAGGCCGGGTCGCAGCCGCAGCCGGACCGCTGGCGGGTGCTGCTCGACCCGGCGGGCCACCCGTTCTGCATCACGACCCTGACCTGACCGGCGCCAACGGGGCACCGGACGGGGGCCGTTGTCAGTGGCTGCCCCTACAGTCACCGGTATGGCGACTCTTCCCAATCCGCTGCCCAGGCTGGCCACCGACCCCAGTGGGCGCTCCCTAGGACTCCAACTGCCGCCCGGCAGACTGGTGGACGAGACGGACGACGGGCCCTGGCACGAACCCCTGCTGTGGCACGCGGAGAAGCCCTCCTCACCCGGTACCTGGAAGGCCCTGGGCGCGCCGGCGGCCCGTACCGGGCTGCTGCCGGTGCTGGTGGACCTGGCCGGCTGCCGGGCCGGCATCGAGGACTGGGAGCTGCTGCCCGGCGAGGCGTCGTACCCCGGGGACCACGATGTGGAGGAGGTCCTCGCGGAGTACTGGAGGGCGGAGACGGACGGGCACGTCGGCGACGAGACCGAGCCGTTCGGGGTCGAGTGGCCGGGACTCGCGCCCGCCGGGGTCCTGGCCGCCGATCCGGCGACCCGGGCCGCGCAGGTCGCCGACGCGGTGAACCGTGATCCGGGCACGTGGGCCGAGTGGATAGAGGAACCGCACCTGGCCCTCGTCCCGGCCCGCCGCTCCTCCGACATACCGGCGGCGATCGGCTGGACGGGCCCGCTCGACTACGAAGAGGACGTGGCCCGGATCTGCGCGGTGCTGCGGTCGTGGGAGGACCGGTTCGGCGTCCGGGTGGTGGCGCTCGGCCCGGACACGCTGGTCGTCTCCGTCGCGGCGCCGCCGGACAGCCTCGACGACGCCGAGGTGCTGGCCGCCGAGCACTACGCGATGTGTCCGGACACCGTCGTCCGGAGCGGCCCGGGGAGCGTGCGGGCGTACGCCAAGGAGCTGGTCGGCGCCACCAGTTGGTCCTTCTGGTGGGACTGACCCCGCCCGGCGGGCGGAGTCTTCAGCCGGCGTCCGACGCCGGTCGCCACTTCTCGCCGCCGAGCGGGAAGGCGTATGCCGGCCGGCCGTTGTTCCCGCTGGTGCGGAACGGGCGGCCGGCGTCGTCGATCACCAGCGTGCCGTGCCGGTCTCCACTGGACCAGGCGAGTTCCAGGTACCAGCTGACGTCGTACGCGGACGCGTCCGCCGTGACGTGGAAGACCTCGGGGTCGGACTGGCTCACCTTGAACGGGAAGCTCCGGCTCCCGGCCTCGGGAACGGGCGCGGGGCGCATCGCGTCCAGGGCGACCGTGAAGGACCGGGTGGGCACACCGCCGCCGCAGCCGACACCCGGGTAGCCCATGGCGTAGTCGCTCCAGGCGAGCGGGGACCGCTTGCCCGCCATGCGCACGGACAGCCCCTCCAGGACCACGGTCTCCTCGCCGGTGCCCTGCACGGTGAAGGTGACGTACTGCTCCCCCGCCGACACCGCCTGATGCACGTCCACCCAGGCGGGCGCGTCCTGTTCCAGCGGCGGCGGGGAGACACGGGCCGGCGGCCGGTCGATCAGGTAGTGCTGGGAGCAGGGGCTCTCCCAGGCGTAGGGGTGGGTGACGACCGTGAGGGGCGGAGCGGTGGACGTCCGCGCGGACGCGGAGGCACGCGGCGGCGTGGCCGCGGGCCCGGCGCCGCCGGTGGCGGAGCTCTGTGGGGAGGGTGAGGACGAGCGGGCGGCGGACCGGCCCGGCGTCGGACTCCCGGCCGACGGCTTCGGTGACGCGATGTCCCGGGCGGCGGTCTCCGCTGTGGCCCCGGCCGCCGTGACGCCCTTGCCGTCCTGCTTCCCGTCCTCGTAGGGCAGGTTCAGGGCGACCGCCACGCCGCCGAGCAGCGCGGTGACGGTCAGGGCGGCGGTGAGCAGAACGGTCCGGCTCCGGCGCCTGCGCCGCGAACCGCTCGCCTCGGCCGGCCCCGGCGGCCCTTCGGTGACCGGTTCCGCGGCGGCGACTTGCTCCGCCTCGGTGACCGGTTCCGCATCGCTGACCGGTTCCGCATCGCTGACCGGTTCCGCATCGCTGACCGGTTCCGACTCCGACCTGGGCGCCGACTCCGGCCCGGACGCCGACTCCGACCGGGACGTCGGCCTGGGCCCGGCCACCGGCTCAGCCCCTGACTCCGGTCCCCGCTCCCGCCCGTCAGCCCCCGGCTCCCGCCCGTCAGCCGCCCGCCCCCGGGCAGCCTGCCCCGGCTCCGGAGCCTTCCGTCCCCGCCCCGCGTCGGCCAGCACCCACCGCCGGTGCAGGTCCACCAGTTCCCCGGGCGTGGCCTTGCAGAGCCGGGCCAGCCGCTCCACGGGCGCGTAGTCCGCCGGTACGGCGTCCCCGTTGCAGTAGCGGTGCAGCGTCGACGTACTCATGTGGAGCCGTTTGGCGAGCGTGCCGTAGCTGTGCCCGGAGCGGTCCTTCAGCTCCCGCAACAGCTCGGCGAAGCCGCCCTCGGACACACCTCGCGACACTGTTCCTCCGTCCCCCTCGTCCCACCCCGGCGTTCCAGGGAGGGGATGTTTCCGCAGGTCAAAGCCGCTGTAGGCATTCCAGCGTCCCGGATCGCCCGCAGTTGCCGGCCGCCGGGACGGAGCCGCCCACAGACTGTTGGTCATCCAAGCACGACAACCGGCTCAGCCCGAAAGAGGACTTGCCATGCGTATGCGCCACATCCGTCTGCTCGCCGCCACCGGCACCGCCGTCGCCGCCCTCGCACTCACGGCGTGCGGCGGCGGGACGGGCACCGAGGACGAGGGCGCCTCCGGGCCGACGGCGGCGCGGACGGACGCGACGAAGACGGCGGGCAGCGCGAGCACCGGGGGCAGCGGCAGCAACAGCGGCACCGGCGGCTCCGGCGGCAGCGGCAGCCACGGCACGGGTGGTGGTACGGCAGGCAGCACGGCGGACGGCGCGCCCGTGGCCCGTACCCACGCCCCCGGCGCCCAGCCGGACACCTCCGCAGGCCACAGCACCAAGGGCGGCTCCGCCGGCGGGTCGGTGGTGCTGTGCAACGGCGCGAACACCACCGTCACCGCTCAGCCGCTCAACCGGCCCCTCAACCACCTGCTGCTCACGGTGAAGAACACCGGGGGCAGGACCTGCGAACTGCCGTACTACCCGGTCCTGCGCTTCGACGGGATGCAGTGGGTGCCGCAGGCGGACCGGGACACCCAGCCGCAGGCCGTGGTGTCCCTGGCGCCCGGCGCGTCGGGGTACGCGGGTGTGCTGCTGTCGGCCGCCGACGGCAGCGGCACCGGGGGGACGACCGGCCACAAGCTGACCGTGGCCTTCCAGGGCTACACCCCGAACAGCAGCGGCGGCCCGTCCGCGACCCCGCCCCTGCCCGCCAAGGGCCTCTACTACGACAGCTCGCTGAAGGTGACGTACTGGCAGCAGGACCCGGGCGCCATCAGCAGCTGGTGAGCCTCTCGCCGGCCAGGCCCTAGCGCAGTCGCTGGGCGACCTCGGTGGCCCAGTAGGTGAGGATGTTCCGCGCCCCGGCCCGCTTGATGCCGGTCAGCGTCTCGAGGATGGCCCGGTCCCGGTCGATCCAGCCCTTCTCGGCGGCGGCCTCGACCATCGCGTACTCGCCGGAGATCTGGTAGGCGGCGACGGGCACGTCCACGGCGTCCGCGACCCGCGCCAGGATGTCGAGGTAGGGGCCGGCCGGCTTGACCATCACCATGTCGGCGCCCTCGGCCAGGTCCAGCTCCAGCTCCCGCAGGGACTCGCGCCAGTTGGCCGGGTCCTGCTGGTAGGTCTTGCGGTCGCCCTGGAGCGAGGAGCCGACGGCCTCGCGGAAGGGGCCGTAGAAGGCGGAGGAGTACTTGGCGGTGTAGGCGAGGATGGCGACGTCCTCCCGGCCGATCTGGTCCAGCGCGTCGCGGATGACGCCGATCTGGCCGTCCATCATCCCGCTGGGGCCGACGACATGGGCGCCGGCGTCGGCCTGCACCTGGGCCATCTCGGCGTACCGCTCCAGGGTGGCGTCGTTGTCGACGCGGCCCTCGGCGTCCAGCACACCGCAGTGCCCGTGGTCGGTGAACTCGTCCAGGCACAGGTCGGACATGACGAGCAGGTCGTCGCCGACCTCGGCCCGGACGTCCCGGAGGGCGACCTGGAGGATCCCGTCCGGGTCGGTCCCGGCCGTGCCCTGGGCGTCCTTCCCGGACTCCTCCGGCACGCCGAACAGCATGATCCCGGAGATCCCGGCCTCCACCGCCTCCACCGCGGCCTTCTTCAGACTGTCCCGGGTGTGCTGGACGACACCGGGCATGGCGGCGATCGGCACGGGCTCGCTCACGCCCTCCCGGACGAACGCCGGAAGGATGAAGTCGGCGGGGTGCAGGCGTGTCTCGGCGACCATGCGGCGCATGACGGGCGAGGTCCGCAGCCGCCGGGGACGCGTACCGGGAAAGGATCCGTACTTCGTCATGCCGTCTACGCTACGCCCGCACCGAGTACGCCTTTGCCGACGGGACGTCGGCGGCCGGCCGGGGCGCGTCGCCGACGGGGCGGTGCCGCAGCGCCCTGCCGAGGAGGACGCCGCCGCCCGACGAGGGCCACCCCGGCACCCCGCTCCGTCGGAGACCGGCACGGCGACGCCCGCCGTCACGAGCACAGTGGAGCCCCCGGACGCCGTACGCCCCGCCGTCCCAGACACGGGACGGCGGGGCGTACGGCTTCTGCCGGTGGGCGGGTGCCGCCCGGGGGGCAAGGCTAGGTCGTCGACCGGCGCCTGCGCGCCCCGGGCCGGCGCTCGCTGGGCCGCGTCACCGGGTCCCCCGCCTCCAGCGCGGCAGCGCGCCGCTTCATGCCGAAGTCGGCCAGCGCCTCCGCCAGCTTGTGCACCGACGGCTCGGGAGCCATCACGTCGACACGGAGCCCGTGTTCCTCGGCCGTCTTCGCCGTGGCCGGGCCGATGCACGCGATCACGGTGACGTTGTGGGGCTTGCCCGCGATGCCGACGAGGTTGCGGACCGTGGACGACGAGGTGAAGAGGACCGCGTCGAAGCCGCCGCCCTTGATCGCCTCCCGGGTGTCCGCCGGCGGCGGCGACGCGCGGACCGTCCGGTAGGCGGTCACGTCGTCCACCTCCCAGCCCAGTTCGATGAGCCCGGCGACCAGGGTCTCCGTGGCGATGTCGGCACGCGGCAGGAAGACACGGTCGATCGGGTCGAAGACCGGGTCGTACGGAGGCCAGTCCTCCAGCAGGCCCGCCGCCGACTGCTCACCGCTCGGCACCAGGTCCGGCTTCACGCCGAAGGCGACCAGCGCCTTGGCGGTCTGCTCGCCCACCGCGGCCACCTTGATGCCCGCGAAGGCACGGGCGTCGAGGCCGTACTCCTCGAACTTCTCCCGGACGGCCTTCACCGCGTTGACCGAGGTGAAGGCGATCCACTCGTACCGGCCGGTCACCAGGCCCTTGACGGCACGCTCCATCTGCTGGGGCGTGCGCGGCGGTTCGACGGCGATCGTCGGGACCTCGTGCGGCACGGCGCCGTAGGAGCGCAGCTGGTCGGAGAGCGACGCCGCCTGCTCCTTCGTGCGCGGCACGAGCACCTTCCAGCCGAACAGCGGCTTGGACTCGAACCACGACAGCTGGTCGCGCCGGGCGGCGGCGGAACGCTCGCCGACCACGGCTATCACCGGCCGGCCGCCGTCCGGCGACGGCAGCACCTTCGCCTGCTTCAGCGTCTGCGCGATCGTGCCGAGCGTCGCCGCCCAGGTGCGCTGCCGGGTCGTCGTACCGGCGACGGTCACCGTCAGCGGGGTGTCCGGCTTGCGGCCCGCCGAGACCAGCTCGGCCGCCGCGGCGGCCACGGAGTCCAGGGTCGTCGACACGACCACCGTGCCGTCCGAGGCGCCCACCTCCGTCCAGCAGCGGTCGGAGGCGGTGCGGGCGTCCACGAACCGGACGTCCGCGCCCTGGGCGTCGCGCAGCGGCACACCGGCGTACGCGGGCACGCCGACCGCCGCGGCGACACCGGGGACGACCTCGAAGGACACCCCGGCGGCGGCGCAGGCGAGCATCTCCTCCGCGGCGTACGCGTCGAGTCCCGGGTCCCCGGACACCGCACGGACGACCCGCCTGCCGCCTCGCGCGGCCTCCATGACAAGATGAGCGGCATCCCGAGCAGCAGCCGGGACAGCGGCGGGTGTTGACGTGCCGTCAACCACCGTCAGCTGGGGCGTGCCCGTGCCCGGCGGCGAGACCGCGGAGGTGTCCGCGTCCGTGTGCACCACGGAGACGCCCTGTCGGGCGTGCGTCCGGATGACGTCGAGCACCTCGTGCTCGGCGACCAGGACGTCCGCGCTCGACAGCGCCTCCACGGCGCGCAGAGTCAGCAGTCCCGGATCCCCGGGTCCGGCACCGAGGAAGGTGACGTGCCCGTGTTCCGGACCGGCGGCAGGAAGGGCGGTGGGGCTCACTGTGCTCGCTCCCCCATCAGACCGGCCGCGCCCTGGGCGAGCATCTCGGTGGCGAGTTCGCGCCCGAGTGCCATCGCCCGGTCGTGCGTCTGGGGCACGGGACCGGTGGTGGACAGCTGCACCATGCGGGTGCCGTCGGTCGTGCCGACGACGCCGCGCAGGCGCATTTCCTTGACAATCTGCGCGTCGGCCTGGGGGTCCCCCCGCTCGAGCGGAGCCGAGAGGGGGGGAAGGTCGGCCAGCGCACCCACAGGTGCGCTGCAACCGGCCTCCAGGGCGGCGAGCAGGGATCGTTCGGCGGTCACGGCGACCCGGGTGAACGGGTCGTCGAGTTCGCCGAGCGCGGCGATGAGGTCCGCGTGGTCCGCGGCACACTCGATCGCCAGGGCCCCCTGGCCGGGGGCGGGCAGAACCGTGTCGACCGACAGGAAGTCGGTCACCTCGTCGATCCGGCCGATCCGGTTGAGTCCGGCGGCGGCCAGCACGACCGCGTCCAGCTCGCCGTCACGGACGTATCCGATCCGCGTGTCGACGTTGCCGCGGATCGGGACGGTCTCGATGTCCAGGCCGTGGGTACGGGCGTACGCGTTCAGCTGCGCCATGCGGCGGGGGGAGCCGGTTCCGATCCGGGCCCCGCGCGGCAGGTCGGTGAACTTCAGCGCGTCGCGCGCGACGACCACGTCCCGCGGGTCCTCGCGCGGCGGTACGGCGGCCAGGGCCAGCTCCTCGGGCTGCGCGGTCGGCAGGTCCTTGAGCGAATGAACCGCGAAGTCGACCTCGCCCCGCACCAGCGCGTCGCGCAGCGCCGTCACGAAGACGCCGGTGCCGCCGATCTGCGCCAGGTGCTCGCGGGAGGTGTCGCCGTAGGTGGTGATCTCGACCAGCTCGACGGGCCGCCCGGTCACCCGGCGGACGGCCTCCGCCACCTGGCCGGACTGGGCCATGGCGAGCTTGCTGCGCCTGGTCCCCAGCCTCAAAGCCTTCTCCATCATGCCGGTCGGTCCTTCTCGTCTGTGCTGTCCTCGGCCCGGGAGACGGCGGCCACCGTCTCGGGGTCGAGGTCGAACAGGGTGCGCAGCGCGTCCGCGTACCCGGCGCCGCCGGGCTCGGCCGCGAGCTGCTTGACCCGTACGGTCGGCGCGTGCAGCAGCTTGTCGACGACCCGGTGCACGGCCTGGCGGATCTCGCCGCGCTGGCGCTCGTCCAGGTCGGGCAGGCGGCCGTCGAGCCGTGCGATCTCGCCGGCGACGACGTCGGCGGCCATGGTGCGCAGCGCGATCACGGTGGGCGTGATGTGCGCCGCCCGCTGCGCCGCGCCGAAGGCCGCGACCTCGTCGGAGACGATACGCCGGACCTGGTCCACGTCGGCCGCCATCGGCGCGTCGGCGGACGCCTCCGCCAGCGACTCGATGTCGACCAGGCGCACCCCGGCCAGCCGGTGCACGGCCGCGTCGATGTCGCGGGGCATGGCGAGGTCGAGGAGGAAGAAGAAGGGTGCCGGGCGTTCGGCCACCGGCTCCGGCTTGCGCCGCTCGGGGATGCGGCCCACCGTCGCGGCGGTCGCGGCGAGCGCGCTGATCAGGTCGGCGTCCGCCTCGGGGCTGCGGCTTCCCCGGCGGTCCCCGGTGCCTCCCCCGAGTTCCCGGCTCCGCTCGAACTGGGCGGTGCCCCCGCCGGCCCAGGCGGCGTGCTGCTCCAGGGTGGCCGCGTCCATGCCGGCCACGGCGGCCTCGCCCATGACGGAGAAGCCGGGCTGTGCGGCGGCCAGGTCCAGCGGGCAGTTCTCGTCGCCGCCGGCGGACGGCAGCGGCGGCTTGGCCGGTACGGCCGTACGGGTGGCGCCGGCCGTACGGGCGGTGTCGGCGATCTCGGCGGCGGGGGCGCCGGTGCGGCCCTCGACCGCCTGCGCGACCATGTCCGCCGTGAGCACCAGCCCCGTCGCCCCGGTACAGGAGACGACGACGTCGGCACGTGTCAGTTCGTCGCGCACCGCGTCCATCTCCACCGCGCGGGCGGTCACGGCCGTGTCGTCGCCCTCGGTGAGGATGTGCACGAGCCGCTCGGCGCGCTCGAAGGTGCGGTTGGCGACGACGATCTCGGTGACCCCGGCGCGCGCGAGCGTCGCGGCGGCCAGGGACGACATCGACCCGGCACCGATGACCAGCGCCGTCCGCCCCGCGGCCCATTCCAGCACGTCCCCGCCCGCGGCCAGCTGCTCCAGGCCGAAGGTGACCAGGGACTGGCCGGCGCGGTCGATGCCGGTCTCGGAGTGGGCACGCTTGCCGACCCTGAGGGCCTGCTGGAACAGGTCGTTCAGCAGCCTGCCGGCGCTGTGCAGCTCCTGGGCGAGCGCCAGGGAGTCCTTGATCTGGCCGAGGATCTGCCCCTCGCCGACGACCATCGAGTCCAGCCCGCAGGCCACCGAGAACAGGTGGTGGACGGCCCGGTCCTCGTAGTGCACGTAGAGGTAGGGGGTCAGTTCGTCCAGGCCGACGCCGCTGTGCTGGGCGAGCAGCGTGGACAGCTCGGCGACACCGGCGTGGAACTTGTCCACGTCGGCGTACAGCTCGATGCGGTTGCAGGTGGCGAGGACCGCGGCCTCGGTGGCGGGCTCGGCGGCGACGGTGTCCTGGAGCAGCTTGGTCTGGGCGTCCGCGCTCAGCGAGGCCCGCTCCAGCACGCTGACCGGGGCGCTGCGGTGGCTCAGTCCGACGACGAGGAGACTCATGCCGGCATCACGGCGGGGACGTCCCCGTCGGGCCCCTGGTCGGCGGAGGCCTCGCGGGCGGTGGCGGCGGGCAGGGCGCCGTCGCCCGCCGCGGTCTCCTCGCCCGCCTTGCGCTGCTCGTGGAAGGCGAGGATCTGCAGCTCGATGGAGAGGTCGACCTTGCGGACGTCGACGCCGTCCGGGACGGACAGCACCGTCGGTGCGAAGTTCAGGATGGAGGTCACCCCGGCGGCCACGAGCCGGTCGCAGACCTGCTGGGCGGCGCCGGCCGGGGTGGCGATGACGCCGATGGAGACGCCGTTGTCCTTGATGATCTTCTCGAGCTCGTCGGTGTGCTGCACCGGGATGCCCGCGACCGGCTTGCCGGCCATCGCCGGGTCGGCGTCGATCAGCGCGGCGACCCGGAAGCCGCGGGAGGCGAAGCCGCCGTAGTTGGCCAGGGCGGCGCCGAGGTTACCGATACCGACGATCACAACCGGCCAGTCCTGGGTCAGGCCGAGTTCGCGGGAGATCTGGTAGACGAGATACTCCACGTCGTAGCCGACACCGCGGGTTCCGTACGAGCCCAGGTACGAGAAGTCCTTGCGCAGCTTGGCGGAGTTGACCCCCGCCGCCGCGGCCAGCTCCTCGGAGGAGACCGTGGGGACCGAGCGCTCCGACAGTGCGGTCAGGGCTCGGAGGTACAGCGGAAGCCGGGCGACGGTGGCCTCGGGAATCCCTCGGCTACGGGTCGCCGGTCGGTGTGTTCGGCCAGTTGCCACGGTGCTCCTGCGGGTAGAGCGGGGCTGCAGGCGGTCATACGTCCCCAGACCGCCCCGTCGACAGCAGGCTATGTCTTTGTGAACGCGTGCACAAAGATGGTGTCCGATTTGCCCGGCAGAAGTGACCGGGGTCACGCCGGTTTCGCGCCCCCGGCGGGAACCGGCGCACACGCACCGGCGTTCCTTCATTACTGGGGGCAAAACCGCACACTCTCCTCACGAATCCCGCCCCCGAGACCAGACCGCCGTCGATCCTAAGCGACTTTCCGGCCGCTTTGGACTACCCGGTCAGTGCACGCCGCAGCCGCTCCTCGTTCACGCGCCAGAAGGTGTGCTGTTCACCGTCGACGAGGACGACCGGGATCTGCTCCCAGTAGCGGTCGTACAGGTCCTGGTCCTCGGTGATGTCCTTCGGCTCCCACGGCACACCGAGGTCCCCGCACACCTTCTCGATCACCAGCTGCGCGTCGTCGCACAGATGGCAGCCGGGCTTGCGGATCAGAGTGACCAGCCGCGCGCGCGGCTCGGCCCTGCGTCGGAAAAGGGGACTCATACGGGCCATTCTCGCGCGCTCCGCGCCCATTCCGGATCGCTTCTTTCACGGCCCTGTCGCGCAGAGTTCACACCCTGCCACCCGCTCGACTCCGGAACCACCGAACAGACTGGCTATGCTCGCGTCATGGCCGCTCTCGGATGGCTCACTCCCCGTAGGCGCTCCGCCACGGCGCGGAGCGTGTTGGCAGGCGAGGCCTCGGCGGAGGCCGCCCGCAAGTCCTCGCAGGAGGCGCCGCGCGCCACGCCGGAGGAACCGGCGTTCCCCGTGATCGGCGACGCCATGGCCGCCGCCTTCTTCGACCTCGACAACACGGTGATGCAGGGCGCCGCGCTGTTCCACTTCGGCCGCGGGCTGTACAAGCGGAAGTTCTTCGAGACCCGCGACCTCGCCCGGTTCGCCTGGCAGCAGGCGTGGTTCCGGCTGGCCGGCGTCGAGGACCCGGAGCACATGCAGGACGCCCGCGACTCGGCGCTGTCGATCGTCAAGGGCCACCGGGTCGCCGAGCTGGAGTCGATCGGCGAGGAGATCTACGACGAGTACATGGCCGACCGCATCTGGCCCGGCACCCGCGCCCTCGCCCAGGCCCACCTGGATGCGGGCCAGAAGGTGTGGCTAGTAACCGCGGCCCCCGTCGAGATCGCCCAGGTCATCGCCCGCCGCCTCGGCCTGACCGGCGCCCTCGGCACCGTGGCCGAGTCGGTCGACGGCGTCTACACCGGCAAGCTGGTCGGCGAGCCGCTGCACGGCCCCGCCAAGGCGGAGGCGGTGCGCGCCCTGGCCGCGGCCGAGGGGCTGGACCTCTCCCGCTGCGCGGCCTACAGCGACAGCCACAACGACATCCCGATGCTGTCCCTGGTGGGCCACCCCTACGCCATCAACCCGGACGCCAAGCTGCGCAGGCACGCCCGGGAGAAGGAGTGGCGCCTGCGGGACTACCGCACGGGCCGCAAGGCGGCGAAGGTCGGCATCCCCGCGGCGGCGGGTGTCGGCGCGGTCGCCGGCGGCACGGCTGCGGCCATCGCCCTGAGCCGACGGCGCCGATAGCGCGCCGATAGCGCCAACCGGGCCGGCAGCGACACATCGCGTGCCGCGCATCCCGGCATCCCCGTCCGGCCGCAGGTCGGCGCGCACCTTGAACGCGCCCGTGTACATCACCGCGTTCAACATGCCCCGCACTTCACCGAAAGACGCCCTTTTCCGGTCAGCCAGCGATCACTTTGCGAAACGCGACCAGCCATCAAACGGTTACAGATGCGACGCAATCGATGATTTGAGCAACTCGGTGTAGCAGGGCCTGTACGAAGCGTTATTCTCCTCAGACGCAATCCGGTACCCCTCCGTCGCCACGACGGGTGAAAGGTCCCGCACTGCACGTGATGGAAGCTCTGCCTCTGGGAGTCCCGTGTACCCACACGTCGGGGTTGACGCCTCGGGCCTGGCTACGCTGCGCGCAACGGTCGCGACGGTCAAAGAGACGCTGCGCGGCTTCGTCCCCCCCGCGTACGCCGTCCCTGCCTTCGCCGCCGCCGCGCCGGCAGGCCCGTGCTACGCACTGGCCGACGGCGGCGCCGCCGTCGGCAGACGAGGGCGTGCCACCGGCGCGGCCACCGCCCGCCGGCCGGCCGCCGACAGCGACAGCGCCCGGATGATGGACCTCGTCGAACGCGCCCAGGCGGGGGAGGCCGAGGCCTTCGGGCGGCTCTACGACCAGTACAGCGACACCGTCTACCGGTACATCTACTACCGCGTCGGCGGCCGGGCCACCGCCGAGGACCTCACCAGCGAGACCTTTCTGCGGGCGCTCAGGAGGATCGGCACCTTCACCTGGCAGGGCCGTGACTTCGGGGCCTGGCTGGTCACCATCGCCCGGAACCTGGTCGCCGACCACTTCAAGTCCAGCCGTTTCCGGCTGGAGGTCACCACCGGCGAGATGCTCGACGCCAACGAGGTCGAGCGCTCCCCGGAGGACTCCGTCCTGGAGTCCCTGTCGAACGCCGCCCTGCTGGACGCCGTACGGCGGCTCAACCCGCAGCAGCAGGAGTGCGTGACACTCCGTTTCCTCCAGGGCCTCTCGGTCGCCGAGACCGCCCGGGTCATGGGCAAGAACGAGGGCGCCATCAAGACCCTCCAGTACCGCGCCGTACGCACCCTCGCCCGGCTGCTGCCGGACGACGCCCGCTGAGTGGGGCGACACCGGGCGACACACAACTCACTTTCCGTGAAGGCCCGTTGTCTTTCCGATCCGACCATCCGCTGTCCGTAACCCAAGTGCCGCGCCAGTCGTTGTGCGGGATACAGGCTCCCTGTGGTCACGTCCTGGCCGACCCCGATCACTCGATCGTGGGAAGTGGTCGTGGGCGTGCAACCCTCAGGACCCCCTGGGGAGTCGACCGTCATGACGAGAGGAGGTGCCGCCAGTGATCGCGAACGTATCGGCGCACCGGCGGGCGAACGCCTTCGCCCAGGCCCTGGAGGAGCAGTCCGACCGGGACCCGGCGGCCGAGCAGTCCGCAGCAGCGGCGGAGACGCCGCCGGCCGCCGAGGAGCAGACCGAGCGGGGCCGGCTCCTGGCCCTGTCCGCGGGTCTCGGCGCGCTGCCCAAGCCGCAGCTCGACCCGGAGGTCAAGGTCGTTCAGCGGGCCCAGCTGGTGGCCGCGATGGAGGCCATGCTCCGGGAGGGCACGGGGGCGGCGGATGCTTCGGTACCGGAACAGCGTTCGCACCGGAGCCGGGGCGCACACCGGGCGAGCCCGCTGGGCAAACTCCGGCCGCGCACCAGGCTGACCAAGGGGCTCGCGGCCGGCGGGCTCAGCGTCGGCGTGGCCGCCGGAGCCTTCGGCGGGGTAGCCGCCGCCAGCTCCGACGCCCTTCCCGGTGACTCGCTGTACGGCCTGAAGCGGGGCATCGAGGACTTCAAGCTCAACTACCTGACCGATGGCGACGACCAGCGCGGCCAGACCTATCTGGACCAGGCGTCCACCCGGCTCAGCGAGGCCCGCCGGCTGCTGGAGCGCGGCCGGGGCGGCCATCTGGACCACGAGTCCATCGGCGAGATCCGCCGCACCCTGTCCGGGATGCGGCACGACGTCACCGAGGGCCACCGCCTGCTCCACGCGGCCTACGAGGCCGATCCGGACTCCCTCGGCCCCATCCAGGCGCTGTCCGCCTTCTCCCGGTCCCACCGCGAGGCGTGGAGCGCGCTCAGCGACAGGCTGCCCGTGCAGCTGGGTGACGTGAAACAGCAGGTGTCCTCGGTCTTCGACGCCATAGACGAAGAGGTCGCCCCGCTGCAGTCCCTGCTCCCGCAGCCGCCGGCCCCGTCGGGCGGCGGCAGGCGCCAGGGCGGCTCCGGATCGCCGTCCGTCGGCTCCTCCGGCAGCCACCGGTCGACGGCCCCCAGCTCCGCCGGCGACACCCCGTCCGCGGGGCAGCACACCGGCACCGGCACCCCGAGCGGCTCGGCCACCGGCAGCAGCGGCGAGGGTCTCATCGGCGGCGACACGGGTGGTCTGCTCGAACCCCCGAAGACCGGGCCCACCGGCAGCTCCCCGTCCGCCGGCAAGTCCCCGACGGGCCAGCCGGACGTCACCATCCCACCGCTCCTGCCCGACCTGCTCCCCGGCCTGGGCATCGACAACCAGGACGCGGACTAGGCACGGCTGTGCCGAGGGGCGCCCCTCCCGAGCGGGGCGCCCCTCGTCGCAGGACCGCACACCTCAGAAGAACACCGACCGCCGCTGCACCAGCAACTTGTACAGCGTGTGCTGGATCTGCTCGCGGACCTGGTCGGTCAGGTTGAACATCAGCATCGGGTCCTCCGCCGCCTCCGGCGGAAAACCGTCCGTCGCGATCGGCTCACCGAACTGGATCGTCCACTTGGTCGGCAGCGGGATCGCCCCCAACGGACCCAGCCACGGAAAAGTCGGCGTCAACGGGAAGTACGGGAAACCCAGCACCCGCGCGAGGGTCTTGGCGTTGCCGATCATCGGGTAGATCTCCTCGGCCCCGACGATCGAGCAGGGGATGATCGGCACCCCCTGCCGCAGGGCGGTGGAGACGAAGCCGCCGCGGCCGAACCGCTGCAGCTTGTAGCGCTCGCCGAAAGGTTTCCCGATGCCCTTGAAGCCCTCCGGCATCACCCCGACCAGCTCGCCCTGGGCCAGCAGCCGCTCCGCGTCCTCGGCGCAGGCCAGCGTGTGACCCAGCTTGCGGGCCAGCTCGTTGACCACCGGCAGCACGAAGACCAGGTCGGCCGCCAGCAGCCGGAGGTGGCGGTCGGCCGGGTGGTGGTCGTGCACCGCGACCTGCATCATCAGTCCGTCCAGCGGCAGCGTCCCGGAGTGGTTGGCGACGATCAGCGCCCCGCCCTCGGCCGGGATGTTCTCGATGCCCTTCACCTCGACCCGGAAGTACTTCTCGTACACCGGCCGCAGCAGCGACATCAGGACCTGGTCGGTCAGCTCCTCGTCGTAACCGAAGTCGTCGACGTCGTACTCCCCGGTGAGCCGGCGCCGCAGGAAGGCCAGCCCGGCCGCCACCCGCCGCTCCAGGCCGCCGTCCTGCCCGCCGGGCTCCGGCTGCCGCGCCGACGGCTCCTCCTCGCGGCTCACAGAGCCGTCCTCCCGCCTTCGCTCCCGGCCCGGCAGCGGCTGGACCGCACCCCTCTCGCCCGGCTCCCCGAGCACACCGCGCCGGCTCCCCCCGCCGCGGCGCCGCGCCTGGCGCTGTGCGGCGCTCCCGCGTGACCGGTCGTCGTCGAACGGAATGACCTTGGCGTCCGCCATCGTTGCCGCTCTCCTCAATTGGCGCTGTGCGTCTGGGGGTGGCCGGCTGCCCTCGCGGTCAGCGCGGCGATCCGGTCGACGGCCCCCGCGAGGGCCTCCGGCGGCAGCAGCCCGGGGCCCTGGCCGTGCGCGAAGTCCGCGAAGGCCTCGGCCGTCGTGTACCGGGGCGTGAAGCCCAGCGTCTCGCGCATCTGGGCGGTCTCCACCACGCGCCCGTGGGTGAGCAGCCGGATCTGCTCCGGTGAGAAGTCCGTCATGCCGAGCGTGCGGACCAGGGAACCGGCCCAGGTGACCGCGGGCAGCAGCAGCGGCACGGTGGGCCGCCCGAGCCGCCGGGAGCACTGCGAGAGCAGCAGCACGCCGTCCCCGGCGATGTTGAAGGTGCCGCTGTTGAGGGTCCCCCGGCGCGGCTCGTGCGAGGCGATCCGCAGCACCTCGATGACGTCGTCCTCATGCACGAACTGCAGCCGCGGGTCGTAGCCGAACACCGTCGGCAGGACGGGCAGCGCGAAGTACGAGGCGAGCGGGGTCTCCGCGGCCGGCCCGAGGATGTTGGCGAACCGCAGCACGCACACGGCGACGTCCGGCCGCCGCCGCGCGAACCCGCGCACGTACCCCTCCACCTCGACCGCGTCCTTCGCGAAACCACCGCTGGGCAGCGACTTGGGCGGGGTCGTCTCGGTGAACACGGCCGGATCACGCGGCGCGGAACCGTAGACGTTCGTACTGGACTTCACCACCAGCCGCTGCACGGCCGGCGACTTCTGGCAGGCGCCGAGCAGTTGCATGGTGCCGATGACGTTGGTCTCCTTGACCGTGGCCCGGTTCCCGCCGCCCAGCGCCGTACCCGTCACGTCCAGGTGCACGACCGTGTCGGCGCCCGTCTCGGCGAGCACCCGGGCGATCGTCGGCTGCCGGATGTCGGCCTGGATGAAGTCGGCACCGCCCAGATGGTGTGCCGGCGGCACCGCGTCCACGGCGATCACCCGGTCGACCTGCGGGTCCCGCTGGATCCGCCGCACGAACCGGCCGCCCAGCTGCCGGGCGACTCCGGTGACGAGCACGACCTTTCCCAAGATCAGCGCCTTCCTTCCCGCACAACCGGTATCCCGCGTTCCCCGTCTGCGGCCAACCTAGCCGGTTGTCGTTGCGCTGTGACGACCCCCGATGCACGAGGTGACGGAATTTCCCCCATCGGCACATGCCGCCCACCCCGGAACATGCCTGTGGCCCCCCACCACTGATGGTGGGGGGCCACAGGGCCACGCTCTCGCGTCGCCGCTTACTTCTTGTTGCGGCGCTGAACGCGCGTGCGCTTGAGCAGCTTGCGGTGCTTCTTCTTGGCCATCCGCTTGCGCCGCTTCTTGATAACAGAGCCCACGACTACCCTCGCTCACTTCTCATCACTCGGTTGTTTGGGCGCCATGGGCCCACACGACCTACGAGGGGCTAGCCTACCCAACCGAGCGCTGAGGTCGTAATCGAGGGCGTACCCCCTGGTCACCAGAGGGTCGCCGTCAGGCCGTCTCCACCCCCACATAGCTGTCGCGGAGGTACTCGTGTACCGCTTGCTCCGGGACGCGGAAGGACCGCCCCACCCGGATCGCGGGCAGATGACCACTGTGCACCAGGCGGTACACGGTCATCTTCGACACTCGCATCACCGAGGCGACCTCCGCCACGGTAAGGAACTGAACCTCGTTCAGAGGCCTCTCGCCAGCTGCAGCCATGACACACCCGAACCTTCCGCACTCGACGGCCACCGGCTTCCCCTTCCGGTGACTCTTCGTCGTTGCGTGCTCACTCCCCAGACTAGGGGCGGGTGATGCGAGTGGGGAAGAGGTGCACCCGTCGGCGGCCTACTGTGACAGACTCGCCCGATCGAGTACGTAGCGGGTGAGCGGCCGGTAGTAACTAGACCGCACTGCGTCATCAACCGGAACGACGACGGACACCCGCCCCTCGGCCTCCCCCACGAACAGCGCGGGGTCGTCGGTGTCGGCCAGACCGATCGCCTCGAACCCCAGCTGACCAGCACCGCAGACCCATCCGTGATCACCGACGACCAGTTCGGGCAGCGGCCCGCCGGCCTCCGCCGCGGCGTCCAGCGCGACCCGAACCGGGAGCGGCGAGTGGCTGTGGGCACCCGGCTCACAACCGGGGCGCTCGCTCGCCGGTTCCCGCACCAGGGCAACCCCCCGTACGTAGTCCAGGCGATGGGTACGTAGACCGAACTGGGTCAATATGTCGACACAGCGACCCTGCGCCGGGGTGAGAACCTCACATCCCGCCGCCGACATCGCGTCCGCCAAGCCGGCGTAGAAGCCGAGCAGCCGCTGCGGGTGCCCGGTGCCGAACAGCACGGGCGCGCCCCGCCGGGCCGCCTCCCGGATCCGCCCGGCGAAGGCGTCCAGCGCGGCGAGGGTCCGCTCCGGATCGATCACGTCGGGTCCGGACGTGCGGCGGGGGTCGGCCGAGACCCCGCACCTGCGCGCCATCAGCCCGAGCAGGTCCCCGAGCCCCCAGGCGCCTTCGGGATCGATCCCGATCAGCGCACGCGGGTCCCGGGCGGCGAAGAGCCGGTAGCTGCGCAGGCTCTGCTCCCGCGTGGTCGCCACCACCCCGGCCAGCCCCACGGCCACCAGGTGCGCGCGGAGACGGGCGGGGGTCGACACGGATGCGATGGTGGCCCATCGGCGGGCGTGGCGGGACGGAATCCGGGGAATTCCGCACGGTCGGCCTAACGGGCACCCCGGACGACGCCCACAACGCGCCCGGCCGGCACGGACGGGCGGGCCGGCCCCGTGGGACGGCCCGGCGGGAGAAGCGATCAGGGCAGCAGTCCGCGCAGCGGGAACACGGCCCGGCGAGTCGCCAGTACGGCCTGATCGACCCGGTCGGCGGGGTCGTACCCGCTCTCCCACGTGCCGTACTCCACCGGCCACCGCCCGTCGGTCATCCGCTGCGGCCCCAACTGCCGGGTCCGGGCGAACACTTCCCGCCGCCACCCCTCGGGGATCACCGACTCCGGAGCCACCGGCTTCCCCGCGGCGATGCCCACCAGATGCGTCCACGACCGCGGTACGACGTCCACCACCGCGTACCCGCCCCCGCCCAGCGCGATCCACCTGCCGTCCGCGTACTCGTGCGCCAGCTCGTGACACGCCACCTGGACCGCCCGCTGCGCGTCCAGCGAGACGGCCAGGTGTGCGAGCGGATCCTCGAAGTGGGTGTCGGCGCCGTGCTGGGAGACAAGCACCTGCGGCCGGAAATCGGCGAGCAGCTCCGGAACCACGGCGTGGAACGCCCGTACCCAGCCCGCGTCCCCCGTCCCGGCCGGCAGCGCCACGTTCACCGCGCAGCCCTCGCCCGCGCCCGCGCCCGTCTCCTGCGGCCACCCGGTCTGCGGGAACAACGTGCGGGGGTGCTCGTGCAGCGAGACCGTCAGCACCCGCGGGTCCTCCCAGAACGCCGCCTGCACCCCGTCCCCGTGATGCACGTCGACGTCCACGTAGGCGACCCGCTCGGCTCCCAGCTCCAGCAGCCGCGCGATCGCGAGCGCCGCGTCGTTGTAGATGCAGAACCCCGACGCCCCGCCCGGCATCGCGTGGTGCAGACCGCCCGCGAAGTTCACGGCGTGCTCGGCGTCCCCGCGCCACACGGCCTCGGCCGCCCCCACCGACTGCCCCGCGATCAGCGCGGACACCTCGTGCATCCCGGCGAAGGCGGGATCGTCGACCGTACCGAGCCCGTACTCCCCCCGGGCCCCCGCCGGATCCGCGGACGCGGCCTTCACGGCGTCGATGTAGTCCTCGCGGTGGACCAGCCGGAGCGTCGACTCACCGGCCGGTTTCGCCGCGACGACCGCCAGCTCCCGGTCGAGCCCGAAGGCACCGACCAGCCGGCGGGTCAGGTCCAGCCGGACCGGATCCATCGGATGGCTCGGACCGAAGTCATAGCCCGTTACTGCCTCGTCCCACATCAGCTGTGCGCGGCCGCTCATGCCCGCCACCGTATCGGTCGGGTTGAGCCGTGAACGATCTGGCGTACCCCAGTGTCACCAGCACCAACACCATCGGCACGAGCATGGCACCCCGATAGCTCCAGGCGTCCCCCAGGGCGCCCACCAACGGCGAGCCGACCAGGAAACCCACGTAGTTGAAGATGTTCAGCCGCGCGATCGCCGCGTCCGACGCCCCCGGGAACAGCCGTCCCGCCGCCGCGAAGGTCTGCGGCACCAGCACACACAACCCCAGCCCCAGCAAGGTGAACCCGAGCATCCCGGCCCACGCCCCCGGCGCCACGGCCACCACCGCGAACCCGCCCGCCGCCACCAGCGCCCCGGCCCGTACGACCGTCGCCGCCCCGAACCTGCGCACCCCGGCGTCCCCGATGGTCCGCCCCACCAGCGTGGTCACCATGTACACGTTGTACGGCACGGTCGCCAGCTGCTCCGAACTGCCCAGCACGTCCTTCAGATACTTCGCGCTCCAGTTGGAGACCGTCGAATCGCCGATGTAGGCGAAGGTCATCACCAGACACAGCGGCAGCAGCAGCTTGAAGACCAGACCCCCGCCCGGCGCCCGCCCCTCCGCCACGGGCGCCGGCTCCGCGTCGACGTACCACCGGCTCCCCACCAGCGTCCCCGGCAGCAGCACGGCCACCACCGGCAGGTACGACACCCACAGCGCGAGATGCCAGTGCGCCCCGGCCCAGGCCAGCGAGGCCCCGAGGATCCCGCCCAGGCTGTAGGCGGCGTGGAAGCTGAGCATGATGCTGCGTCCGTACGACCGCTGCAGGCTGACCCCGAGCATGTTCATCGACGCGTCCAGCGCCCCCACCGCGAGGCCGAAGACCCCCAGCGCCACCGCCACCACGGCCACCTGCCCGGGGCCGCCCGCCCCGGCCCCCAGCAGCGCCAGCAGCACCAGCGGCTGGGACCAGCGCAGCAGCCGGCTGGGCGGTACCCGCTTCACGAGCTGCTCGGTGGTCACGCTGCCGACGCCGGCGAGGATCGGCACGGCGGCCAGGAAGACCGGCAGCAGCCCGTCGGAGATGCCGTACCGCTCCTGGATGGCCGGGATACGCGTCACCAGCAGGGCGAAGGCGACGCCCTGGGCGAAGAAGCCGAACGCCAGCGAGGCCCTACCGCGCCGCAGCACATCAGTCATGGCGGCGAGAGTAGGGCCCCGGGCTACCTGTGGGTAGATCCAGCCAAAGGTGAATTTCCCTCAGCTCTGCCTGTCCTGATCCCCGGTCAGGCGGCGACGGTCACCGCGGGCCGCCCGGACCGGCCGGCCTCCACCTCGGCCTTGAGCATCCGCTCCATCGGCTCGACCGCCAGCCCGCCGCTGACCACGAAGCCGATCACCATCGCACCGACCAGGTAGACGCTGCCCAGCCACACCATCGTGTCCACCGGGATGGTGTAGGCGCCCACGAAGCGCGCCACGCACTCGGTGAGCAGCACAGCACCCCAGACGATCGAGAAGACGTTCTCCTTGCGCCGGAAGGCCGCGGAGTCGGCCGCCGCGCCGGACGCCAGCCGCTGCCAGGCCGCTTCCCTGGCGGCGTCGCCCTTGACGAGGAAGGGCTTCATGCCGGCGGTCATCATCGGCCTGCCGAGCCAGACCGACGCCAGGATGCCGAGGGCGACCGTGCTGCTGACTCCGCTGTCCTTCGCCAGCATCAGCCGCGGGTCACCGGAGACGAAGCTCAGCAGCAGCGAGACGACGTTCACGACGAGGATCAGCCCCGCCAGCGCGTTGGTCTTCCGCTCCCGGACCACGCTCCACACGGTCCGGACCGCCGGAACCACGCTGCTCCAGGCGAGCGCCGCGAAGGTGCTCATCCCGAAGGCCTCCTTCAGGAGGTAGTACGAGCCGAGCGGCACCGCCACATCGATGAGCAGCGGCTTGAAGTTGTCGAGCACGCTCGGCTTGCGACCCTGGGACCCCGTGTTCTTCGTCATGCCCTGAGCTTCCCCCATGGGCGGGGGCCGGCAGTAGGAACGATCGTCCGGAGGTCCGCATGACAATTGTCAGCCCGGACCGTCGACCGGGGTCATTTCAGCAGGTCGGCCAACTCGTCCATGTGCGAGAAGAGTTGGCCGGCACCGGCGAGCCGCGCCGCGGGGGTCATCGCGGTGAACCCGTACACGTCCATCCCGGCCGCGACGGCGGCGCGCACACCCAGCGGGGAGTCCTCCACGACCACGCACCGCTCGGGCGCCACTCCCATCCGCTCGGCCGCGTGCAGGAACAGGTCCGGCGCCGGCTTCCCCCGGCCGACGTCCTCCGAGCTGAAGACGCGCCCCTCCTCGAACCACCGGTCGAGCCCCGTCGCCCGGTGTCCCACCCGGATCCGCGAGTGGCTCCCGGAGGAGGCCACACAGTACGGCACCCCGTCCGCGGACAGCTTCTCCAGTACGCCGGTCACCCCGGCCACGGGCCGCAGTTCCCGCTCGAACGCGGCGAACACGCGCGCGTGGAAGACCTCGTCGAAATCGTCGGGCAGCCGCTGCCCCGTCCGCTCGAGAATCAGGTCGTGGATCCGGTGCATCGCCGAACCCATGTAGTCGCGGATGGAGTCCTCGTACGACGTCGGGTGCCCCAGCTCGGTCAGATAGGCGGCCAGGAGCTGGTTGGATATGGGCTCGCTGTCCACGAGGACACCGTCGTTGTCGAAGATGACGAGGTCATAGCGCATGGCATCGAGCCTAGAGGAAGTGGGAGAACCCGGAACGCAGAAAACCCCCGCATCAGCCCGATGCGGGGGTTTTCCCAAAAATT
>NZ_JBEZBT010000005.1:0-35075 GCF_040647235.1 Streptomyces sp. NPDC042638
GGAAGCCGCCGAACGCGAGGGCCGCACCATCGCCCCGCTCATCACCAGGCTCAACGCCGTCCGCAGGGACAGCCCGGCCCTGCGGCAGCTGCGGAACCTGCACTTCCATCACGTCGACAAGGACGCGGTGATCGCCTACTCGAAGCGGAGCGGATCGAACACGGTTCTGGTGGTCGCCAACCTCGACCCCCACGACACCCAGGAGGCGACGGTCTCGTTGGACATGCCGCAACTCGGCCTGGACTGGCACGAGTCCGTGCCGGTGCGCGACGAGCTCACCGGCGAGACCTACCACTGGGGCAGGGCCAACTATGTGCGCCTCGAACCGGGTCATAGGCCCGCGCATGTCTTCACCGTCCTGCGACCGTCCAACCCGCAGATCGGAGGGTCACCCGCCATATGATCGTCAACGAGCCCGTCCCGGACACCTTCGAGGACACTCCCGCCAAGGACCGGCATCCGGATTGGTTCAAGCGCGCCGTCTTCTACGAGGTACTGGTCCGCTCCTTCCAGGACAGCAACGGCGACGGCGTCGGCGACCTGAAGGGCCTGACCGCCAAGCTCGACTATCTGCAGTGGCTCGGCGTGGACTGCCTGTGGCTGCCGCCGTTCTTCAAGTCGCCCCTGCGAGACGGCGGTTACGACGTCTCCGACTACACCGCCGTGCTTCCGGAGTTCGGTGACCTCGCCGACTTCGTGGAGTTCGTGGACGCCGCCCACCAGCGCGGCATGCGCGTGATCATCGACTTCGTCATGAACCACACCAGCGACCAGCACCCGTGGTTCCAGGAGTCGAGGCGCGACCCGGACGGTCCGTACGGGGACTACTACGTCTGGGCCGACGACGACAAGCAGTACCAGGACGCCCGGATCATCTTCGTCGACACCGAGGTCTCCAACTGGACGTACGACCCGGTACGCAAGCAGTACTACTGGCACCGCTTCTTCTCGCACCAGCCGGACCTGAACTACGAGAACCCGGCGGTGCAGGAGGAGATGATCTCCGCGCTGAAGTTCTGGCTGGATCTCGGCATCGACGGGTTCCGGCTGGACGCGGTGCCGTACCTGTACCAGCAGGAGGGCACCAACTGCGAGAACCTGCCGGCGACCCACGAGTTCCTGCGGCGGGTGCGCAAGGAGATCGACGCCCAGTACCCCGACAAGGTGCTCCTCGCCGAGGCGAACCAGTGGCCCGAGGACGTCGTCGACTACTTCGGCGACTTCCGGTCCGGCGGCGACGAGTGCCACATGGCCTTCCACTTCCCCGTCATGCCGCGCATTTTCATGGCCGTACGGCGGGAGTCCCGCTACCCGGTCTCCGAGATCCTCGCCAAGACCCCCGCGATCCCGTCCGGCTGCCAGTGGGGCATCTTCCTGCGCAACCACGACGAGCTGACCCTCGAAATGGTCACCGACGAGGAACGCGACTACATGTGGGCCGAGTACGCCAAGGACCCGCGGATGCGCGCCAACATCGGCATCCGCCGGCGTCTGGCGACCCTGCTCGACAACGACCGCAACCAGATCGAGCTGTTCACCGCCCTGCTGCTGTCGCTGCCCGGCTCGCCGATCCTCTACTACGGCGACGAGATCGGCATGGGCGACAACATCTGGCTCGGCGACCGCGACGCCGTACGCACGCCCATGCAGTGGACACCCGACCGCAACGCGGGTTTCTCGTCCTGCGACCCGGGACGGCTGTTCCTGCCCACCATCATGGACCCGGTCTACGGCTACCAGGTCACCAACGTGGAAGCCTCCATGTCCTCCCCGTCCAGTCTGCTGCACTGGACCCGGCGCATGATCGAGATCCGGAAGCAGAACCCCGCTTTCGGACTGGGCTCCTACACCGAGCTGCCGTCGTCGAACCCGGCGGTGCTCGCCTTCCTGCGCGAGGCCCCGTTGTCGGAGGAGGGAGGGGACGACCTCGTGCTGTGCGTCCACAACTTCTCCCGCTTCGCCCAGCCCACGGAACTGGACCTGAGCCGGTTCGGCGGACGGCATCCCGTGGAGCTGTTCGGCGGGGTCCGGTTCCCGGCGATCGGTGAACTGCCGTACCTGCTCACCCTCGCGGGCCACGGCTTCTACTGGTTCCGGCTGCGCCAGGACGCCGTGTAGGCACGGCGACGGTCCGGCCCGGGTGGGGCGGTGCGGCGTTTCCACCGCCCCACCCGGGGCACGCATCAGTAACACCCCGACGACCTCCGGGGAAAGGACGTGACGCCCCATGGCGGAAACGGTCACCCCCTTCGGCACCACCGGTTCCCTCCTCGCCTCGCTCGACCCCTTGCTGCGCACGTGGCTGCCCCGGCAGCGCTGGTTCGCGGGCAAGGGGCGCCCGGTCACCGGGTTCACCCCGGTGGCCGTCACCGAACTGCTGCCCTCCCCCGGCCTCCCGGCCTCGTCCGAGCAGGGAGGTGCCCCTATCGGCCGGCTGGGTCTGTACCACCTGATCCTGCGCGTCCACCAGCCCCCCGCGCCGGGCGCCCCGCCGCACCCGGGGGACTGCTACCAGCTCCTCATAGGCGTGCGCGAGGCGCTGCCGCCCCGGCTGGCGCCCGCGCTGATCGGCCATGTGACCGAGGGCCCGCTCGCCGGACGCACGGTGTACGAGGCCCTGTACGACCCCCGGCCGGCCGATGTGCTCCTGGAGGCCCTGCGCACCCGCGCCCGGGTCGGAGTGCTGCGCTTCGAGCGGGAGCCGGGGCAGGAGATACGGGCGGGCCTCGTACCCCGGCTGATGACCGCCGAGCAGTCCAACTCGTCGGTCGTCTATGGAGATACGTTCATCCTCAAGCTGTTGCGCCGGGTCGTGCCCGGTGTCAACCCCGACCTGGAGATACCCCTCGCCCTGGCGGGGGAGGGCTGTCCGCGGGTGCCCGCACCCACCGGCTGGCTGCGCGCCGAGCCGGGCGGGGAGCCGTATGTGCTCGCCGTGCTCCAGCCCTACGTCAGCGGGGCGAGCGACGGCTGGGAGCTGGCGCTGCGCGAGCTGGCCAAGGGCGAGGACTTCGCCGCCGAGGCCCGGGCGCTTGGCCGGGCCACCGCCGAGGTGCACACCGCCCTGGCCCGGGCCCTGCCGTCGGTCACCCTCGGCCACGCCCAGCTGGAGCTGCTGGTCGACGGCATGACCGAGCGGCTGGCGGCGGCCGTGCAGGCGGTGCCGGCGCTGCGGCCGTACGAGCACGGGCTGCGCTCGGCCTACACGGCGCTGGCCTCGCTCGCCGCCGAGGGCCGCACCTGGACCGCCCAGCGCGTCCACGGTGATCTGCATCTGGGGCAGTGCCTGCGCTCGCCGTCCGGGGACTGGTCGCTGATCGACTTCGAGGGGGAGCCGGCCCGGCCGCTCGCCGAACGGCGCATGCCGCAGCCGCCGGTGCGGGACGTGGCGGGGATGCTCCGCTCCTTCGACTACGCCGCCTACTCGGCGAACCCGCCCGCCCCGGAATGGGCGCACGCCTGCCGTGCCGCCTACTGCTCCGGGTACGCGGAGGCGTCCGGGCGTGACCCGCGCACCGACCCGGTGCTGCTGCGGGCCTACGAGACCGACAAAGCGGTCTACGAGGTCGTCTACGAAGC
This sequence comes from Streptomyces sp. NPDC042638, assembly GCF_040647235.1. NCBI lineage: Bacteria > Bacillati > Actinomycetota > Actinomycetes > Kitasatosporales > Streptomycetaceae > Streptomyces > Streptomyces sp. NPDC042638. The sequence goes on from NZ_JBEZBT010000005.1 coordinate 3,580, forward strand.
CCGGCACCGCCCGGACTGGCTGCCCGTACCGCTGTCGGCGATCCGTCGCCTCGCCGCGCCCGACCCGACCTGACCGATCCTCGCCCGGGAGACTCACCCGTGACGTCCAAGAAGCCAGCCGCCAGGAACAAGTCAGGCAAGACGAAACCCGAGAAGAAGACGAGGGAGACAAGGGAGTCAAGGGAGACGAAGGAGACGAAGGAGACGACGGAAGCACAGGAGACGAGGGAGCCGACGGAGACGCGGGAGACGCGGGAGGCGCGGGTGCCCCCGCAGTCGGCGCCGCCCGAACGGGAGGTCGCCGTCGCCCCCGCCGTGCACGCCGCCGACCGCGAGCGGCTGCTGCACGGCACCCACCACGATCCGCACTCCGTCCTCGGCGCGCACCCGGTGCCCGGCGGGGTCGCCTTCCGGGCCTTCCGCCCGCGCGCCGAAGCGGTCACGGTGGTCTCCGCCGACGTGCGGGCGGAACTGCACGACGACGGCGACGGCTTCTTCTCCGGGCTGCTCCCGCTGACCGGGATCCCCGCCTACCGCCTGCTCGTGACCTACGACGGCACGGCCCACGAGACCGAGGACGCCTATCGCTTCCTGCCCACCCTCGGCGACCTGGACCTGCATCTGATCGGCGAGGGGCGGCACGAGGAGCTGTGGCGGGCGCTCGGTGCGCACGTCACCACCCGGCAGGGCGTGACCGGCACCCGGTTCGCGGTGTGGGCGCCGAACGCGCGGGGCGTGCGGGTCACGGGCGGGTTCAACTTCTGGGACGGCACCGGCTTCCCGATGCGTTCGCTCGGCGCCACCGGGGTCTGGGAGCTGTTCGTGCCCGGGATCGGCGAGGGCGAGCTGTACAAGTTCGAGATCACCCGCCCGGACGGTTCGCGCACCCTGCGCGCCGACCCGCTGGCCCGCCGTACCGAGGTCCCGCCCGCCACCTCCTCGATCGTGCACGTCTCCCGGCACGAGTGGGGGGACGCGGAATGGCTGGCCCGGCGCGGTGACACTCCGGTGCACGCGGCCCCCTTCTCGGTCTACGAGGTGCACCTGCCGTCCTGGCGGCCGGGCCTGACCTACCGCCAGCTGGCCGAGCAACTCCCGGCGTATGTCAGCGAGATGGGTTTCACGCACGTGGAGCTGATGCCGGTCGCCGAGCATCCCTTCGGCGGCTCGTGGGGCTACCAGGTCACCGGCTTCTACGCCCCGACGGCCCGACTCGGCACCCCGGACGACTTCAAGTACCTGGTGGACCGGCTGCACCAGGCCGGCATCGGGGTGCTGATGGACTGGGTGCCGGCCCACTTCCCGCGCGACGCGTGGGCGCTCGCGGAGTTCGACGGGCGCCCCCTGTACGAGCACCACGACCCGCTGCGGGCCGCCCACCCCGACTGGGGCACGCTGGAGTTCGACTTCGGCCGGCGCGAGGTGCGCAACTTCCTGGTGGCGAACGCCGTGTACTGGTGCGAGGAGTTCCACATCGACGGGCTGCGCGTGGACGCCGTCGCCTCGATGCTCTACCTGGACTACTCGCGCGAGCCGGGTCAGTGGACGCCGAACGAGCACGGCGGCCGGGAGAACCTGGACGCGGTGGCGTTCCTGCAGGAGATGAACGCCACCGTGTACCGGCGCTGCCCGGGGGTGGTGACCATCGCCGAGGAGTCGACGGCCTGGGACGGCGTGACCCGCCCCACCCACCTCAGGGGGCCGAGCGGCTTCGGCGGGCTCGGCTTCGGCCTGAAGTGGAACATGGGCTGGATGCACGACTCGCTCCAGTACATGAGCCACGATCCCGTGCACCGCAGGTACCACCACGGTGAGATGACGTTCTCGATGGTGTACGCCTACAGCGAGAACTACGTCCTGCCCATCTCCCACGACGAGGTGGTCCACGGCAAGCGGTCCCTGGTGTCGAAGATGCCGGGCGACTGGTGGCAGCAGCGCGCGAACCACCGCGCCTACCTGGGCTTCATGTGGGCCCATCCCGGCAAGCAGCTCTTGTTCATGGGACAGGAGTTCGCGCAGGGCGCCGAGTGGTCCGAGGCCCACGGCCCCGACTGGTGGCTGCTGGATCCGGCGTACGGCGCCGAGGCGGACCACCGGGGCGTGCGGGACCTCGTACGGGACCTCAACGCGCTGTACGGCGCGACCCCTGCCCTGTGGCAGCTGGACACCGACCCGGCGGGCTTCGAGTGGATCACCGGGGACGCGGCGGACGACAACGTCTTCGCGTTCCTGCGCCGTGACGCCGACGGCACCCCGCTGCTCGCGGTCTCCCACCTGGCACCGGTGGTCCGCCACGACTACCGGATCGGGGTACCGGAGGAGGTACCGGCCTGGGCGGAGGTGCTGAACACGGACGCGGCGCGGTACGGCGGCGGTGACGTGGGCCATCCCGAGCCGGTCAAACCGGAGCCGCAGGGGGCGCACGGCCGCCCGGCGAGCATCCGGCTGACACTGCCGCCCCTGGCGACGGTGTGGCTGCGGCCGGCCTGAGGAAGGGGGCTCCGGGCCGTCGCCCGGAGCCCCGGAGCCCCCTTCATCCGCACCGCTGGGAACGGGCCCGGGTCACACCGGGGAGGCGGCGAGCCCCGTCGGCAGCCGCCCCGTGTACAGCACCCCGAGCCGCTGGGTGGCGCGGGTCAGGGCCACGTACAGGTCGCTCGTGCCGTAGGCGCCCGGCTCGACCACCAGGACGGAGTCGAACTCGAGGCCCTTGGCCTGGCGGGGGTCGAGCAGCACGACCGTCCGGGTCAGGTCCGGCTCGCCGCCCGCGGTGACGCCGTCCAGGCGCGCGGCCAGGGAGCGGTGCAGTGCGCGCGGGGCGATCACCGCAAGGCGGCCCTCGGCCGGGGTGAGTTCGGCGACCGCCTTGGCCACCGCGCCGGGCAGGTCGTCGGGCGCCTGCCGCACCCACGGGCGAACGCCGGTGGAGCGGACGGAACGCGGCGGTTCGAAGTCCGGCTTACCGGCGCGGACCACGGCTGCCGCCAGGTCCATGATCTCGGCCGGGGTCCGGTAGTTGACGCCCAGGCGGGTGTGCTCCCAGCGGTCCTCGACATAGGGGGCGAGGATGTCCGCCCAGGAGCCGACACCGGCCGCCTCCGCCGTCTGGGCGGGATCGCCGACCAGGGTCATCGAGCGGGTCGGGCTGCGCCGCATCAGCAGCCGCCAGGCCATCGGCGACAGCTCCTGCGCCTCGTCCACGATGATGTGCCCGAACGCCCAGGTGCGGTCGGCGGCGGCCCGCTCGGCGGCGCTGCGGTGGTCCGCCTCCTCCTGCCGCTCGGCGAACCGCTCGGCGTCGATGATGTCGTGCGCCGACAGGACCTCGGAGGCGTCCGGGTCGTCGTCCTCCTTGTCCTCGAACTCGTAGGTCCGGGAGGCGTAGGAGACGTCGAGGACGCCCTGCGCGTACGCGATCTGGGTCTCGCGCTCGCGCTCCGCGCGGGCCCGCGCCAGCCGTTCGTCCTCGCCGAGGAGTTCGGCCGCCTCGTCCAGCAGCGGTACGTCGGCGACGGTCCAGGCACGGGTCACCGGGCGGCGGATCGCGTCGGCGTCCGCGGCGGGGAGGTAGCCGTCCGGCTCGGCGAGGAAGTCGGCGAGCAGCCGCTGCGGGGTGATGCGGGGCCACAGCTGGTCGACGGCGTCCCAGACCTCGGGGTTCTCGGCGAGTTCGTCCCGGATCTGGGTGATGTCGGCCGGGTCGAGCAGGCTGCTGCCGTCGTAGGGGTCGGTGCCCACGCGCTCGGCGTACAGCTCGGTGAGCGTGTTGAGGATGTGCCCCTCGAAGTACTCGCGGGCCGCGTTGTGCGGCAGCCCGGCCGCGCGGGTGCGTTCCCGGGCGACGCCGACCAGGCCGTCGTCCAGCATCAGCACCTCGCGGTCGTGCTCGATCGCGATGACCGGGTCGGGCAGGGCCTGGCGGTCGCGTACGGCGGCGGCGAGGGCGTCGGCCATCTCGGCGCGGCCCTTGACGGCGGCGGCCTCGGGGGTGTCGGCCGCGGTGGCCTTCACGCCCGGGAACAGTTCACCGACGGTGGCCAGCAGCACCCCGGTCTCGCCGAGGGAGGGCAGCACCTCGCCGATGTAGCCGAGGAAGGCGGGGTTGGGGCCGACGATGAGGACCGCCCGGCGGGCCAGCAGCTCCCGGTACTCGTACAGCAGGTAGGCCGCGCGGTGCAGGGCGACCGCGGTCTTGCCGGTGCCCGGTCCGCCCTCCACGACCAGCACACCGCGGTGGGGCGCCCGGATGATCTCGTCCTGCTCGGCCTGGATGGTCTGCACGATGTCGCTCATCCGGCCGGTGCGCGCCGAGTTCAGCGCGGCCAGCAGGACGGCGTCGGCGTCGTGGTCCTCGTGGCCGGTGCGGGTGGCGTCGCCGATGTCCAGGATCTCGTCGTGCAGCGAGGTGACGGTCCGGCCCTCGGTGGTGATGTGCCGGCGGCGGCGCAGTCCCATCGGGGTGTGGCCGGTGGCCAGGTAGAAGGGGCGGGCGACGTCGGCCCGCCAGTCGATGAGGACCGGGGTGAGCGCGGCGTCGTCCTCGCGCAGCCCGATCCGGCCGATGTGGTGCTTCGTGCCGTCGGCGAGGTCGATCCGGCCGAAGCACAGCGAGCCGTCCACGGCGTTCAGCGCGGCGAGCAGCCCCGAGCGCTCGGCGACCAGGATGTCCCGCTCCAGCCGGGCCTGCATGGGCTTGTCGCCCTGGGCGAGCGCGTCCCGGACCGAGCCCTCGGCCGCACCGCGCAGCACGTCCACGCGCGCGTACAGTCCGTCGATGAATTCCTGTTCCTGACGCAATTCATCGTCCGGAAATTCGGTGTTTGACAATTCCGCTCCCGCCCGGATATACTCTGCTCAGTGACGTTCTCCGCGACCATGAAAAATGAAGTCGCGAACCACTGAATATACGCACAGAAATCCCCCGAGCGCAATTGCCGGGGGATTTTTCGTGTGCGATGCCGGAGCCGGCCGGGAAGCCGGCGGCGACCGCCCTAGACGGCCATCCCCGCCGACTCCTCCACCTCCAGCAGTGAGGCGCTGTGCCGTTCCTCCTCGAACTTCCGGCGCCCGCCGCGCAGCCCGAACAGCCGCTTCGTCAGGGCGATGTACAGGACGGCGAGGATGTTGAGGACCAGCGTGGCGATCTTCAGCCAGCTGACGTGCTCGGTGAGTTCGTAGATCTCCAGCGGGAGGAAGGCGGCCGTCGCGACCACCGTCAGATACTCCGCCCAGCGTTTGGCGTACCAGAGGCCGACCGCCTCGACGAGCTCGATCAGCGCGTACGCGAGCAGCAGCGCGGCCACCAGCAGGAGGGTGGAGTGCCGGTAGCCGAACGCCTTCTGGACGGAGCCGACGACCGGCGAGTGGTCGAGGTCGTAGTGGAAGTGCCGGAACACCGGACGGAAGACGTCCAGGTACTCGTCGAACAGGCGGCGCACGGCGTCCTGGCTGTTGCTGAACTTCCACACCGCGACCGCGACCAGCACGATGAACACCCCGCGCACGGCCCGCTCGACGGCCAGGAAGCGCAGGACGAACAGGTCCCGCAGCACCTTGCCGCGCGGTACCAGCGGGGCGTTCGAGGCCGGTCCCGAGCCGTGCGGCTCGCCGAGCACGAAGTCGCCGCAGCGCAGGCACCGCCAGACGTCGCCCAGCGCGGTCCGGGCGTGCAGCCGCGTCCGCAGCCGGGGATCGTCGGGCGCGTAGGTCACATGACCCTTGCGCGCGCAGGTCCGCCGGTCCCAGTCGATCTTCATCCCCCGTGCCTCCGTGTGTGTGCCGACGCCTGTACTGACGCCGCGGGCGAACGTACCGTTCCGGCCGGTCCGGTCCCTTCCGGTCCCGTCCGGTCCGGTCCGGCACGTTACTGCGTCGGGCCGGCACGTCGCCGCGTCGGGCCGACCGCGCTCGGCGTCATCCGTCACCGGCGGTGCCCGGCGGCGCGCCGGCACCGAGCACCCGGGCGGTGAAGTCCGCCAGCTGGGCCCGCATCTCCTCACGGGTCCGGCCCTTCCCCGCGGCCAGGTACTCGACCAGGTCGGCCCGGGTGGCGGCGAGCAGCGCGTGGGCGGCGAAATCGCTGCCGTCCAGGCCCGGGACGCACGCCAGCAGCGCACGGAGCAGGGCGTGCCAGCGCTCGTAGTGCTCCGCGTCGTAGGGGCTGTCGGCACCGGTCCGCTCCAGGGCCAGCGCCAGGTGGCGGTTGTCGAGCTTGAAGCACAGGACGGCGTCGAGCAGGGCGGGCACCCGCAGCAGCGGCGGGGTGGCGGGCCCCAGCGGCGGCGGGCCTTCCTCGACCGCCTTCGTCAGCGGCTCCAGGCGTGCCTCGTACAGTGCGCGGATCAGTCCGGTGCGATCACCGAAGGCGCGGAACAGGGTCGCCTTGCCCACGCCGGCCGCCGTCGCGATGTCGGCCATGGTGACGCCGTCGGGGCTCGGGCACTCGGCGAAGAGCGCGTCGGCGGCGGCGAAGACGGCCGCCCGGTTGCGCATGGCGTCCTTGCGCGGTCTGCGCTCGGCCACGTGGTTCCTCCCTGACGCTGCTTGCGATCACTGGCGACCGCTGGCGATTACCCGCGATCACCTGCGATCCCCTGCGATCATCTGCCGTCGCTTGCGATGCGGACCGGCGGTCCGTATCGTCATTCAAAGCGGACCGCTGGTCCGTATCGTACGGGACGGAGGACCCCATGACCACGCCCACGGGCACCTCACCGGAACAGCTCTACCGTCACAGCCTGCGCCTGCTCCTGGAGAAGGACATTCCCGCCTGGATCGCCCTGTGGGCCGAAGACGGTGTCATGGAGTTCCCCTTCGCGCCCCCCGGCTGGCCGGACCGCCTGGAGGGCCGCGAGGCCATCGCCGCCTACATGCGCCCCTATCCCGACCACATCGACCTGCGCGACTTCCCCGACCTGCGGATCCACCGCACCACGGACCCGGAGACCCTCGTGGTCGAGATGCGCGGCGTGGGCCGGGTGACCGGGACGGGCGCCCCCTTCGACATGACCTACATCGCCGTCGTCTCGGTCCGGGACGGACGTTTCGTCTCCTACCGGGACTACTGGAACCCCCTCGCCGTGCAGGCGCCCGGCCTGGACTTCGCCGGGAGCGGTGCCCGGTGACCGGCACCGGCACCACCCTCGTCACCGGGGCCACCGGTACCACCGGCAGCCGGACCACCGCCGCGCTGACCGCCGCCGGCCACCGGGTCAGGGCCGCGAGCCGCGGGGCCACCCCGCTCCCGGGTGCGGAACCGGTCCGCTTCGACTGGTACGACCCCGCCGGCCACGGCGCCGCCCTCGCCGGAGCCGAGCGCCTCTACCTCGTGCCGCCGGTGGGTGACCCGGACCCGGCCGCGGTCATGCTGCCCTTCCTCCGCCGGGCGCGGGCGGCGGGCGTCCGCCGCGTCGTGCTCCTCGGCTCCTCGGCCATCCCGGAGGGCGGCCCCGGGGTGGGCGCGGTCCACCGGGCCCTGCCCGGACTGTTCGACGAGTGGGCGGTCCTGCGGCCCTCGTGGTTCATGCAGAACTTCACCGGCACACACGCCCACGCCCGCAGCATCCGCGACGAGGGCGCCATCCTGACCGCCACGGACACCGGCCGGATCGGATTCGTCGACGCCGAGGACATCGCCGCCGTCGCCGCCCGCGCCCTGACCGACGACCGCGTGCCGGACACCGACCTCGTCCTGACCGGTCCGGAGACGCTCAGCCACGACGACGTCGCCACCGTCGTCACCCAGGTCACCGGCCGCCCCGTGACCCACCGCCGGCTGACGTACGAGCAGCTGCGCGACCGGCTGGCCGCCTCGGTCCCGCTGGAGTTCGCGGTCATGCTGGCCGGCATGGACCGGGCCATCGCCCGGGGCGCCGAGGACCGCACCACCGACACCGTCCAGCGCCTCACCGGCCGCCCTCCCCACAGCTTCCGGACGGTGGCCGAACGGGAGCTGACCGGAAGCCGGTGAGGCGCCGCGGCTTGAGCCCCCGCCGTCCGGTGAGTCGCAGCGGCTTGAGCCCCGCCGGCCGGTGAGGCACGGGGTTCGAGCCCGCCGACCGGCAAGGCTCGGACCTTGAGCCCGCCGACCGTGAGGCGCTGGAGTTGCGTCCGCCGGCGGGCAAGGTACTCCACGTGAGCCCGCCCACCGGCAAGGCGCTCCACGTGAGCCCCACGGCGGGCGGCGGGGGCGGCCGGGCGCGGTGCGTCTCGCCAGGGCTGCGGGAGACGCGGGCGCCGCTCGGGAGCACGTGCGCCCGGGCCGCGGTCCGTGCCGGGTTCGGTGACCCGGGGCGGACCGCGGCCCGGTGGGCCTGGCGGAACAGGCGTCAGCCGGCCGCGGTGTCCACCAGTTCCTTCTCCCCGGACTCCGGCTCCGGCGCCGCGGACTCGTGGCGCGGCAGCAGGACGGCCACCAGGACCGTGCCGATGCCGAGGATCACCGCGCCGACCAGGCTGGTGTGGGCCACCGCGTCGGAGAAGGCGGAGCCGACCGCGTCGGCCATCTGCCGGGCACCGCCGGCGAGTTCGGCGGCCTGCTGCTTGAGCTGCGCGGCCTGCTGCGGGTCACCCGCCTGCTGGGCCCGCGCGGCGGCCTGGTGCGCCTTCTCCCCGATGCCCTGCGCGACGGCGTACCCGGCGCCGACCGAGTCCTGCGCGGTGTCCAGGGCGCTCGCCGGGAGCTTGCTGCCCGCTGTGGCGTCGGTGAGGTGGTCGCCGTAGGAGGTGGCGAGCAGCGAGCCCAGGATGGCGATGCCGAGGGAGCCGCCCAGCTCCAGCGAGGTGTCGTTGACGGCGCCGCCGACGCCCAGCTCGGACTCCGGGAACGCGCCCATGATGGCGTCGGTGCAGGGCGAGAGGGCGAGGCCGATGGCGAGGCCCAGGATGATCAGCGGTGCCAGGAAGTCGCCGTAGGTGGAGCCCGCGTCCACCCGCGTCAGCAGTGCGAGGGCGGTCGTGCCGCCGACCATGCCCGCACTGACGGTCCACTTCATCCCGACGCGCGGGGTGAGCCAGCCGGTCAGGGCCGAGCCGACGAAGACGGCACCGGCCAGCGGCAGCATGCGCACACCGGTCTGCAGGGCGTCGTAGCCGAGGACGAACTGCAGGTGCTGGGTGAGGTAGTAGAAGGCGCCGAAGACGGCGAGGAAGAACAGGGCGACGGCGAGGTTGGAGCCCGCGAACCGGCGATCGGCGAAGCGGCGCACGTCCAGGATGGGGCGCGGGTGGCGCAGCTCCCACAGGACGAAGGCGACCAGGCCGACACCCGCGGTCACGGCCGCCCCGACGGCCTTGGCGCCCCAGCCGAAGTGCGGACCCTCGATGATCATGTAGATGAGCGCGCCGGTCCAGATCACCGAGAGCGCTCCGCCGACGTAGTCGATGCGGTCGTGGTGGCCGGCCTTGGAGGGCGGCACGAGGACCAGGGCGGCGACGACGGCGACGGCCGCGATGGGCACGTTGATCAGGAAGGTGGAGGACCAGCCGTGGTCGCGCAGCAGCGCGCCGGCGACCACCGGGCCGGCGGCGATGGCGAGGCCGGCGGTCGCCGTCCACAGCACGATGGCCTTGGCCCGCTCGGCGCGCGGGAAGGTCGCGGCGAGCAGCGAGAGCGTGGCCGGCATGATCAGCGCCGCGCCGACACCCATCACGGCGCGGGCCGCGATGACGGTCGCCGCGCTGTCGGCGAGGTACCCGAAGACGGCGCCCGCGCCGAAGACGAGGAGCCCGAGCACGAGCGCCCCGCGCCGGCTGTACTTGTCGCCGATCGCGCCGAGCAGCAGCATCAGCGCCGCGTAGGGGACGGTGTAGCCGTCGATCACCCACTGGAGGTCGGCGCTGGAGAGGCCGAGGTCCTTCGTCATGTCGGGCGCCGCCACCGTGAGGGCGGTGTTGGCCATCACGATGATCAGCAGGCTGAGGCAGAGCACCAGCAGCGCCCACCAGCGCCGGGCGTAGGGGCGCTCCATCCTCTCGACCGGTTCGGTCATGACGAGTCGCATGGCAGGGATCGCCTTCCTCGGGGTACGCGACGGATTGCACAGTGGCGTGTAATTGCACAGCCATGTGCAATGTACGGCGTTGCACAGTAGTGTGCAACTCGGGCCGTCGCAGGCCGGTCGCACGCAGGTCGTACGCAGGTCGCATGCCGATCGCATGCCGGTCGCCCGCCGCGCCCGGGGGAAGGTCCGGGGCGAGCTGAGGTTCCGGACAGGGCCCGGCCAGGGCTCCGGGGAGGCAGAATGACCGCCATGACCACGGGCAACACCAGCCGCGCCGACGCCAACCGGCGCCGCATCCTCGACGTCGCCCTCGCCGAGCTGCTGCGCGATCCCGACGCCTCCATGGACCAGATCGCGCGCGCCGCGGGGGTCGTACGACGGACGGTCTACGGCCACTTCCCCAGCCGGGAAGCGCTGATCAGCACCCTGGTGGACGGGGCCGTGGAGGCGCTGGCGGACGCGGACTCGCGCGCCCGCCACGGCGTGACCGATCCGGCGGAGGCGGTGGCCCGCTCGGTGCTCGCCCTGTGGCCGGTCGCCGACCGCTACCGGCTGTTGATCGCCCTGGCCCAGCGCACGGTCACCGTGCAGGGCATCCGCGAGCGCCTGGCACCCCTGCGCGACAGCAAGGTCAGCCTGCTGCAGCGCGGCCTGGACGAGGGCGCCTTCAGTTCCCCGCTGCCCGCGCCGGCCCTCGCGTACGTGCACGAGCAGATGCTCTTCGCGGTGATGGAGGCGGTGAACGACGGCCTCGTGGCAGCCGAGGAGGCGGGCCGCTCCGCCACGGTCGCCGTCCTGACCGCGGCGGGCGTACCCGCCTCGCGGGCCACCGAGCTGGTGGCCGAGGTGCCGTAGCGCGGTCCGCCGACGGCAGAGAGCAAGCCGGGCGGCCGGGTCACGGGGGAGACTCGGCCGCCCGGCGGCGGTACCGGACGCCCGGCCCCGGTTCAGGAGGGGCCGGACGTCCGGAGACGAAGGGCGGTCAGCGCCCCTTCGCGGGCGCGGGGCCGCGGTGCCGTGCGGCTCCGCCGGCGTGGCCGCGGTCCCGCCACGAGGAACGGGGTCGGCCGCGGCACGACGGGGACAATCCCGCGGGCGCAGTCCCCGCGGGCGCAGTCCCCGCGGGCGCAGTCCCCGCGGGCGCAGTCCCCGCGGGCGCCTAGGCCTTGACCAGGCCGTCCTCGGCCTCGGGGGCCGCGGGGGCCTCGTCCACCGTGGACCGGCTCTCGTCCGGCGCCGTCGTCTCGTCGAACGGCAGCTCACCCGCCAGCACCCGCCGTACCCGCACCTTGTCGATCTCCTTGGTCCACGTGCCCACGAGCACGGTCGCGACCGCGTTGCCCGCGAAGTTCGTCAGCGCACGCGCCTCGCTCATGAACCGGTCGATGCCGACGATCAGCCCGACCCCGTCCACCAGCGCCGGCTTGTGCGACTGGAGCCCGCCGGCCAGGGTGGCGAGCCCCGCCCCGCTGACCCCGGCCGCGCCCTTGGACGCCAGCAGCAGGAACAGCAGCAGCGGGATCTGCTCGCCGATCGACATCGGCGTACCCAGCGCGTCCGCGATGTACAGCGACGCCATGGTCATGTAGATCATCGTGCCGTCGAGGTTGAAGGAGTAGCCGGTCGGCACGGTGATGCCGACGACCGGCCGGCTGACGCCCAGGTGCTCCATCTTCGCGATCAGCCGCGGCAGGGCCGACTCCGAGGACGAGGTGGACAGGATCAGCAGGAACTCGCGGGCGAGGTACTTGAACAAGGAGAAGACGTTCAGCCCCGCGACGATCCGCAGCAGCGACCCGAGCACGACGAAGACGAACAGGAAGCAGGTGAGGTAGAAGCCGAGCATCAGAACCGCAAGGCTCTTGAGCGCGTCCACGCCCGCGGAGCCGACCACGGCGGCGATCGCGCCGAAGGCACCGATCGGCGCGGCCCACATCACCATGGACAGGATGCGGAAGACGAGCCGCTGGATGTGCTCGACACCGCGCAGCACCGGCTGCCCGGCCGGGCCCATGGCCTGGAGCGCGAACCCGGCGAGCAGCGCCACCAGCAGCGTCTGGAGCACCTGGCCCTGGGTGAACGCGGACACGAACGTGGTCGGGATGATCGACAGCACGAAGTCGACGGGCGGCAGCGCGTCGCTCTCGACCTGGGCGTGCCCGCTCTGCTTGAGCGCGTCGGTCAGGTGCAGCCCGTCCCCGGGGTGCAGCACGTTGCCGACGACGAGGCCGATGGCGAGTGCGACGAGCGACATCACCAGGAAGTATCCGAGGGCGATACCGCCGACGGCCCCCACCTTGGCGGCCTTCCGCACGGAACCGATACCGAGCACGATGGTGCAGAAGATGATCGGCGAGATCATCATCTTGATCAGGTTCACGAACCCGGTGCCCAGCGGCTTCAGCTCCACCGCGGCATCGGGCCAGATCAGCCCCACGGCGATGCCGAGCGCGACCGCCGCGATGACGGCGATGTACAGATAATGGGTCCGGTCCCGCTTCACACGGGGTGCGGCAGGTGCCGTATCGGGAGTGCTGGCGGCCACGACTGCCCTCCTTGACGTCTTCGTCGGCGAACAACCGGCGTGCGGCTCACGTCCGGGCGTTGTTGGGGAATGCCGTGACTATCTCCCGCCCTGTGAGGGCGGTCACCCTTCCGTTCATTTAGTTCACGATTGACCGCAGAGGCACACTGCTGACATGCGCCTCCCCACCCTCCCGCGACCACGCAGCCTCGCCGGCCAGCTGTTCGCCGTGCAGGCCGTGCTGATCGCGCTCGTCGTGGCCGGGTACGCGCTGTTCACCTACGTCGGCGACCAGCGGCAGGCCGAGGACGCCGCCGCCCGGCAGGCGACGGCGGTGGCCCGCTCGGTCGCCGACTCCCCCTCGGTCCGCGCGGCGATCCGCACCACGGATCCCACGGCCCGGCTGGAGCCGTACGCCCTCCGGGTCACCCGGGACGCGAACGTCGACTTCGTCACGATCATGAACCCGTCCGGCATCCGCTGGACCCACCCCGACCGGAAGCAGATCGGCAAACGCTTCCTCGGCAACATCGGTGCCGCCCAGCACGGCCGCACCCTCACCGAGACCTACACCGGCACCCTCGGCCCGTCCGTCCGCGCGGTGACCCCCGTCACGGACAGCGGCCGGATCGTCGGGCTGGTGAGCGCGGGCATCAAGGTGGAGACGATCAGCGCCCGGGTCCAGGACCAGGTCGCCGCGCTGCTCGGGGTGGCGGGCGGCACGCTGCTGCTGGGCGCGGTCGGCACCTATGTGATCAACGCCCGCCTTCGCCGCCACACCCACGGGATGAACGCCACCGAGCTGAGCCGGATGCACGACTACCACCAGGCCGCGCTGCACGCGGTCCGGGAAGGGCTGCTGATGCTGGACGGCCGCTACCGGGTGGCCCTGATCAACGACGGCGGCCGGGAACTGCTCGGCGTGGGCCCGGAGGAGGAGGTGGTGGGCCGCTCGGTGGCCGGTCTCGGCCTGCCCGCCCCGCTGACCGGCGCCCTGCTGTCCTCCCGGCCCCGGGTGGACGAGGTGCACCTGACGGCGTCCAGGGTGCTGGTGGTGAACACGTCCCCCGTCTCGGGCGGCGAGCAGCGGGGAACGGTCGTCACCCTCCGCGATGTCACCGAACTCCAGTCCCTGATGGGCGAGTTGGACACCGAGCGCGGCTTCACCCAGGCGCTGCGCTCGCAGGCGCACGAGGCGGCCAACCGCCTCCACACCGTCGTCTCGCTGATCGAGCTGGGCCGGGCCGGGGAGGCGGTGGAGTTCGCCACGGCCGAACTGGAGCTGGCGCAGGCCCTGACCGACCAGGTGGTGGCGGCGGTGAGCGAACCGGTGCTGGCCGCACTGCTGCTGGGCAAGACCGCCCAGGCGAACGAGCGGGGCGTGGAACTGGTGGTCTCAGCGGACAGCCGCCTGGACGACGGCCTGCTCCCGCCCGGACTGCCGGCGCGGGACCTGGTCACGATCCTCGGCAACCTGATCGACAACGCGGTGGACGCGGCGCAGGGGACGGCGGGGGCGCGGGTGACCGTGACGGCGTGCGCCTCGCCCGCCGAACTGGTACTGCGGGTCTGCGACACCGGCCCCGGTGTCGACCCCGCCCACGCCGACCTGGTATTCCAACGGGGGTTCTCCACGAAGCCCGCCGGCCCAGGCGGCCGGGGACTCGGACTGGCCCTGGTCCGGCAGGCGGCGACCCGCCACGGGGGCACGCTGACGGTGGCGGAGTCGGGCGAGGACGGCGAGGGCGGAGCGGTGTTCGAGGTGCGGTTGCCATTGCGCGTGCCGACGGCGGGCGGCGGGGAGACCGGTGCCCCGCCCCCGAAGGACGGCACGTCCCCGGTCGGCGGCACAGCGCCAGGCGGTGGCACATCCCCAGGCGGGGGCACCGCGGTGGAAGGCAGCACGTCCCCGGGTGGCGGCAGATGACGGACGACCAGCAGCCCATCCGTGTTCTCGTCGTCGAGGACGACCCGGTAGCCGCCGACGCGCACGTGATGTACGTCGGCCGGGTGCCCGGGTTCGTCGCGGTCGGGAAGGCGCACACGGGCGCGGAGGCACGGCGCGTCCTGGACCGTACGGCGGTGGACCTGCTGTTGCTGGACCTGCACCTGCCGGACGTGCACGGGCTGCAGCTGGCCCGTTCGCTGCGGGCGGCCGGGTATCACGCGGACGTGATAGCGGTGACCTCGGCGCGGGATCTGGCGGTGGTGCGGGAGGGCGTCTCCCTCGGGGTCGTCCAGTACGTCCTGAAGCCGTTCACGTTCTCGACGCTCCGGGACCGGCTGGTCCGCTACGCCGAGTTCCACGCGGCGGTGGGCGAGGCGAGCGGGCAGGACGACGTGGACAGGGCGCTGGCGGTGCTGCGCGCACCCTCGCCCGCGGCCCTCCCGAAGGGGCTGAGCGGGCCGACACTGGAGCGGGTGACGGGGACGCTGCGGGAGGCGGCGCAGGGGCTCACGGCGGCCGGGGTGGCCGAGGCCGTCGGGATCTCGCGGATCACCGCCCGGCGGTACCTGGAGCACCTGGTGGAGTCGGGGCGGGCCGCGCGGAAGCCGGTGTACGGGCAGGTGGGGCGGCCGGAGCTGGTGTACCGGTGGGTGTTCCAGGGGCGGTGAGCGTCCCGGCACGGCTTCTTCGGCCCGGCACGGCTTCTCCGGCGTCGCGGTCTGTTCGGTGCCGGTGATTCTTTTGTATGTTCTGGTGGCACGGCGGCCGGGCGGCGGGTTCACCCGGGGCGGCGCGGTGAACGGGTGACACGAGACACTCGCAGGTCACGGCCGTTGACACCGAGTGCCAGTTCACTGGGCGTGATCAACCCGTACGTTCCTACGATCCGTGATCTCGGCGGAACCGACCGTAGTCACCGCTCCCGCGCACCCCTACTTTGTGCCGGGTGCGCCACTCAGCCCAACCGAACCCCCCGGCTCCCCCGTTCAACGCCCCGGCCGCCCGCAGGCTCCGCGCCGCGCTGGGCATGGGACCCGAGCACGTCGCCTACGGGATGCGTGCCTCGTACGGGATGCCGTATGTCACCCCTGATCTCGTGATCGCCTGGGAGCGCGGCGCGGTCACGCCGAGCAATCCCGAACTCACCGCGCTCGCGGGCGTGTTGTGGTGTTCACCGGGCGAACTCATCGGCCGGCCGAGGACGCTGCGCGAACACCGCATCGCCCGGGCCGTCGCGCCCGAGGACGTCGCCCATGCCGTCGGCATGGACCTGGGCGCGTATCTGCGGGCGGAGGAGAGCGGGCAGTGGCGGGGCAACGAGCGCCAGTCGGCCGCGCTCGCGCAGGTCCTGGACCTCGCCATGCCCGACTTCGTCGCCGTCACCGGCCGCGAGGCGAAGCTCGCCGACCTGCTGCACAGCGCGGTGACCACTCGCTGGCAGGCCTATGTGCGGCCGGTGATGAGGCTCGCCCCCCTGGACAAGGGCGTCGTGGAACACGTACTGCAGGAGCTGCACCAGGACTACCAGGGGCACATGGCCGCCACCCTCAGCTGGGGCGGCGGCAGCCGGAGCGCGAGCGAGTCGGGGCAGCAGTTCCTGGACGGGATCGTCGAGAACTTCTGGACGGCCGTCGAGGACCGGCCCGGCTGACCGCCGACGGGCCGGCGTCGCGAGGGCAGGGCCCGTCCGGGAGCCGCTCGGCTCAGAAGACCGACTCGGCCTCGTCCATCCGGTCCTTGGGCACGGTCTTCAGCTCGGTGACCGCCTCCGCGAGCGGCACCATCACGATGTCGGTGCCGCGCAGCGCGGTCATCCGGCCGAACTCGCCGCGGTGCGCGGCCTCGACGGCGTGCCAGCCGAAACGGGTGGCGAGGACGCGGTCGTAGGGGGTGGGTACGCCACCGCGCTGGACGTGGCCGAGGATGACCGGCTTGGCCTCCTTGCCGAGGCGCCGCTCCAGCTCGTAGGCCAGCGCGGTGCCGATGCCCTGGAAGCGCTCGTGGCCGTACTGGTCGATGTCGCCCTTGCCGTAGTCCATGGAGCCCTCGGCGGGGTGGGCGCCCTCGGCGACGCAGATGACGGCGAACTTCTTGCCGCGGGAGAAGCGCTCCTCGACCATCTTGACCAGGTCGGCGGGGTCGAAGGGACGCTCGGGCAGGCAGATGCCGTGCGCGCCGGCGGCCATGCCGGACTCCAGGGCGATCCAGCCGGCGTGCCGGCCCATGACCTCCACGACCATCACGCGCTGGTGGGACTCGGCGGTGGTCTTCAGGCGGTCCATCGCCTCGGTCGCGACGCCGACGGCGGTGTCGAAGCCGAAGGTGCGGTCCGTGGAGGAGATGTCGTTGTCGATGGTCTTGGGGACGCCGACGACCGGGAGGCCGGCGTCGGAGAGCATGCGGGCCGCGGTCAGCGTGCCCTCGCCGCCGATCGGGATCAGCGCGTCGATGCCGAACTCCTCGACCATGTCGGCGGCGCCCTCGCAGGCCTCGCGCAGCCGGTCACGCTCCAGCCGGGAGGAGCCGAGGATGGTGCCGCCGCGAGCCAGGATGCCGCTGACCGCGTCCAGGTCGAGGCCGCGGTAGTGGCGGTCCAGCAGACCCCGGTAACCGTCCTCGAAGCCGATGACCTCGTCGCCGTACTGCGCCACCGCCCGGTGCACGACCGACCGGATCACGGCGTTCAGGCCGGGGCAGTCGCCGCCTGCGGTGAGAACTCCGATGCGCATCGTGCTGTGTCTCCTGCTCGCTGTCGGTACCGGTGAGCCGGTGTCGATTGTTTCACGTCCGCCAGGCAGGTGAGGTCTTGACGGGCGCCTTATCCGTCAGCGGGGGTATTGTCAAGAGGGTCCTGCTCACCTCGGTGGGCGATTTTTATGCCGCAGACGCGATATCCAAGACATGAGGAACGGAGTGGACACGTGACGCGCAGCGTGTACGTGACCGGGATCGACCGCGGTGACGGCCGCCAGGTCGTGGAGCTGGGAGTCATGGAACTCCTGACCCGGCAGGTCGACCGGGTGGGCGTGTTCCGGCCGCTGGTCCACGACGGACCCGATCGCCTGTTCGAGCTGCTGCGGTCCCGGTACCGGCTCTCGCAGGACCCGGCGACCGTCTACGGCATGGACTACCACGAGGCGTCCGCACTCCAGGCCGAGCAGGGCACCGACGAGCTGGTCTCCGCCCTCGTCGACCGTTTCCACCTGGTGGCCCGCGACTACGACGTCGTCCTGGTCCTCGGCACCGACTTCGCCGACACGCAGCTGCCGGACGAACTGTCCCTGAACGCCCGGCTCGCCAACGAGTTCGGCGCGTCGGTGATCCCGGTCGTGGGCGGACGCAAGCAGACCACCGAGTCGGTGCTGGCCGAGACCCGCAACGCCTACCGCGCGTACGACGGGCTCGGGTGCGACGTGCTGGCCATGGTCACCAACCGGGTGGCCCGCGAGGACCGTGACGAGATCGCCGAACGGCTCGCCGACCGGCTGCCGGTGCCCTGCTACGTCGTGCCGGACGAGCCCGCCCTGTCCGCGCCGACCGTCTCCCAGATCGCGCACGCCCTCGGCGCCAGGGTGCTGCTCGGCGACGACTCGGGCCTCGCCCGGGACGCGCTGGACTTCGTCTTCGGCGGCGCCATGCTGCCCAACCTGCTGGGCGCCCTGACCCCGGGCTGCCTCGTGGTGACCCCGGGCGACCGCGCCGACCTGGTCATCGGCTCGCTGGCCGCGCACAGCGCCGGCACCCCGCCGATAGCCGGCGTACTGCTGACGCTGAACGAGGTGCCGCGCGACGAGATCCTCACCCTCGCCGCCCGCCTCGCCCCGGGCACCCCCGTCCTCTCCGTGACCGGCAACAGCTTCCCCACCGCCGAGCAGCTCTTCTCGCTGGAGGGCAAGATGACGGCGGCCACCCCGCGCAAGGCGGAGACCGCGCTCGGCCTGTTCGAGCGGTACGCCGACACCGCCGACCTGGCCCGCCGGGTCTCGGCGCCGAGCAGCGACCGGGTCACCCCGATGATGTTCGAGCACAAGCTGCTGGAGCAGGCCCGCTCCGACAAGCGGCGGGTCGTCCTGCCGGAGGGCACCGAGGAGCGGGTGCTGCACGCGGCCGAGGTGCTGCTGCGCCGGGGCGTGTGCGACCTGACCCTGCTCGGCCCGGTCGACCAGATCCGCAAGAAGGCCGCGGACCTCGGCATCGACCTCGGCGACACCCAGCTGATCGACCCGGCCACCTCCGAACTGCGCGACGCCTTCGCGGAGCGGTACGCCGCGCTGCGCGCCCACAAGGGCGTCACGGTCGAGCTGGCCTACGACGTCGTCTCGGACGTGAACTACTTCGGCACCCTGATGGTGCAGGAGGGCCTGGCCGACGGCATGGTGTCCGGCTCGGTGCACTCCACGGCCGCCACCATCCGGCCCGCCTTCGAGATCATCAAGACCCGGCCGGACTCCTCGATCGTGTCGTCGGTGTTCTTCATGTGCCTGGCGGACAAGGTGCTGGTGTACGGCGACTGCGCGGTCAACCCGGACCCGAACGCCGAGCAGCTGGCGGACATCGCCATCCAGTCGGCGGGCACGGCCGCGCAGTTCGGCGTGGAGCCGCGGATCGCGATGCTGTCGTACTCCACGGGCACGTCCGGCTCCGGGGCCGACGTCGACAAGGTGCGCGAGGCCACCGAGCTGGCGCGTGCGCGCCGGACCGATCTGAAGATCGAGGGGCCGATCCAGTACGACGCGGCCGTGGAGCCGTCCGTGGCGGCCACCAAACTGCCCGGCTCCGAGGTCGCCGGGCAGGCCAGCGTGCTGATCTTCCCCGACCTCAACACCGGCAACAACACCTACAAGGCCGTGCAGCGCTCGGCCGGCGCGATCGCCGTCGGCCCGGTGCTGCAGGGCCTGCGCAAGCCGGTCAACGACCTGTCCCGGGGCGCGCTCGTCCAGGACATCGTCAACACCGTCGCCATCACGGCGATCCAGGCCCAGAACCCCAGCGAGAAGGCGTCCCAGCAGTGACCTCCCCCACCCGTGTCCTCGTCCTCAACTCCGGCTCCTCGTCGCTGAAGTACCAGCTCCTGGACATGCGGGACAGCAGCCGTCTCGCGGTGGGCCTGGTCGAGCGCATCGGCGAGCAGACCTCCCGGCTGCAGCACACCTGCCTCATGTCCGGCGACTCCCGCGAGCACACCGGGCCGATCGCCGACCACGACGCGGCGCTGAAGGCGGTCGCCGAGGAGCTGGGCCGGGACGGCCTCGGTCTGGACTCCCCGGATCTGGCCGCGATCGGACACCGGGTGGTGCACGGCGGGCTGTTCTTCACCGAGCCCACGGTCGTCGACGACGAGGTGCTCACCGAGATCGAGCGGCTGATCCCGGTCGCCCCGCTGCACAACCCGGCCAACCTCACCGGTATCCGCACCGCGCAGGCGCTCCGCCCCGACCTGCCCCAGGTCGCCGTCTTCGACACGGCGTTCCACACGACGATGCCGGAGGCGGCGGCGCGCTACGCGATCGACCCGAAGATCGCCGACCGCCACCGGATCCGCCGCTACGGCTTCCACGGCACCTCGCACGCCTACGTCTCCCGGGAGACCGCCCGGCTGCTGGGCAAGGACCCGGCCGAGGTCAACGTGATCGTCCTGCACCTGGGCAACGGCGCCTCGGCCTCCGCGGTCGAGAAGGGCCGGTGCGTGGACACCTCCATGGGGCTGACGCCCCTGGAGGGGCTCGTGATGGGTACGCGCTCCGGTGACCTGGACCCGGCCGTCATCTTCCATTTGGCACGGGTTGGGGGAATGTCCATGGACGAGATCGACACTCTTCTCAACAAGAGGAGCGGCCTGTTCGGTCTGTGCGGGGACAACGACATGCGGGAGATCCGCCGCCGGGTCGACGAGGGTGACGAAGAGGCCGCGCTCGCCTTCGACATTTACATTCACCGGATAAAGAAGTACATCGGCGCCTATTACGCGGTGCTCGGCACGGTGGACGCGGTCGTCTTCACCGCCGGTGTCGGCGAGAACGCGGCACCGGTGCGGGAGGCGGCGATCGCGGGCCTGACGGGCCTGGGGCTGGCGGTCGACCCGGAGCGCAACGCCGTGCGCGGCGGCGAGCCGCGGCTGATCTCGCCCGAGTCCGCCCGGGTGGCGGTCGCCGTGGTGCCGACGGACGAAGAACTGGAGATCGCGACCCAGACATACGCACTGGTCGGAAAGAGCAACTGAATAGCAGCACCTGAGCGGTGCGGCACTCATTTGTATCTTCCGCCAGACGGAATATTCCGTAGCGAAACAAACCGATAGGATCGCCCCATGCGCCGTTCGAAAATCGTCTGTACTCTCGGCCCCGCGGTCGACTCCCACGAGATGCTCGTCGCCATGATCGAGGCGGGCATGAACGTTGCCCGGTTCAACTTCAGTCATGGCACCCACGCCGAGCACCAGGCGCGGTACGACCGCGTCCGTGCCGCGTCCAAGGAGACCGGCCGCGCCATCGGCGTCCTCGCCGACCTCCAGGGCCCGAAGATCCGCCTGGAGACCTTCGCCGAGGGCCCGGTCGAGCTGCAGCGCGGTGACGAGTTCGTCATCACGACCGAGGACGTGCCGGGCGACAAGCACATCTGCGGTACGACGTACAAGGGGCTGCCGGGCGATGTCTCGCGCGGCGACCAGATCCTCATCAACGACGGCAACGTCGAGCTGAAGGTCCTCGACGTCGAGGGCCCCCGGGTGAAGACCATCGTCATCGAGGGCGGTGTCGTCTCCGACCACAAGGGCATCAACCTGCCCGGCGCGGCCGTCAACGTGCCCGCGCTGAGCGAGAAGGACGTCGAAGACCTGCGCTTCGCCCTCCGCATGGGCTGCGACATGGTCGCCCTGTCCTTCGTCCGCGACGCCAAGGACGTCCAGGACGTCCACCGCGTGATGGACGAGGAGGGCCGCCGGGTTCCCGTCATCGCCAAGGTGGAGAAGCCGCAGGCGGTCGAGAACATGGTC
Organism: Streptomyces sp. NPDC042638; assembly: GCF_040647235.1. Classification (NCBI taxonomy): domain Bacteria; kingdom Bacillati; phylum Actinomycetota; class Actinomycetes; order Kitasatosporales; family Streptomycetaceae; genus Streptomyces; species Streptomyces sp. NPDC042638. Next base: position 25,044 of record NZ_JBEZBT010000005.1, read on the forward strand.
GACGTCGTCGCGGCGTTCGACGCCGTGATGGTGGCGCGTGGCGACCTGGCCGTCGAGTACCCGCTCGAGAAGGTCCCCATGGTGCAGAAGCGCCTGATCGAGCTGTGCCGGCGCAACGCCAAGCCGGTGATCGTGGCGACCCAGATGATGGAGTCGATGATCACCAACTCCCGCCCGACCCGCGCCGAGGCCTCCGACGTCGCCAACGCGATCCTGGACGGCGCCGACGCGGTCATGCTGTCGGCCGAGTCGAGCGTCGGCGCGTACCCGATCGAGACCGTGAAGACGATGTCGAAGATCGTCGTCGCGGCCGAGCAGGAGCTGCTCTCCAAGGGCCTGCAGCCGCTGGTGCCGGGCAAGAAGCCGCGCACGCAGGGCGGTTCGGTGGCCCGCGCGGCCGCCGAGATCGCCGACTTCCTCGGCGCCAAGGGCCTGGTCGCCTTCACCCAGTCCGGTGATACCGCCCGCCGGCTGTCCCGCTACCGCGCCTGCCAGCCGATCATCGCCTTCACCACGGACGAGGGCACCCGCAACCAGCTCACCCTGAGCTGGGGCGTGGAGTCGCACGTCGTGCCGTTCGTGAACACCACCGACGAGATGGTCGACCTGGTGGACCAGGAGATCGCCAAGCTGGGCCGCTTCGACGCGGGCGACACGGTCATCATCACCGCCGGCTCGCCCCCCGGCGTCCCCGGCACCACCAACATGATCCGGGTACACCACCTGGGCGGCCAGAACCGCTGACACCGCCCGTCCTGACGGGACGACACCGAGGGCGCCTCCCGGCTACGGGGGGCGCCCTCGGTTCTTCGGGTGACTGCGCGGCGGCCGGGGGATCACACGTCCGACGGAGTTCCCACGGTCTCCCGCAGCCACACGTTGTCGCGCAGTCGCGGATGCGCGGTGGTGATCAGCCGGTACGCCTCGGCCTTCGCCCGCTCCGTGAGCTGCCGCAGCTCGGGCCAGGTCAGTCGGGCCACGGCCGGCGCGTAGTTCGTCGTCAAGGTGACGACCTCCGCCTCGCGGCTGAAGGAGAACACATGCTGGGTCACGCTCGTCTCCACCGCGATGTCACTCCGTGTCTCCAGCTCTCTCCTCGCGTACTCCAGCATGAGTGCGAAGTCGGCCACGGGCAGTCCGGGCGTGCGCAGGCCGAGATCCACACCGTGGACGACGAGCCGCAGGTCCGCCTTGAAGAAGTCGATGGAGAAGTCCGCGCCGGTCAGCTCGGGGTGCTCGGGCCGGTCCGGGTGCTCCGGCCGCACGCCGCAGGACCAGAAGACATCTTCGGCACGCGGCTCGAAGGAAAATGAAATCAACTTCTTCCCACTCCTGCCAGACGTGGTGCGGCTGTGCGCTCTTGAGGGGAGCTTCGTGGCGTCTGTCCGCGAAGGACCGTGCCCGGCCGGGTCGACCCGGCGGGGCACGGTCCTTCGCGGCATCCGAAGAGGTTCGTCGAGGACGCCGACGCTCACCCCTCGACGTACTGGTGCATCCCGGGGATCGTCAGGTTGCCGCCGAACTGGGCGGCCTGGGTGACCTTCACGTGGGTGAAGTAGATGTACGGGATGTTCAGCGGGGGCGGGCTGTCGGGGCTGAACGTCACCGGGAGCAGCCCGAACAGGTTGCCCGAGATGCTCTCGGTGTACATCACCGTGTCGCCGCCGGTGATCTTGGACTCCGAACCCTTGGCCGCCTGGACGTGGTACGTCTTGTTCGTCTGCTTGTCCTTGACGATCTGGTGCAGGTCCCCGATGACGGTGCCGCCGGAGATGACGTACTTCAGCACCTTCTTCTTGGTGCCGCTGGCCGTCTGGACCTCGACGACGCCCTGGTAATCGGCTTGCTTGAGGTACAGGGAGCTGGCGTTCAGGTACCAGGGGTCGTCGGCCACCAGCACCTTGTTGTCGACGCCGCTCACTTTGTCCGTGGCCGCCGCGCAGTCCTTCGCGGAGGCGGACTCGCTGGCGGACGGGCTCGGCGTGGCTGATCCGGTCGCGTCCCCTGCCGTCTTGGAGACGGTGTCGGTGGTGTCCTTGACGGTGTCCCCGGCCTTCTTCGCCGTGTCCCCGACCGTGTCCCCGGCCTTCTTCGCCGTGTCCTTGACCGTGTCGGAGACACTGCCGCCGCCCGAGGAGGACGAGCCGGAGCCCTCGGAACTCGACGGCGCGTGGGACGGCGAACCCGGGGCGGGCGAAGCCGAGGTGCCCGACGAGGACGACGGGGACGCTGTCGGCGTCGGGGTCGCGGACGGCGTGCCGGAGTCCTTGTGGCCGCCGGTGAGGATGTCACCGATCGTGTCCCCGATGGTGCCGAGGATGTCCCCGGCCTTGCTCTCGGTCTTCTCCGGTGCCGGCTTCGTCGCGTCGCCGCCGGAGTCCGAACCGGAGCCGGAGGTCCCGGGAGTCTCGCTCGGCTGGGGCGCGCCCTTGTCGTCGGAACCTGAATCCGGCGAAGAGGGGATGCCGCCCGTGTCCTTGGCGTCCGGCGAACCCTTGCCCTGCCCGCCCGTGCCGTCCGTGCCGCTCTGTGTGTTCCTGCCGTCGGCCGAGGACGACGGGGAGGGCGAGGGCGAGGCCGATTCCGACGCGCTCTCGGAGGCGGACGGTGACGGCGAGGCGGAGGCGTCCTTGTCGTCACCCAGCGCCTTGACGCAGTCCTTGTAGTCCTCGGCCTGCTGGCTGTTCGACGGGGAAGGAGTGCCGTTGTCGGCGAGGGCGAGCGACGATGTGAACCCGAGGCCCACGATCACCGCGGTCGGCATCGCCACGGTGGCTATCGCCTTGCCGGCCGGCATGTGGAACCTGGTGAACAGCGGCTTCTTGGGGGCCGCGTGGCGTGCCCCGGTTCTCGCCCGGGACGAGTCCACGCCAGTCCCGCGGGTCGCCTCGTCAGCCGGCACTGTGCCTCCCGTTCGCCCCGTTGGACGGGTTCGTTCCTGACAGGTCGTTCTCCCAGGGCTGGTACGCCGAGGAAGGGCCCCCGTCGCCCACCGGGTCGGTGCCCTGGTGCGGTACCACCACTTCGGGGGCACCGCCCTCGCCCGGGGCGGCCTCGGCCGACGGCTGCTGCTTCGGAGGCGCGCCCGGCGCCCAGGCCACGGCCATCGCTCCGCCGGTCAGCGCGCACAGGAATCCGACGATGAAACCGCCGAAGTTCGACATCGGGAGGGACACCAGCGCCAGCAGGATCGCCGCGGCGCCTCCGAAGACACGCATGTGCTGCTGGAACCAGAAAATGATCCCGAGGACGATGAGCAGCACGCCGATGATGAGGGAACTGGAACCGCCGGGCGTCCCCATCGCCAGGGTGAGGTGGCCGAGCTGGAGGTGCGCGTACGGGAAGTACAGGATGAAGAATCCGCCGATCATGACGAGCAGACCGGCCCAGAACGGACGCGTGCCCCGCCAGGCGCGGAACTGCAGCCTCCGGCGGGTCAACTGGCCAGGTGCGGCGGCAGGAGTCTCGGCGCTCATGGAAAACAGCTCCCTGGTGCGGCGGCATAGCCGTGGTGGTGATGTGTGCCGCGTATCAGACGCGGCCGGAGAGTCGGCGGGCGGGAGTGCCACCGGCCTCCCCCGCCCGCCAGTGAGTGACTAGTAGCACTCGTACTTCGGGCCGCTGCCTCGCGTCAGCGACATGTGCAGACCGCTGAGCTTGAAGGTTCCGGCGGTGGTCGCCCACGCCGTCTGCTTCACGTTGCTCAGGTCCGCCGAGTCCGCCTGCTGGGCGAAGCCGAACGGATTGGCCTGCTTGTTCTGGATCTCGCCACTCTTGATCTTCTCGTGCTTGAGATCCTTGGCGGCGACGCCGATGTCGATGTTGTTGAAGGTGGCGTCGGCGCCGAGGTCCTCGACGTCGATGTACAGGTGCTCCGCGTGGACCTGCTTGTTCTCGTCGTCGCTGTCACCCGCCTCGAGCCGCAGTGTGACGTCACCGATGATCGGAATGTCCGGGGTGACGACCGACTGGCACATCTTCTGGATGCGGGCCGTGGTGAAGGCCGAGACCGCAACCGGGTGAGCGGCCTGGCCACCCGTGAGGGTGTAGCCCTGGTCGATCGCGCCGTACTGCGAGAAGCCCTCACCGTGGAGGAACTTCGCCGACACCTTGAACGACTGCCCCGACACACTGAACGAAGCCGCCAGCGCACCCTGCGCCAGCGCCACGCCTATCGCGGCCGTAGCGGCGACGCTGGGCACCATGACCACAGCGAACCGCTTCCATCTGGTCCCGCCACGCACCTGGGACTCCATATTTCCTCCTTCTCGGACGTACATCTCCTGGCCCGGAACCGACCCGTTCGGCGGCTCAGCCGGGCAGGGATGGGAGAAGTGCTACGTCCTCGGGAAGGAGAGCGCCCGTACTCGGAGGCGCGCATCGCGCCCGAATCACCGGCGATCACCCCCGAGCGACAACCACTGGTCGCGCCTGACACGCATCACGCACAACCTTGCTGGACAGGCTTCACCGGTCGGCGAAGACCCCCCTGTCCTAGAGCCGGCGCCACTGCCGCCGGCTCTGCTCGGTGGGGACCCAGAGTCTCCCGCGGCCCGACCGGATGCCGGGGTGCGGGAATGGACCGAGCGTCGCCGATCGTGGTGCATTCTCGGCCCGGACACAAGGGGGTTCGTTACTGGCTAGTAACGGCGGGATAACCGGAGGACGACCGCCCGGTCTCGGAGCGCGACACTCGGTGGCATTCGAGGGCAGAGCAAAGCCGTTGATCCCTGGACGAATCCAGACAGACCAACGGCTTCGGCTTACTCGCAGTAACAGGGTTCGCGATTACCAAGATTTGGTAAAGCGCGACCATCATGGCGCCCTTACGGCCAATCTTTCACCCCGGCATCACAAGCCGGGCCGTTTAGCGACTGGTCAGAAGAGGGCGCGCGCGAGCGCCCGCCGCGCGCCGATCACCCGCGGGTCCTCCTGACCCACGACCTCGAACAGTTCCAGCAGCCGGCGCCGTACGGCGTCCCGGTCGTCGCCCGCCGTGCGCTGCACGGTGTCGATCAGCCGGCCGAACGCGTCCTCGACGTGACCGCCCACCAGGTCCAGATCGGCGGCGGCGATCTGCGCGTCGATGTCCTTCGGCTTCTCGGCGGCCTCCTGGCGCACCTTCTGCGGGTCCATGCCCTGCACGCGCTGGAGCAACTCGGCCTGGGCCAGACCCAGTCTGGCCTCCGGGTGGGCCGGGTCGTCGGCCAGCACGTTCTGGTAGGCGCGGACAGCCCCGCCGAGGTCACCGGCGTCCAGGGCCTGGGCGGCGGCGTTCAGCGCCGCCTCGTACGGGCCCTCGGCCGGTGCGGCCACCGTGGCACCGCCCGGCTCGGCGTCCGGGTCGACGGTCAGACCGGTCAGCCCGAAGCGCTGCTCGGCGACCGTCACCAGCTGGTCCAGGGTCTGCCGGATCTGCTGCTCGTCGGCCGCCCCCTGGAACAGCGGGAGCGCCTGGCCCGCCACGACGGCGAACACCGCCGGGATGCCCTGCACCCCGAACTGCTGCATCAGCATCTGGTTGGCGTCGACATCGATCTTGGCGAGGAGGAAGCGGCCGTTGTACTCGACGGCCAGCCGCTCCAGGACCGGGCTCAGCTGCTTGCAGGGCTGACACCACTCGGCCCAGAAGTCGATGACGACGGGGACTTCGGCGGAGCGCTGCAGGACGTCCTGCTCGAACCCCGCCTCATCGACGTCGATGACGAGATCGGCCGGGGAGACGGCCCCCGTCCCGCCCTGCCGGGCGGCTTCGGCGCGCGCCTGCTCGGCTTTGGCCTTGGCCTCTTGGGCCGCCTTCACCGCGGCGAGGTCGACGACACCGCTCATGGACATGTTCCGTGGCTGCATGTGTCTATCCTCCCCCGGATCCCGCGCCTGAGTGAAAAAACGGTGTGCGGCGCCGGGTCCCCACCCCACGCCTGACGGTCGTCGCCCGTGTGCGTCCCTCACGAGCTTTCGCTACGAGTCGTAGCGTAATACCAGAGGGGCGCCGCGCGACACCACACCCCGGTGATCTCCCTCACCACGCCACACGACCCGCCGGTTATGGTCATGGGATGCAGAGCCGCACCCCCGCCAGCCGTACCGGGCGCCCGCGCAGCGCCGCGGCGGACACCGCGATCCTGGCCGCGACCCGGGAGGCTCTGGTCGAGCTGGGCTGGTCCAAGCTCACCCTGGGAGACGTGGCGACGCGGGCCGGGGTTGCCAAGACGACGCTGTACCGCCGCTGGGCCGGCAAGAACGAGCTGGTCGTGGACGCCGTCGCGGAACTCTTCGACGAACTGGAACTGCCCGACCGCGGCAGCCTCGCCGCCGACATCGAGGGCGTGGTGCTGCAGTTCGCGGCGATCCTCGTCCGCCCCGAGGCGAAGAGCGGCCTGATGGCGGTGGTCGCCGAGTCCACCCGCGACGACGCCCTGCGCGAACGCATCCGCGCCTCCATCGTGGAGCGCCAGATGTGTCTGGTCCTGGAGGGCCGTGCCCGGGCCCAGCTCCGGGGCGAACTCCCCCCGGAGCCCGACCCGGAGGAATCCGCCCGGACGGTCGACCTGATCTTCGACATGGTGGCGGGCGCGGTGGTCCACCGCACCCTGGTGAGCGGCAAGGCGGCGGACGCGGAATGGGTCCGCGATTTCACCCGCGTGCTGCTGCTGGGGCTGACCGGAGCCGCACGGGAAGCCTAGGCACAGTGCGCCCGGCGGGGCCGTCCCCGGACCGGGCACGGGCATGGGGCACGGGGGCATCGGGCATCGGGCATCGGGCATCGGGCATCGGGCACGAAAACGCCGCACGCCGCGTACGTCCGTGGCGGTGTGCGGCGCGTCCGGGTTCCGTCAGAAGCCCGCGGGCTCCGTGTACACCCCCCACTCGTCCCGCAGCACCCCGCAGATCTCGCCCAGCGTGGCCTCGGCGCGGACGGCGTCCAGCATCGGCTCGATCATGTTGGCCCCGGACCGAGCGGCGGCCAGCATGCCGTCCAGCGCGCCGCGGACGGCCGTCTCGTCCCGTCGCGACTTGCGGTCGGCGAGCACGCGCACCTGCTCCCGCTCCACCTCGTGGCTGACCCGCAGGATCTCCAGGTCACCGGTGACCGAGCCGGTGGCGACGTTGACGCCCACGACTCTCTTCTCGCCCTTCTCCAGCGCCTGCTGGTAGCGGAAGGCGGACTCGGCGATCTCGCCGGTGAACCAGCCGTCCTCGATCCCGCGCAGGATGCCGGAGGTGACGGGGCCGATCGGGTGCTGCCCGTCGGGGTGCGCCCTGAGGCCCCGCTCCTTGATCTGTTCGAAGATCTTCTCCGCGTCGGCCTCGATCCGGTCCGTCAGCTGCTCGACGTACCAGGAGCCGCCGAGCGGGTCGGCCACGTTGGCGACCCCGGTCTCCTCCATCAGCACCTGCTGTGTGCGCAGCGCGATCTCCGCGGCCTGCTCGCTCGGCAGCGCGAGGGTCTCGTCCAGGGCGTTGGTGTGCAGCGAGTTGGTCCCGCCGAGCACGGCGGCCAGCGCCTCCACCGCCGTACGCACCACGTTGTTGTACGGCTGCTGCGCGGTCAGCGAGACCCCGGCGGTCTGCGTGTGGAACCGCAGCCACTGCGCCTTCTCGCTCTTCGCCCCGTACACGTCCCGCATCCAGCGGGCCCAGATGCGCCGGGCCGCCCGGAACTTGGCGATCTCCTCGAAGAAGTCCACGTGGGCGTCGAAGAAGAAGGAGAGGCCGGGCGCGAAGACGTCGACGTCCAGTCCCCGGCTGAGCCCCAGCTCGACGTACCCGAAGCCGTCCGCGAGCGTGTACGCCAGCTCCTGCGCGGCCGTGGCCCCGGCCTCACGGATGTGGTAGCCGGAGACGGACAGCGGCTTGTACGCCGGGATGCCCGCCGCGCAGTACTCCATCAGGTCGCCGATCAGCCGCAGGTGCGGCTCCGGCTGGAAGAGCCACTCCTTCTGGGCGATGTACTCCTTGAAGATGTCGGTCTGGAGGGTGCCGTTGAGCACCCCCGGATCGACACCCTGACGCTCGGCGGCGACCAGGTACATGCAGAAGACGGGCACGGCCGGCCCGCTGATGGTCATGGAGGTCGTCACATCCCCCAGCGGGATGTCCTTGAACAGCACCTCCATGTCGGCGGCCGAGTCGATGGCGACCCCGCAGTGCCCGACCTCGCCGAGCGAGCGCGGGTCGTCGGAGTCGCGGCCCATCAGCGTCGGCATGTCGAAGGCGACGGACAGGCCGCCACCGCCGGCGGCCAGGATCATCTTGTACCGCTCGTTGGTCTGCTCGGCGTTGCCGAACCCGGCGAACTGGCGGATCGTCCAGGTACGCCCGCGGTATCCGGTCGGATGGAGTCCGCGGGTGAAGGGGTACTCCCCGGGCCAGCCGATCCGCTCGAATCCCTCGTACGTGTCATGCGGCCGGGGCCCGTACACCGGCTCCACGGGGTCGCCGGAGAGCGTGGTGAAGTCCGCGTCGCGCTTGCGCGCGGCGTCGTAGCGGGCCTGCCAGCGTCGGCGGCCCTCCTCGATGGCGTGAGAGTCCATGCCTCGAATTTACTTGGACGTCCTAGTAAATGTCGATGGCAGACCGCCGTACGGCATCCGTACGGCGGTGTGCGCTACGCCTTGGCGACGACCGGGGCCTGGTCGCCGACCCGGTCGTCCAGCTCGCGGCTGATCTTGCGCTCGACGAAGAAGGCGGCGGTGGGGATGGTGCCCGCGAGCAGCACCCACAGCTGCTTGCCGACCGGCCACTTCGCCTTGGAGCCCAGGTCGAAGGCGAAGATGAGGTAGACGACGTACAGCCAGCCGTGGGCGATGGCGACGACCCGGGTGAAGTCGGCGGCACCGTCGACGTCCAGCCCGTACTTCGCGATCATGCCCAGGCACAGCAGCACCAGCAGGACACCGGTGACGTAGGCCAGCACGCGGTAGCGGGTCAGCACGCTCTTTTTCATGGAGTCGAGCGTAACCACCCGTTCCGGGAGATCTTGCCCCGGGTCACTCCTCGAAGTCGTGTGCCGCGATCCGCAGCGGGCGGAGCATCGCGAAGATCTCCTGGCACTCCTCCGCGTCGTACACCCCGAGCCCGAAGTCCATGGCCATCAGGTCGCGGGTGGCCGCCTCGACCGCCTCGCGGCCCTTGTCGGTGATGACGGCGAGGGTGCCACGGCCGTCGTTGGGGTTGGGGCGCTTGGCCACCAGTCCGGACCTCACCAGCCGGTCCACGGTGTTCGTCACCGACGTGGGATGCACCATCAGCCGCTCACCGATCTTGGACATCGGCAGCTCGCCGGCCTTCGAGAAGTCGAGCAGCACCAGTGCCTCGTAGCGCGCGAACGTCAGCCCGTACGGCTTGACCACCGCGTCCACCTCGGCGAGCAGGATCTGCTGGGCGCGCATGATCGAGGTGATCGCGGCCATGGACGGCACGCTTCCCCAGCGCTGCTTCCAGAGCTCGTCGGCACGGGCGATGGGGTCGAACGGGAGGCTGAGAGGCTTCGGCACGTCATGAGACCCTACCGGCCGGTCATGTGCCGGTCAGCTCCGTCTCGGGTTTCGGTCACCGGCCCGATACGTCAGGGTTTGACCGCCGGCCGGGTACGAGCCGGCGGTCTCGGTCGCCGGCCCGGTACCTGCCCGACTTTCGGGGCCGCCATGAGCCACAGACCGTCGAGGCCGGAGCCGACGGGCAGGGCGCTCCGGGTGACGGTCCAGCGGGAGCGGCCCGGCACGAGCAGGTCGCCGGTCCGGCCCACCGCCTGGGCTGGACCGGCCGCGTCCTCGGCCTCGGTGTCGGCCGGCCTGAGATGCGGGGACGCGGGACTGCCGACCAAGTCGGCTCCACGGCCACCACGTGCCGCCGTCACGGGAACCGTTCCTGGCCGGCGAACCGGTCCGCCGGGCCGTCGCGGCCGGGCCGTCGCAGCCGGGCCGTCGCAGCCGGGCGGGAGACGGCCACGACGGCCGCGATGGCCTCTTCCCGCCCCGCAGGGCCCGCAGGGCCCGCACGGCCCGCAGAGCCCGCACGGCCCGCACG
>NZ_JBEZBT010000005.1:35172-58694 GCF_040647235.1 Streptomyces sp. NPDC042638
AGAGCCCGCAGGGCCCGCACGGCCCGCAGAGCCCGCAGGGCCCGCACGGCCCGCAGAGCCCGCAGGGCCCGCACGGCCCGCAGGGCCCGCACGGCATCCGCTGGACGTCCGCGGCGCGGTGCGGGTCACCCGCGTGAGGGCCGGCGCCGTCGCGCGAGCCGTCATCGCCGGGACGCCCGTGCACGTGCACGTGCCCGTCAGGAAGGCGTCAGCGGTCCTGGCCCGTCACACCCCGCCGCCGCAGATGATGGCGAACGGCCCGTTGCGCGACCGGCCCCAGGGACTCCACCGCGGCCACCAGCGCGCCCAGCTGTTCCAGGGCGTCCAGGGCCGCATGCGCGCCGGTCTCGTCGACCCCCTCGTACAGCTCGATCCCCACGAAGGACGCCGCGACCGCCCGCGCCAGGCCCGCCGGGTCGGCGAACTCCCCGAACGGCGTAGCGGCCAGCACCCGCCCGAGCACCTGCTCGATCTCGTCGATCCACAGCCGGAGCCCCGCCGCCGTCGCCGGCCCCAGCGCCGCATGCGTGGGCGCTCCGGCCAGCAGCTGGCCCAGCAGCGCCACCTGACCCCCGGCGCGCTCACGCTCATGGATCTCCCGGCCGACGGCCAGGAGCTCGGACAGCGAGCCCACATCGGCGAGCCGGTCCCGGTACCTGGCCACCGCCTTCTCCGCCCCGTACCGGCACGCCGCGGCCAGCAGCTCGTCCACTGATCCGAAGTGGTAGAAGACCAGAGCCTGGTTGACCCCGGCCGCCGCCGCCACCGAACGGGCGGAGGTCTTGGCGATCCCCTGCTCGGTGAGCGTCCGCAGCGCGCCCTCCAGCAGCTTGTTCTTCGTCTCCAGGGACTTGGCGGTCTCCGGGCTCACGCGCGCGACTCCTCGCGGACGGGCCGCAGCCCCGGCCGTACACCTCGGCGGCGGACGTCGGTGTACGACGCCGTGAAGGATCCCTCGTAGCCGAAGAGCGGACCGAAGTACCGGTTCACCACCCGGACCCGGATGCGGAAGCGGCCGGTGGCGTCGTCGTAGGACTCGCGCACCTCGGCGGTGGCGCCGATGATCTCGGGCACGCGGACGTCCACGGGGCCCTCCCGGAACCGGTGTTCGCCGGAGCGGATGAGCAGGGAGCCGTCGGGCTCGGCGTGGAAGTGCAGCTCGCTGGCGAGGTGCTGATGGGTGCCGAGGTAGTCGAGGATGCGGTCGCCCTTGGGGCTGAGCACCATCTGGGCGTCGAAGCGGCGGGAGCGGCCGGGCAGGTCGAAGGTGCGCACGAAGGTCACCGTCTCACGGCCGTAGGTGTCGGCGTAGGGCACGTTCTCGATCACGAAAGGAACGTTCCGGCCGGCCTTCGGTACCAGGATGTTGCGGGTGGTGCCGACGGACAGGAACGGCTTCACGAAGGCCGGCCCGTGCCAGATGCGCTCCATCAGCCCCCGCCCGGTGCACGCCTCGCCGCCGCTCAGGCCGACCGAGAAGCGGCGCTGGAGCTGCGGGTGCAGCCGGTCGAAGCCGGAGCCCATCACGGTGCGGAACATCGAGGTCATGACCGCTGCTCCAGGGTGCGCAGGAGACGGGGGGCGCGGACCGGGGCCGGCGGGGTGCGCAGGCAGCGGCGGGCGGCGGGGGTGCCGGCGAGCGGGGCCTTGAACAGGGCGAGGGAGATGCCGACGACGAGCAGCAGCGGGTACAGGTAGGCGAGGGCGTCCGCGACGGGGCCGGGCAGGCCGGGGAGCGCGCCGCGGCCGAGCCCGGTCAGGCACAGGGTGAGGACGAGCGCCCGGACCGTCAGCTCGGCCAGCCAGTTGTACCGGGCCCGTTCTGGGGTGATGCCCCGCTCCAGCCAGAGCCGGAGCCGGTCGAAGGACCAGGCCGTCGCCCAGCCCATGAGCGGGCGGAACAGCAGCCGGTCGGCGAGTGCGCCGATGGCGCCCCAGCGGGGCCGGTAGTCGTAGCCGGTGAGGAACCGGACGCCGTCGGCGGCCGGGACGTAGCGCCAGTAGCCGCTGCCCTCGGCGAGCAGGGAGAGGGGGTGCGGGGAGGCGAAGCGCAGGGCGGAGGTGCGGGTGCCGTCGGGGCGTTCCTTCTCCCCCGCCGAGACGCCGGTGCCGGCGACCGTGAGGAACGGCAGCACGCGCGTGGCGTACCGGAAACGCTGCGGCTCGCCCTCCGCGCGCGGGAGGTAGCCGATCTCCGTGAAGCGCAGGTCCCAGCGCTGGTGCCGGGCGGGGTCCTGGGTGCGGTCCCACAGCTCGTCGAGATCGGCGCGGATGTGCGCCTCTATGTAAAGGCCCATGTGTTCCCCCACGTGTGTCCCCCACGTCAGAAGCCTGCGGAGGCTTGCTGAAAGCGAGTTGAGCGATCGCTCAACTCGTCTGCCGCAGAACGTACACCCGTTTGAGCGATCGCTCAAACAAGGGGGGCGAGAAAACCCCGGCCGTTGAGGGCCGGGGTTCGCGGGGTGCCGGGGCGCGCGGTGCAGGGGCGCGCGGGGTGCCGGGCGCGCCCGGGGGTGCAGGGGCGCGCCGGGAGTCAGCTCGCGAGGTGTCGCTCGACCGTCTCCACCTTGGAGGTGAGTCCGTCGGTCACACCGGGCCGGATGTCGGCCTTGAGGACGAGCGACACGCGCGGCGCACGCCGTTCCACGGCGGCGACGGCCCGCTTGACGACGTCCATGACCTCGTCCCACTCGCCCTCGACCGACGTGAACATCGCGTCGGTGCGGTGGGGCAGGCCCGACTCGCGCACCACGCGCACGGCGTCGGCGACGTACTCCCCCACGTCCTCACCGACGCCCAGGGGTGTCACGGAGAAGGCGACGATCATGCGTTCACGGCTCCTTCCCTGCGGGCGCGCGCCGCGATGACGGCGTCCTCCGCCTCGCGGCGCAGCTTGCGCTCGGCGAAGAAGCCGCCGGTGGGCAGCACCGAGAGGACGAAGTAGAGGGCGGCGGTCCGCAGCGGCCACTTGGTGCGGTTCCAGGCGTCCGCCCAGAAGATCACGTACAGGATGAACAGGACGCCGTGGACCGCGCCCATCACGGGGACCGCGTCGAAGTCCGTGGTGCGCTTCAGCACCGAGCAGACGAGGAGGATCAGGAAGGACACGGCCTCCGGGGCCGAGACCAGGCGGAGACGGCGGAGGGCGGTGGCGGTCTTGATGTCCACGGGTCACCTTCGGTGGGAGAGTCGCTGACGGCGCGGTCACTCGCGCGCCTTTGTGAACGGACGCACAAGCGTTCCCCCATTGTGGCAAACCGCGCCCCTAGGGGTCCGCTCAGGGTGGGTATCCACCCGTGGGCCCTGTTCCGCCCACCCGCCCGGCGGCTACTTTCCCATGCGTGGCGATGTTCCGGCTCCAGGGGAGCAAGGTCCTCGCCGTCGACATGACCGGGGACGCCGTAAAGGCGAAGAACGGCTCGATGGTCGCGTACGACGGGCAGATGGCCTTCAAGAAGCTGAGCGGTGGCGGCGAGGGACTGCGCGGGATGGTGACCCGGCGGCTCACCGGAGAGCAGATGACGGTGATGGAGGTGAGAGGGCAGGGGACCTGCTGGTTCGCGGACCGGGCGTCCGAGATCAACCTGGTCGCCCTGCGGGGGGACAAGCTGTACGTCGAGGCGGGCAATCTGCTGGCGACGGACGCGGGGCTGCGGACGGGGACGACGTTCACGGGGCTGCGCGGAGCCTCGCAGGGCAACGGCCTGTTCACGACGACCGTGGAGGGCCACGGCCAGGCGGCGATCATCTCCGACGGGCCGGCGGTCGTCCTGCGGGTCAGTCCGCAGTACCCGCTGACCGTCGACCCCGGCGCCTATGTCGCCCACCAGGGTGATGTCCGGCAGTCCTTCCAGTCCGGGGTGACCTTCCGCACACTCCTCGGGGAGGGCGGCGGCGAGGCCTTCCAGATCCGCTTCGAGGGCGACGGGCTGGTCTACGTGCAGCCGAGCGAGCGGAACACGATCGCGGGGGACCTGTGAGATGACCTTCCGAGAGATCAACTCCAAGATGGTCGAGGCGACCGTGCTGCCGGGGCAGCGGCTGTTCAGCCAGCGCGGGGCGATGCTCGCCTACAAAGGGGACGTGTCGTTCACGCCCAACGTCCAGGGCGGCCAGGGCGGGGTGATGTCCATGCTCGGGCGCCGGGTGGCCGGCGAGGCGACCCCGCTGATGACCGTGGAGGGCAGCGGCACGGTCTTCTTCGGGCACGGCGGCCATCACGTCCACGTGATCGCCCTCTCCGGCGACACCCTCTACGTGGAGGCCGACCGGCTGCTCGCCTTCGAGGGCACGCTGCGGCAGGGCACGATGTTCATGGGCTCGCAGGGCGGGATCATGGGCATGGTGCGCGGCCAGGTCACCGGGCAGGGACTGTTCACGACGACTCTGCAGGGCCAGGGCGCGGTGGCCGTGATGGCGCACGGCGGGGTCTTCGAGATCCCGATCACGCCCCAGCGCCCGGTCCACGTCGACCCGCAGGCCTACGTCGCCCACCACGGCGACGTGCGCAACAGGCTCTCCACCGCGCTCGGCTGGCGCGACATGGTGGGCCGCGGCTCCGGCGAGGCGTTCCAGCTGGAGCTGAGCGGCAGCGGCACGGTGTACGTCCAGGCGGCGGAGGAGAAGCTGTGAGCACCTACGGAGCGCCGGGCGCCGGGCCGGTCGTGCACGACCCGATGACGCTGCCCGCCGACGACAACGTGAACAGGTACACGTTCTGCGTCGAGCTCAAGAGCGGGCAGTGGTTCCTGCAGAAGGGGAAGATGATCGCCTACTACGGGGCGATCGAGTTCAACGGCATCGGGCACGGCCGACTCGACCGACTTGTCCGTACGTCGTTCCATTCGCCACTGCACGCGAGCGACTGGGTGGTGGCGGAGGGCTCCGGCAAGATGCTGCTGGCCGACCGGGCCTTCGACGTCAACTCCTACGACCTGGACGACGGGAACTTGACCATTCGCGCGGGCAACCTGCTCGCTTTTCAGCCAAGTCTCGCGCTGAAGCAATCGATCGTGCCGGGTTTTCTGACCCTTATCGGAACCGGGAAGTTTGTGGCCGCATCTAACGGGCCGGTGGTGTTCATGGAACCTCCGGTACGGGTCGACCCCCAGGCCCTCGTCGGGTGGGCCGACTGCCCGTCCCCGTGCCATCACTACGACCATGGGTACATGGCGGGTGTACTGGGCGGTCTCCGTGCAATCACGGGCTTCGGCGGGGTCTCCGGGGAGGAGCACCAGTTCGAGTTCGTGGGCGCCGGGACGGTCCTGCTGCAGTCGACGGAGACCCTCATGGCCGAGGCCGCGACGGGGGCGGTTCCGTCCGAACCGGGGGTGCCCGGCGGTGGCGGAACGGCACCGGGTGGACACGGTCCGCAATCGTCGGGCGCACCGCGCCTTCCCGGACAGCTGGGAGACCTCCAGCGTCGCTTCGGGCTGTGAGCGGTAGTCTGCGGAGTGTGACATCGAACGCGTGCGCACCGTCACACCACCCGAAGTAGTTCGTCATTCAACTTCTTAGGTAGACTTCATTCATGGAGACCGAGACGGCCACGCGCTGGCTGACCGATGCGGAGCAGTGCGCCTGGCGCACCCACCTGGAGGTCAACAGGCTGTTGACGTACCAGCTCGAAAAAGATCTGCAACCGTTCGGCCTGACTATGAACGACTACGAGATCCTCGTGAACCTGTCCGAGTCGGACGACGTGCGGATGCGGATGAGCGACCTCGCCTCCGCCACCCTGCAGTCCAAGAGCCGGCTCTCGCACCAGATCACGCGCATGGAGAACGCGAACCTGGTGCGCCGGGAGAACTGCGACACCGACCGGCGGGGGCTGTACGCCGTGCTCACCGACCACGGCATGGAGACCATGAAGAAGGTCGCGCCCCACCATGTGGCGTCGGTACGGCGGCATTTCATCGATCTGCTGTCCCCGGACGCGCTGATGGAGCTGGACAAGTCACTCAAGCCGATCGCCGAGCACCTGAGGGGGCAGCGGGGGCGCCCCTGAGCCCCGCGAGAGGCTCAGGGTGCGCGGGAGCCGGGGCAGGCAGGGGCGCTCACCGGCTCCGGCAGGGCGCCGCCGCGCCCGCCCCCGCCGCCCCCGCCGTCCCGGCGGCACGGCCGCCCACGGCCGCGGCGACCACGGCCGTCGCGGCGGACATGAGGGCGGTCCCGCCCGTCAGGGCGAAGCACAGCTCCAGCGGCATGCGGCCGATCAGCAGCCCGGCCACCACCATCCCGCCCGAACTCCCCGCGTTGACCCCCATGTTCACCCACGCCCCGGCCTGCGTGCGGGCGCCCTCGCCGGCCGCTTCGTCGGCCAGCAGGTAGGCCGTGGTCAGGGCCGGAGCGACGAAGGCGCCCGCGAGGGCCATCGCCCCGGTGAGGGTCCACAGGCCGGGCGCGAACCCCGCCGCGGCGATCACCAGACCCAGGGCCGCCGCGAACCGGTGCAGCCGGGTGCGGGCGGGCGTGCGCCACCGCACCGCCCCGTTGACCAGGCCGCCCAGCGCGCTGCCCGCCGAGAGCGCGCCCAGGATCCAGGGCACGAGAGCGGTGCCGTGCGGCCGTTCCGTGGCGAAGGCCGTCACCAGCAGCTCCGCACCGCTGAGGGCCAGGCCGACACCCAGGGCGACGGCGACCGGGGGCAGCAGCCCGCGGCCGGCGGCCGGCTTCCGCCCGCCGGACCCTGCCCGTGGGCCCGGCAGCGCCGGGGAGGTGACGAAGAAGCAGGTCCCCGCCGCGTTCAGGAACGCACTGAGCAGGATGCCGGCGGCCGGCGTGGTGAAGGCCGTGAGGGCGCCGACCAGTGCCGGGCCCGAGACGAACAGCAGCTCCTCGGCTACCCCGTCCAGGCTGTAGGCGCGCCGCAGCACGTCCCGGTCGGTGACCAGTTCGGACCACAGGGCGCGCATGGTCGGGCCCAGCGGGGGTGCGCAGGCGCCCGCCAGGGCGGCGCAGACGGCGATCAGCGGTGCCGGGGCGCCCGGGCGCCAGGTGAGGGCCGCCAGGGCGCACAGCAGGGCGGCGTAGAGCGCCGACATGGGCAGCAGGGCCCGGCGCGGTCCGTGGCGGTCGATGAGGGAAGCCCGCAACGGCATCAGGAAGACCGTCGTGGCGCCGAACAGGGACAGCACGGCGCCGGAGACGGCATAGGAGCCGGTGGCCCCGGTGACGGAGAGCAGCGCCGCCAGGCCCACGGTGCCGTAGGACAGGCGGGCGGTCAGGGCGGCGGTGAAGGCGCGGCGCGCATGCGGGACGCGCAGGACGGCGGCGTACGAGGGCCGCGAAAGGTGCGTGGACACGCGGACGTTCCTCTTCTGGAGGCGTGGGAGAGGGACACCGAAGGGCGCGGTGGCCGGTCGTCGGGCCCCGCGCACCCGGGTGCGCTCTACGCCAGGAAGAGGAACATGCCGTCAGATTACCGGTGCCGTCGCCGGGTTGACGACCCTCAGCCCTCCGTCAGGCCGGCGACCAGCTCGTCCGCCGCGCGGTACGGGTCCAGTCCGCCGGCGACGATCCGCTCGGCGAGGGCACTGAGACGGCGGTCGCCGTGCAGGTCGCCGATGCGGGCCCGCAGCGCGGTGACGGCGATGGTCTCCACCTCGCGGGCCGCACGGGCCCGGCGCCGCTCGGCGAGGACGCCCCGCTCCTCCATCCAGGCCCGGTGCTTCTCCAGGGCTTCCACGACCTCGTCGATCCCCTCCGCGCGGGCCGCGACGGTCTTCACGATCGGCGGGCGCCAGTCGCCCGGACCGCGGGCCTCGCCCAGGCCCAGCATGTGGTTCAGCTCACGCGCCGTGGCGTCGGCGCCGTCCCGGTCGGCCTTGTTGACGACGTAGACGTCCCCGATCTCCAGGATTCCGGCCTTCGCCGCCTGGATGCCGTCGCCCATGCCGGGAGCCAGCAGCACCACGCTCGTGTCCGCCTGGGAGGCGATCTCGACCTCCGACTGGCCGACGCCGACGGTCTCGACCAGGATCACGTCGCAGCCCGCCGCGTCCAGCACGCGGATGGCCTGCGGGGCCGCCCAGGCCAGGCCGCCGAGGTGGCCGCGGGTGGCCATCGAGCGGATGTAGACGCCGGGGTCGGAGGCGTGGTCGGACATCCGCACACGGTCGCCGAGCAGGGCGCCCCCGGAGAACGGGGACGAGGGGTCGACGGCCAGGACGCCGACCCGCCTGCCCTGCTTGCGGTACGCGGTGACGAGCGCGGAGGTGGAGGTCGACTTGCCGACGCCGGGCGAGCCGGTCAGGCCCACCACATAGGCGTTGCCGGTCAGCGGGGCCAGTGCCGCCATGACCTCCCGGAGCTGCGGGGACGCCCCCTCCACGAGGGAGATCAGCCGGGCCACGGCCCGCGGCCGGCCTTCCCTGGCCTGGGCCACCAGAGAGGAGACGTCCTGCATCACACAGCTCCGTTCACTTCAGCGACGTACGTTCGGCGATGGACGGGGAGACTCAGGCCTTCGGCACCCGTACGACGAGCGCGTCGCCCTGGCCGCCGCCACCGCACAGCGCGGCCGCGCCGACCCCGCCGCCGCGGCGCTTGAGCTCGAGCGCCAAGTGGAGCACGAGACGGGCACCGGACATGCCGATCGGGTGACCCAGGGCGATCGCACCACCGTTCACGTTCACCTTTTCGGTGGACACGCCGAGGTCCTTCATCGACTGCACGGCGACCGCGGCGAACGCCTCGTTGATCTCGACGAGGTCGAGGTCGGAGACCTCCAGGCCCTCCTTCTTCAGGGCGTGCAGGATGGCGTTGGACGGCTGGGACTGCAGACTGTTGTCCGGTCCGGCCACATTGCCGTGGGCCCCGATCTCGGCGAGCCACTCCAGGCCCAGCTCCTCGGCCTTGGCCTTGCTCATCACGACCACGGCCGCCGCGCCGTCCGAGATCTGCGAGGCGGAGCCGGCCGTGATCGTGCCGTCCTTGGTGAAGGCCGGGCGCAGCTTGGCCAGGGATTCGGCGGTGGTGTCGCCGCGGATGCCCTCGTCCTTGCTGAACAGGACCGGGTCGCCCTTGCGCTGCGGGATCTCCACCGGGGTGATCTCGGCCTCGAACAGCCCGTTCTTCTGCGCGGCGGCGGCCCGCTGGTGGGACAGGGCGGCGATCTCGTCCTGCTCGGCGCGGCCGATGCCCAGGCGGGCGTTGTGCCTGTCGGTGGACTCGCCCATGGCGATGCCCTCGAAGGAGTCGGTCAGGCCGTCGTAGGCCATCGCGTCGAGCATCTGGACCGCGCCGTACTTGTAGCCCTCACGGGACTTGGGCAGCAGGTGCGGGGCGTTGGTCATCGACTCCTGGCCGCCCGCCACGACGATGTCGAACTCGCCGGCGCGGATCAGCTGGTCGGCGAGGGCGATGGCGTCGAGGCCGGAGAGGCACACCTTGTTGATGGTGAGCGCCGGCACGCTCATCGGGATGCCGGCCTTGACCGCGGCCTGACGGGCCGGGATCTGCCCGGCGCCGGCCTGCAGCACCTGGCCCATGATCACGTACTGCACCTGGTCGCCGCCGATCCCCGCACGGTCGAGGGCGGCCTTGATCGCGAAGCCGCCGAGGTCGGCTCCCGAGAAGGACTTCAGCGAGCCCAGCAGCCGCCCCATGGGCGTCCGGGCGCCCGCGACGATCACCGAGCTGGTCGTTCCAGAAGACATGAGGTGCGATCCCCTTCCAGCTGCGCACAGCCGAGGAGTGAACGAGGGTTTACTTCGAATGTACTGAGCGGTAGAGCACGCCGTCATCGGCCCGTCGGTGTGATCGCGCGCACGTTGCGTAACCACGTGATGAGCGCTGCACTGAGTCCATGCTGACGCGAATCGACCACATCGGGATCGCCTGCCACGACCTCGACGCGACCGTCGAGTTCTACCGGGCCACGTACGGCTTCGAGGTGTTCCACACCGAGGTCAACGAGGAACAGGGTGTGCGCGAGGCCATGCTCAAGATCAACGAGACGTCGGACGGCGGTGCCTCCTACCTCCAGCTGCTGGAGCCGACCCGGGAGGACTCGGCGGTCGGCAAGTGGCTGGCGAAGAACGGGGAGGGCGTCCATCACATCGCCTTCGGCACGGCGGACGTCGACGGGGACGCCGACGACATCCGCGGCAAGGGCGTCCGGGTGCTGTACGAGCAGCCCCGACGCGGTTCCATGGGGTCTCGGATCACCTTCCTGCACCCCAAGGACTGCCATGGTGTTCTCACAGAACTGGTCACTTCGGCCCCTGTTGAGTCGCCCGAGCACTGACCCCCGTACATAAGGGCCGGTAGGGTTGGGGGCGGTCGTCCCCGAAACCGGGACGACCGCATGCCGGGGTCCGGGTTTCGGGGGACGAGCGTCGGGGCAGCAGCCCGTGCTCCGCCGTTGATCTGACACCATTCCCCGGGGGCCCCGTTCGGCCGATGGACGGAGCTCGTTGGAGAAGCTGACCAGGGGACGGATGGGACCGCGCAGTGCGGGGCTACGAGAGCCAGGAGCGAGAGCCGGCGGCTGACGTCGACCACCTCTCTCGGTTCGAGGCCGAGATGAAGCGGCTGAAGACCGAGCGGGAAAAGGCGATCCAGCACGCCGAGGACCTCGGCTACCAGGTCGAGGTGCTGCGCGCCAAGCTGCACGAGGCGCGGCGCACCCTCATGACCCGGCCCGCCTACGACGGCGGTGACATCGGCTATCAGGCCGAGCAGTTGCTCCGCAATGCCCAGATGCAGGCCGAGCAGCTGCGCCAGGACGCCGAGCGGGAGCTGAGCCAGGCCCGCGCGCAGACCCAGCGCATCCTTCAGGAGCACGCCGAGCAGGCCGCCCGGCTCCAGGCGGAGCTGCACCAGGAGGCGGTCACCCGGCGCCAGCAGCTCGACCAGGAGCTGGCCGAGCGCCGCTCCACCGTCGAGTCGCACGTGAACGAGAACGTGGCCTGGGCGGAGCAGCTGCGCGCCCGCACCGAGCAGCAGGCCCGCCGGCTGCTGGACGAGTCCCGCGCGGAGGCCGAGCAGGCCATGGCCGCCGCCCGCGCCGAGGCCGAGCGGCTCACCCGGGAGGCCCGCGAGCGGCTGCAGAGCGACGCGGAGGCCGCCCGGGCGGAGGCCGAGCAGATCCTGCGCCGGGCCCGCACGGACGCCGAGCGGCTGCTGAACGCGGCCTCCACGCAGGCGCAGGAGGCCACCGAGCACGCCGAGCGGCTGCGTACGGACGCGGTCGGCGAGTCCGACACCGCCCGCCGCCAGGCGACCGAGCTGAGCCGGGCCGCCGAGGAGCGGATGACGGCGGCCGAGGAGGCGCTGCGCAAGGCGCAGGCCGAGGCGGAGAAGCTGGTCACGGAGGCGCAGGAGGCCGCCGCCAAGGCCCTCGCGAGCGCCGAGGCCGCCAACGAGACGCGGACGCGTACGGCGAAGGAGCAGGTCGCCCGGCTGGTCGAGGAGGCCACGAAGGAGGCCGAGAACACCAAGTCCGAGGCCGAGCACCTGGTCGCCGACGCCCGTGCCGAGGCCGAGAAGATCGTCGCCGAGGCCGCCGAGAAGGCCCGCTCGATCACCGCCGAGGAGACGGCCAGCCAGCTGTCGAAGGCGGCCCGCACCGCCGAGGACGTGCTGAACAAGGCGTCCGAGGACGCCCAGAAGACCACCCGGGCCGCCGCCGAGGAGGCCGAGCGGATCCGCACGGAGGCCGAGACCGAGGCGGACCGGCTGCGCGCCGAGGCGCACGACATCGCCGAGCAGCTCAAGGGCGCGGCGAAGGACGACACCAAGGAGTACCGCGCCAAGACGGTCGAGCTGCAGGAGGAGGCCCGCCGGCTGCGCGGCGAGGCCGAGCAGCTGCGCGCCGACGCGGTCGCCGAGGGCGAGTCGATCCGGGCCGAGGCCCGCCGCGAGGCCGTCGCGCAGATCGAGGAGGCGGCCAAGTCCGCCGAGGAGCTGCTGGCCAAGGCCAAGGCGGACGCCGACGAGCTGCGCAAGACCGCGACGGCCGACAGCGAGAAGGTCCGCACCGAGGCCATCGAGCGCGCCACCGGCCTGCGCCGGCAGGCCGAGGAGACCCTGGAGCGCACCCGCAAGGAGGCCGAGCGGCTGCGCGCCGAGGCCGCCGAGCAGGCCGAGACGGCCAGGTCGGACGCCGAGCAGGCCGCGCGGGAGCTGCGCGAGGAGACCGAGCGGGCCGTCGAGGCCCGCCGCGCCGAGGCCGCCGAGGAGCTGGGCCGCCTCCAGACGGACGCGCAGGAGCGGCTGGCGTCGGCGGAGCAGGCGCTGACCGACGCCCGCGAGGAGGCCGCCCGGATCCGCCGGGAGACCGCCGAGGAGACCGAACGGCTGCGCGCGGAGTCCGCCGAGCGGATCCGCACGCTCCGCCAGCAGGCCGAGACCGAGGCCGAACGGCTGCGCGACGAGGCCGCGGCCGACGCGTCCGCCTCCCGCGCCGAGGGCGAGACCATCGCCGTACGGCTGCGGTCCGAGGCCGCGGCCGAGGCCGAGCGGCTGAAGGCGGAGGCACAGGACACGGCCGACCGGGTGCGTGCGGAGGCGCAGGCCGCCGCCGAGCGGCTGGGCACCGAGGCGTCCGAGACGCTGGCCGCCGCACAGGAGGAGGCCGCCCGGCGCCGCCGCGAGGCCGAGGAACTCCTCGGCGCCGCCCGCGAGGAGGCCGACCAGGAGCGGCAGCGGGCCCGCGAGCAGAGCGAGGAGCTGCTGGCCTCGGCCCGCAAGCGGGTCGAGGAGGCGCAGGCCGAGGCGACCCGGCTGGTGGAGGAGGCCGACCGGCGTGCCACCGAGATGGTCGCCGCCGCCGAGCAGCACGCCCAGCAGGTGCGGGAATCCGTCGCCGGGCTGCACGAGCAGGCGCAGGAGGAGATCGCCGGGCTGCGCTCGGCCGCCGAGCACGCGGCGGACCGTACGCGGCGGGAGGCAGAGGAGGAGGCGGACCGGGTCCGCGCCGACGCCTACGCCGAGCGCGAGCGGGCGAGCGAGGACGCCTCCCGGGTCCGGCGCGAGGCGAACGAGGAGTCGGAGGCCGCCAAGGCGCTGGCCGAGCGGACGATGGCGGAGGCGATCACCGAGGCCGAGCGGCTGCGCTCGGACGCCGGCGAGTACGCCCAGCGGGTGCGCACCGAGGCCTCGGACGCGCTGGCCGAGGCCGACCAGGCGGCTGCCCGTACCCGGGCGGACGCCCGCGAGGACGCCAACCGCATCCGGTCGGACGCGGCGACCCAGGCCGACACCCTCATCACCGAGGCCCGCAGCGAGGCCGAGCGGCTCCAGACGGAGACGGTCGCGGAGGCCGAGCGGCTCCAGACCGAGACGGCCGCGGAGGCCGACCGGGTGCGCACGGAGGCGCTCACCGAGGCCGAGCGGCTGCGGACCGAGACGGCCGCGGAGGCCGAGCGGGTGCGCGCCGAGGCACTCACCGAGGCGGACCGGGTCCGTGCGGAGGCGGTGGCGAGCGCCGAGCAGCTCATCGGGGACGCCACCGGCGACGCCGAACGGCTGCGCGCCGAGGCCGCCGAGACGGTGGGCTCCGCGCAGGCGCACGCCGAGCGGGTGCGGGCGGACGCCGAGCGGCTCAAGGCGGACGCGGAGGCCGAGGCCGAACGGCTCGTCAACTCCGCGCGCGAGGAGGCCGAGCGGACCCTGGACGAGGTACGCAAGGACGCCAACAAGCGGCGCTCCGAGGCGGCCGAGCAGGTCGACAAGCTCATCACGGAGACCACGGCCGAGGTCGACAAGCTGCTCGGCGAGGCGCGTGAGCAGGCGCTGAAGACCACCGCGGACGCCGAGTCGCAGGCCGACACGATGGTCGGCGCGGCCCGCAGCGAGGCCGAGCGGATCGTCTCCGAGGCGACCGTCGAGGGCAACTCGGCGGTGGAGAAGGCCCGTACGGACGCGGACGAGCTGCTGGTCGGCGCGCGCCGGGACGCCACCGCGATCAGGCAGCGCGCCGAGGAGCTGCGCGACCGCATCACATCCGAGATCGAGGAGCTGCACGAGCGGGCCCGCCGCGAGGCCGCCGAGACGATGAGGTCCACCGGTGACCGCTGCGACGCGCTCATCAAGGCCGCCGAGGAGCAGCTGCAGAAGGCCGAGGCGAAGGCCAAGGAGCTGGTGTCGGAGGCGAGCTCCGAGGCGGGGAAGGTCCGTATCGCCGCGGTCAAGAAGGCGGAGGGGCTGCTCAAGGAGGCCGAGCAGAAGAAGGCCAGCCTGATCAAGGAGGCCGAGGAGCTGAAGGCCGAGGCGATCCGCGAGGCCCGGCGCACGGTCGAGGAGGGCAAGCGGGAGCTGGAGATCCTGGTGCGCCGGCGCGAGGACATCAACGCCGAGATC
Organism: Streptomyces sp. NPDC042638; assembly: GCF_040647235.1. NCBI lineage: Bacteria > Bacillati > Actinomycetota > Actinomycetes > Kitasatosporales > Streptomycetaceae > Streptomyces > Streptomyces sp. NPDC042638. Next base: position 49,480 of record NZ_JBEZBT010000005.1, read on the forward strand.
TCCCGCGTCCAGGACGTCCTGGAGGCGTTGGAGTCCTTCGAGACGCCCGCGGCCGGCAAGGACAGCGGAGTCAAGGCGGGCGCCACGGTGGGCGCCCCCCGATCGGGTGGCAAGTCGTCAGAGGGCTAGCGTACGGGGTGCGTTCCGTTGTCTTCTGGGGGCTTTGCCCCACTCCTTGGCAAGCCGTCCGACGGTCAGCCACTCAAAAGAGGTGCCATTCTCCAGATCAAAACCGTATCCGCTCGATGACACACCGCTTCGGCCCCTAGGATTCCCTTATCACCTCACCGGTCTCATTGACAGGAACCCCATGAGCGACACTTCCCCCTACGGCTTCGAGCTTGTGCGGCGTGGGTACGACCGCGCTCAGGTGGACGAACGTATCTCCAAGCTCGTCTCCGACCGTGACAGCGCTCTCACCCGCATCACCGCCCTGGAGAAGCGCATCGAGGAGCTGCACCTCGAAACGCAGAACGCCCAGGCTCAGATCACGGACGCCGAGCCGTCGTACGCGGGTCTCGGCGCGCGGGTCGAGAAGATCCTGCGCCTGGCCGAGGAAGAGGCCAAGGAGCTCCGTGAGGAGGCCCGGCGGGCGGCCGAGCAGCACCGCGACCTCGCCGAGTCGGCGGCCCAGCAGGTCCGCAACGACGCCGAGTCCTACGCCGCGGAGCGCAAGGCCAAGTCCGAGGACGAGGGCGTCCGGATCGTCGAGAAGGCCAAGGCCGACGCCTCCCAGCTGCGTGCCGAGGCGCAGAAGGACGCGCAGTCCAAGCGCGAGGAGGCGGACGCCCTCTTCGAGGAGACCCGCGCCAAGGCCGCGCAGGCCGCCGCCGACTTCGAGACCAACCTGGCCAAGCGCCGCGAGCAGTCCGAGCGCGACCTGGCCTCGCGCCAGCAGAAGGCCGAGAAGCGCCTCGCCGAGATCGAGCACCGGGCCGAGCAGCTGCGCCTGGAGGCAGAGAAGCTGCGCACCGACGCCGAGCGCCGGGCCCGCCAGACGGTGGAGACCGCGCAGCGCCAGGCCGAGGACATCGTGGCCGACGCCAACGCCAAGGCGGACCGGATCCGTTCGGAGTCCGAGCGGGAGCTGGCGGCGCTCACCAACCGCCGCGACAGCATCAACGCCCAGCTGACGAACGTCCGCGAGATGCTCGCCACGCTGACCGGCGCCGCGGTGGCCGCGGCCGGCACGTCGACCGACGACGAGCCGATCTCCCGGGGCGTTCCGGCGCAGCAGTCCCGGTAGCTCCGGGCAGGTGTACGCACCCCGAGGGGGGCGGTGGGGCGCCCCCACCGCCCCCCTCGCGTGCGGGCGGCGAACGCCGGGGCGCGGGCCCCGTGTCCCGTGCCGGGCCGCGCGTAGCCTGGGGGAAGGAGCGCGGGGCCCCGGCGTGCGGGCCGTACCGGTCGCGCGCGGCCCCGCAGCCGGGAAGGGGTGCCTCGTATGCCGGACGGCGACCGGTCCCTCGAAGACGCCATCCTCGATCTGCTCGACCGGAGGGCGCCGGGGGCGTCGGTGTGCCCCTCGGACGTCGCCCGCGCGGTGCACCGGTCCGCGGACGAGGGCTGGCGCGAGCTGATGGAGCCCGTCCGCCGGGCCGCGGCCCGGCTCGCCGCCGAAGGGCGGGTGGAGATCACCCAGCACGGTGATCCCGTCGACCCCGCCCGGGCCCGTGGCCCCGTCAGGATCCGCCGTCCGGGCTGACCCGCGGGCGCGGCGCCGCCCGCGCCGCTCAAGTGGCAGCCGCCCATGGCCCGTCTTAGCGTGGCCGCATGATCGAGCTGGAGGGGCTGACCAAGCGGTACGGCGAGAAGGTGGCGGTCGACCACCTCACCTTCTCCGTCCGGCCGGGCATCGTGACGGGGTTTCTCGGGCCCAACGGCGCCGGCAAGTCGACGACCATGCGGATGATCCTCGGTCTCGACCACCCCACCGCCGGTGACGTCCGGATCGACGGCCGGCACTACGACCGGCTCAAGGACCCGCTGACGTACATCGGCGCCCTGCTGGACGCCAAGGCGGTGCACGGCGGCCGGAGCGCCCACAACCACCTGCTGTGCCTGGCGCAGAGCAACGGGATCCCCAGGAGCCGGGTGGCGGAGGTGCTGGAGACCGTCGGCCTCACCGCCGTGGCCCGGAAGAAGGCGAAGGGGTTCTCGCTGGGCATGGGGCAGCGGCTGGGCATCGCCGGGGCGCTGCTCGGGGATCCGCGGATCCTGATGTTCGACGAGCCGGTGAACGGGCTCGACCCGGAGGGCATCCACTGGATCCGGAACCTGATGAAATCGCTGGCCGCGCAGGGGCGGACGGTCTTCGTGTCGAGCCATCTGATGAGCGAGATGGCGCTGACCGCCGATCACCTGGTGGTCATCGGGCAGGGACGGCTGCTCGCGGACACCTCCATGGCCGACTTCATCCGGGCGAATTCGCGGGCGTACGTCAGGATCCGCTGCCCGCAGCACGAGCGGCTGCTCGACGTGCTGCACCAGGCGGGGATCACCGTCGTGGAGGCGGGCGGCGGGGCGTTGGAGGTGGAGGGCGGCAAGGCCGAGCAGATCGGTGAGCTGGCCGCGCGGTACGGGCTCGTGCTGCACGAGCTGAGCCCGCAGCAGGCCTCGCTGGAGGAGGCGTTCATGCAGTTGACGGCGGAAGCGGTGGAGTACCACTCGCAGGCCGGTCCCGATCCCGCCCCGCAGGACTGGGGCACCGGCTGGAAGGGGGTCTGAGCCATGGCGGCCGTCCAGGTCATCCGCTCCGAGTGGACCAAGATCCGGTCGGTGGCGTCCACGGTGTGGACACTGTCGCTGGCCCTGGTGGTCACCGTCGCCCTCGGGACGCTGATCTCCGCGCTGACGAACAGCCAGTTCGAGAACATGCCCATGCGGGAGCGGCTCTCCTTCGACCCCACGGTCATCAGTTTCGCGGGCATGACCCTCGGCCAGCTCGCCATGATCGTGTTCGGGGTGCTGGTCGTCTCCAACGAGTACAGCACCGGCATGATCCGGGTCTCGCTGGCCGCCGTGCCGCGGCGCGGCGTCTTCCTGGCGGGCAAGGTCACGGTGGCCACGGCGCTCGCGCTGGCCGTCGGCATGGTCACCAGCTTCGCCGCGTTCTTCCTCGGCCAGGCGATGCTCGGCGCCCACCGGGCCGGCATCGGTGACCCGGGCGTGCTGCGCGCGGTGCTCGGCGGCGGGCTGTACATGACGCTGATCGCGATGTTCTCCATGGGCGTCGCCGCGATGCTGCGCTCGCCGATGCTCTCCCTCGGCATCCTGATGCCGTTCTTCTTCCTGATCTCCAACATCCTCGGCAACGTGGACGCGACGAAGAAGATCGGCCGGTTCCTGCCGGACCAGGCGGGCAGCCGGATCATGCAGGTGGTGCCCCGCCTCGGCGACGACACCCCCTACGGTCCCTGGGCCGGGCTCGGGATCATGGCGCTGTGGGTGACCGCCGCGCTGGCGGGCGGCTACGTCCTCCTCAGGCGCCGGGACGCCCAGTAGAGCCGGCGGCCGCCCATCTGGACCGGCGGCCACGCGCCAGAGCCGGCGGCCGTCCGGTGCGACGCCTCGGGCTTTACCCTCTCTTGGGCGGAACCGTCAGCGCCTCGATATCCTCCTAACCCTTACGGGGGCGTGTGCCCCGCTGTCCTGAACCTTTCGATGGGTGCGGAGCATGATCGAGGCTGTCGGCCTTACCAAGCGCTACGGCGACAAGACCGCCGTGTACAACCTTTCCTTCCGGGTGCGGCCAGGAGCCGTCACCGGCTTCCTCGGGCCGAACGGCTCGGGCAAGTCCACGACGATGCGGATGATCCTCGGGCTGGACAACCCCACGTCCGGGTCGGTCACCATCGGCGGCCACCCGTACCGCAAGCTGCCCAACGCCCCCCGGCAGGTCGGCGCGCTGCTCGACGCCAAGGCCGTGCACGGCGGCCGCAGTGCCCGCAACCACCTGCTGAGCCTCGCCCAGCTGTCGGGCATCCCGGCCCGGCGGGTGGACGAGGTGCTCGGCGTCGTCGGTCTGCAGGGCGTGGCCAAGAAGCGCTCCAAGGGGTTCTCGCTCGGCATGGGCCAGCGCCTCGGTATCGCCGCCGCGCTGCTCGGTGACCCGCAGGTGCTGCTCTTCGACGAGCCGGTCAACGGCCTCGACCCCGAGGGAATCCTCTGGGTGCGCAACCTGATGAAGGCGCTCGCGGCCGAGGGCCGTACCGTCTTCGTCTCCTCCCACCTGATGAGCGAGATGGCGCTGACCGCCGACCACCTCATCGTGATCGGGCGCGGACAGCTGCTCGCCGACATGAGCGTGACGGACTTCATCTCGGCCAACTCCGCGGACTTCGCGCGCGTGCGCACCCCGGACACCGAACCGCAGCTGCGCGAGAAGCTCTCCTCCGCGCTCACCGAGGCCGGCGGCCATGTCCTGCCGGAGCAGGACGGCGCGCTCCGGGTGACCGGGCTGCCGCTCCCCCGCATCAGCGACCTGGCGCACGAGGCGGACGTGCGGCTGTGGGAGCTGTCGCCGCACCAGGCGTCTCTGGAGGAGGCGTACATGCGGATGACGCAGGGCGCCGTGGACTACCGCTCGACCGCCGACCAGAAGGCGGCCCTGCAGCAGCCGCTGCCGCCCGGGGCGCAGCCGCCCGTGCCGGTGCCCGGGCAGGGCCAGCCGGGCTGGTACGCCCCGCCGCCGCCCCAGCAGGGCGGGCAGCCCTTCACGATGCCGGCCCCGCCCGCGGGCCCGTACGGCGACGCCCAGGCGGGTGGGTACGGCGCTCCCGGCACGGGCGCGGCCAACCCGTACGCCCAGCCGGGCGCCCCGGCCCGGCAGCCCGCGCAGGCCCCGGCAGCCGCCGCCCCCGCGCCGCAGGCCCAGCCGCCGGCCCTGACCAAGGAGGCTCCGGCCGCACCGGCTCCGGCCGCCGCGCCGCCGGCTGCCCCGGCCCCCGCCGCCCCCGCAGACTCCACCCAGCCCGAGGACGCCCGATGAGCACCCACCAGCCCCCGATGCCGCAGGCCCCGGCAGCCGCGCCCCCCGAGTGGCGGGCGGCGCCCGGGGGGCCGTACCCCGGCTACACCTCCCCCATCCCGGTCGTGAGCACCCACCTCGGGCACGCGCTGGCCTCCGAGTGGACGAAGATCAAGTCGGTGCGCTCCACGATGTGGACGCTCGGTGTGTTCGTGCTGCTCGTCACCGGCATCGGCCTGCTGGCCGGCGCGATGGTCGCGGCCCACTCCGACTCCTCGAGCCTGACCGGCGAGAACCCGCTGTCGTTCGGCTTCTTCGGACTGCTCCTCGGCAGCATCTGCATCATCACGCTCGGCGTGCTGACCACGGCGTCGGAGTACGGCACGGGCATGATCCGTACGACGATGACCGCGTGCCCCAGCCGGGCCCGGGTGCTCGCCGCGAAGTCGATCGTGTTCGTCGGCGTCGCCTTCGTGGCCACCCTGGTCACGTCGGGGTTCGTGGCCATGGTCCAGGCGTCCATGCTGGAGGGCTCCGGCGCCCGCACCCCCACCGCCGGGGAATGGTTCAAGGCCACCGTCGGCATCAGCCTCTACATCGCGCTGCTCGGGCTGTTCTCGCTGCTCATCGGCTCCGTCATCCGGCACTCCGCGGGCGCCATCACCATCATGATCGGCGTGCTGCTGGCGCCGCTGGTGCTCGCGCTGTTCATGGCGACGGAGTCGCTCAGCAAGCTGCGTGAGTGGCTGTTCGAGTACTCGATCCCGAACCAGCTGAGCGTCTTCTACTCCAACTCCCTGAGCCAGTCCGGCCCGTCCGGCTGGGACCCGCTGTGGATCATCATCGGTCTGACGGCGGCGGCGTACGCGGGCGCGTACGCGCTGCTCCGGAGCCGGGACGTGTGATGCTCCGCCCGGTGTCAGAACCGGGGTGCGTTACGGGACCGCTGCACCCGTGTGGTGCGGTGGTCCTTCGCGTTCCAGCACGCCTTGTGCCAGTGCCGGCGGTCGTCGACACCCGCGTGCTCCGGCCACGCCACCACGTGCGGGACTCCGGAGGGGATCAGCTGTTCGCAGCCCGGGCAGCGGTAGGTCTTGCCCTCCGAGCTGGCCCCGGCGACATGCCGTACGCTCCAGTCCTCGCCCCGCCAGCTCTCGGTGGACTGCCAGCCGCCGTACCGGCCGGTCCGGTCGTCCTCGGCGCTCCGGCCCGTCGTTCCGGCTGCCTTCGGTCGATTGCGACGCGGGGACACGGGACACCTCTCGGGGCTATACAGGAAGCACGGGCTGCATCCAGCCTACGCGCCGCCGAGCGGGGTACGCGTACGGAACCAACCCGTACAAGTCCCCCTCCAGGGCGATCCATTCTGCAGACAATCCGCAAATCTCTCCGCCAGACCGTGTCCTGGGCACGTGTCAGACGGTTATGCCGGGTGGGGGAGCTCCGGGTCGGAGCCAAGGAAGCAGGAAAGCGATGCGCGTAGGAAGTTTTGTGCTGGCCGCCCAGTTCCCGGGCCAGGGTCCCGGAGAGGCGCTGCACCGGGCGGTCCGCTCGGCGGAGGTCACCGAGGAGGCCGGCCTGGACGCGGTGTGGCTGGCCGAGCACCACTTCGTGCCCTACGGCACATGCCCGTCCGCGGTCACCCTGGCCGCGCTGCTGCTGGGCCGCACCCGCCGCGTCCGGGTCGGCACGGCGGTGAGCGTCCTGCCCACCGCCCACCCGGTCGCTCTCGGCGAGCAGGCCGCGCTGCTGCACCTGACCAGCGGCGGACGGTTCACCCTGGGCGTCGGACGCGGCGGCCCCTGGGTGGACCTGGAGGTGTTCGGCACGGGCCTGGAGGCGTACGAACACGGGTTCCCGGAGTCGCTCGATCTGCTGCTGCGCTGGCTGAGCGAACCGGCCGTGGCGGCCTCCGGCGAGCGGTTCTCCTTCCGCGAGGTGCCGGTCGTGCCCCGTCCGTCGGAGGCCCTGACGGAGACCCCCGGCCCCGAGGTCGTCCTCGCCTGCACCTCACCGGCGAGCGTACGGCTGGCCGCCGAGCGCGGGCTGCCGATGCTGCTCGGCATGCACGTCGGGGACGAGGAGAAGGCCGAGATGGTCGCCCTGTGGCGGCACTGCGCCCGCGCGGCGGGCCGCCCGGCCGAGGAGATCGCGGGCGCCGCCCATGTCTCGGCGGGGGTCTGCCAGCTCGCCGACCGCCGCACGGACGCGGCGGAGACGCTGCTGAAGGCGATGCCGGGCTGGCTGAGGCAGGGGCTCGGGGCTCATGTGACGGTGGACGGACGGGCGCGCGCGATGCGCGACCCGTACGCCTACACCGAACTGCTCTGCGGACTCCATCCGGTGGGCACCCCGCGGCTCGCCGCCGACCGGCTCTCGGCCACCTCGGAGCGCACCGGCATCTCCCGCTTCGCCCTCCTGGTGGAGGGGTCGGGCGACCTCGCGGCCACCGAGGAGAACCTGCGGCGTCTGGGCGCCGAGGTGCTGCCCCAGCTGCGCTGACCGCTCCCGCCGCGCAGGCCGCCCAGGGCTTGCCACCCCAGTGACGCATGCACCTCCCGCGAGTGGAGCGGCAAGCCGACGGCTCTCCGTCTCGGTCCCGGCCCGTACCGCGGCCGAGCGTCAGCAGTCCCGAAACTCCGGCGACTGGTTCAGCAACTGGCTGCGCACCGACGTGAAGCGGGCCAGCGTCTCGTCCACCGAGCCGTCCAGCGGGAACACCGCCACGCGGTGGCAGTTCTGGAAGGCCAGCCGCACACCGAAGTGCCGCTGCAGCGCGCCGCGGATGGCGTCACTCGCGAGCGCGCGCAGCAGCTGACCGCGTGCCTGCTCGTCCGGCGGGGGCGTCTGGTTGTCGGCGAAGGAGCCGCCGTCGACCTTCAGCTGGGCCACCAGGGAGCTGATCATCTCCCATGCGTAGGGCAGGGAGGTCCGGACGCAGTCGACGAATGCTGCTTCGTCGACCTCGCCTCGCTCGGCCTGTTCGAGTAGGGCCGGTGAGACGTCGAGCGACATGGGTTCTCCTCTCGCACCCCCGAACAGCAGGGGTTGCCGGACAGATAGGGGAGTTCGCGATTTCGAACACGCTCGGTACACGGGCCGCAACCTCCCGTTCTCTACGGTAGGCAACCGTCGGTGACCACACCAGCAGAATGGGTATATAGAACGGTCCCGTTACGCCCACAATCGGCCAGGGATGAACAAGAGTTTCCAGGGACATATGGTGCGATCCACAGGGAGCGGGACGGGCGGATCGCGAGCACCTGCGGGCGTCGAGTAGCGTTGCCGACCATGCGTCTCGTCATTGCCCGATGCTCGGTCGACTACGCCGGCCGGCTCACCGCCCACCTGCCCTCGGCGCCCCGCCTGATCCTGGTCAAGGCGGACGGCAGCGTCTCCATCCACGCCGACGACCGGGCCTACAAGCCCCTCAACTGGATGTCGCCGCCCTGCACGCTGAAGGAGGGCACGGGCGAGGACGAGGGTGTATGGACCGTCGTCAACAAGGCGGGCGAGAAACTGATCATCACGATGGAGGAGATCCTCCACGACTCCTCGCACGAACTCGGCGTGGACCCGGGCCTGATCAAGGACGGCGTGGAAGCGCACCTCCAGGAACTCCTGGCCGACCGCATCGACACACTGGGCGAGGGCTACTCGCTCATCCGGCGCGAGTACATGACCGCGATCGGCCCGGTGGACATCCTGTGCCGGGACGCCGACGGCGCGACGGTCGCGGTGGAGATCAAGCGCCGGGGCGAGATCGACGGTGTGGAGCAACTCACCCGTTACCTGGAGCTGTTGAACCGCGATCCGCATCTGGCGCCGGTCCGCGGCGTCTTCGCCGCGCAGGAGATCAAGCCCCAGGCCCGTGTCCTCGCCACCGACCGGGGCATCCACTGCCAGATCCTGGACTACAACGCCCTACGCGGCATCGAGGACGACAAGCTCCGCCTGTTCTGAGGGTGCGGGCTGCTCTGAGGGTGCGCGCCCCGGCGACGTCAGATCACCGTGCCGGTCGTCCCCGGCGCGGTGTCGGGGGCCGACGCCGTACTCGACGTGCCGCCGCCGGAGCCGGTCGTGCCGCCCGTCGTCGTCTCGCCGGTTCCACCGCCCGTGGTGCCGCCCGTCGTCCCGTCCGTGGTGCCGCCCGTGGTGCCGCCCGTGGTGCCGCCCGTGGGCGTGCCACCCGTCGAGCCGCCGCCGGTGGTGCCCCCCGTCGGGCCCGTGGTGCCGCCGGTCGTGC
>NZ_JBEZBT010000005.1:58789-272842 GCF_040647235.1 Streptomyces sp. NPDC042638
CGCCCGTCGAGCCGCCGCCGGTGGTGCCCCCCGTCGGGCCCGTGGTGCCGCCGGTCGAGCCACCCGGCGTACCGCCGCTCGGCGAGCCGCTCGATCCCGACGGCTCGGGCGGCTCGGACGGTGAGCCGGAGGGCGAGTGGGGGCCGGACGGGGCGACGCTCTCGGACGGCTGGGCCGTGTCCGCCGGCGGCGGCGGGTCGTCGGCCGTGCCGTACGTGCCGTCGGCCCCCGGCGAGGTCGGCCGGACGGCCGCCGTGCCGGCGCCGCCGTCACCGCCGGTGCCGGTCGGGTCCGCGCCGGAGCCGCCGTCTTCCAGGCCCTGCTCCGCCGAGGGGTTGACCTCGACCTTGCCCGCCGGGTTCCGCTCGCCGTCCGGGCCGGACGCCATGCCGAGCGTGATGACCGTGCCGAGCACGGCGGCGAGCAGCGCGCCGGAGCCGACCGCCACCAGGTTGCGCCGGACCATGCTCCGCAGGCCGCCGCTCCGCGCCCCGGCCCGCGGCAGCTGCTGGGTGACGCGTGCGTCGCCCGCGGGGGCGTACGGCATCGGTGCCGGCTCGTCCTGCCCCACCTCCGGCACTTCCTCCGCCGTCAGCGCCGGCATCCCGGGCGCCTCGCCGGCGCGGTCGGCGAGCAGCGCCAGGGCCCGGCGGCCGGCGACCGCGCCCCGTTTGTCGGCGAGGGCGCCGCGCAGGGCGCCCGACGCCTCCAGCTCGGCACGCGCCCGGTCGAGCTGTCCGGCGCAGAGCGCGAGGATGCCCAACTCGTGGTGGAAATAGGCTTGATCAGACACCTCGCCGGACAGCCGGGAGGCCTCCGCGCCGGACCGCAGGGCCCGCTCCCAGGCACTCCAGTCGAGTCCGGCGGCGAAGGCGGGCGCGGCGGTGCGGGCCAGTCGTACGGCGCCGCTCTCCTCGCCCTCGGCGGGCGGCTCCGTGCGCGGCACCACGGCGGCCAGCGCGGCCAGCACCGCGTCGGCCTCGGCGCACACGCGTTCCGGGGTGACCGAGGGGTGCGCGGCCCACCAGGCGTAGTGCTGGGCCGCGGCGAGGGCGTGCTCGGCGGCGTCGGCGGCGTATCCGGCGGCCTCCAGCTGGGTCAGCACACCGGCCGCGAGCCGGTAGCGGGAGCCGACCGGGGAGACCAGGCCGCAGCCCGCCAGCTCGCCCAGGGCGGCGTCGGCGTGGGTGTCGCCGACCAGCGCGGGCAGGTGCGCCTGGTGGGGTATCTCGCCGCCGAGGGCGACCGCGAAGCGGAGCGCGGCGCGGGCGGAGGGGGTGAGCCGGGAGGCGAGCAGCGGGGCGGGGGCCGCGGCCTCGCCGAGGGGCGGCAGCGCGACGTCCTCCCCCGGCTCCGCGGACACGGCGGCCTCCAGGTCCGCGGGCAGGTCCGCGGCCGGGCGTACGACCTCGAAGACGCCGTACTCGTCCACCGCGCCGGTGCCGGCCCGCAGCCGGTCGCGCTGCCGGAGCAGGGCGCCGGCCTGGACGAAGCGCAGGGGCAGCCCCTCGGACTCGAACCACAGGTCACCGGCCCAGTTGGCCTCATCCTCGGTGAGCACCCGGCCGACGGTGCGCTCCAGGATCTCCACGCCGGCGGCGCGGTCGAGGCCGGCGAGGAAGACCTCCTCCACCTCCGACTCGGCCGAGGGCGCGGGCACGTCGGGGGTGGCGCCGAACAGGAACGCGCACTCGGGGGTGGCGTCGAGCAGTTCGTCCAGGGCGGCGCCGCCGAACTCCAGGTCGTCCAGGACGACCACCGCGCCGATCTCCCGGACGCCGGCCATGAGTTCGTCCTGGTCCGGGCGGTACCGGGGGGCGTCGTGGACGGCGTGGAACAGGTCGTGCAGCAGATCGCCGGGGGCCCGGCGGAAGCCGTTGAGGCGGACGACGCCGTCGGGGGCGAGGTCGAGGCAGTCCTCGGCGACCAGGTCGAGCAGGGCGGTGCGGCCGGAGCCGGCCGGCCCGGTGAGGCGGACCGAGCGGCCGCGGGCGAGGAGGCGGGCCAGGCGCTCGCGTTCGTCCTGGCGTTCCAGCAGGGGCTGTGCGGGCCGTGCGGGGCCCGGCGGCACGGGCGGGTGGGCGGCGCGTCCGGTCTCGGCACGCTCGTCGGCGGTGCGCTTGCGGGGCCTGCCGGGGCGCTCGGCCGGCGGGCAGGGTTCTATCTCGCTGCCGTCGACCGGGTTGACGGTCAGCTGGAGGTCACCGGCGACGAGCTGTGCCATGCGGGCGGGCGCGGGCGAGCCGGTGGCGAAGTCGGAGGTGAGGGATTCCCGGGGCGAGCGTCGGCCGTGCGCCTGGCCGTGCGCCTCGGATCCCGCGGTGATCGGGTCGATCGGGTCCATGGTTCCAGCCCCCCAAAGAGCGTCGTGTGCCCGTGTTCCGGCCCTCCCGGCCTTGTCGCACACGGTGCTGACGCTGCTGGTCCGGGCCCGCTCGGTCGAGGGTTGCGAGGTGGCGGGCGACCGCACCCTAAACCTTCGCTCAGTGTCTCCGACAGGGCGGGGTGCCGTGCGGTCCGAGACGTCACGGTCTCAGGAGGATTGCCCCCGCGCGTTTCGGTGTGCGCCGGCTCCCGCGTCGCCCGGCGCACCGCCGGGTACGCCCTACACGCGGGGCAGCGACTCCACCCCGATGCCGCCCTCGATGGCGAGGATGCGGTGCAGCCGGGTGGCCACCAGCAGGCGCTGCATCTGCGGGGGGACGCCGCGCAGCACCAGGCGGCGCCCGCAGCGGCCGGCCCGCCGGTGGGCACCCATGATCACCCCGAGTCCGGTGGCGTCCCAGGAGTCCAGTTCGGACAGGTCGAGCACCAGGTCGCCGACTCCGGTGTCGACGGCCGAGTGCAGGGCCGTACGGGCGTCCGCCGCGCTGCGGACGTCGAGGCGGCCCCCGACGACCAGCTCGGCGTGGTCGCCCCTGATGTACATATGCGCTCCCCGTTGAGTGCGGTTGGCGTACTCGGTGACGGTGCTGTGCAACGTCTGACTGTGCGGGTGGCGGTGCGGTTGCTGTTTGTAAGCGAACCGATACCGAATTCACCCCTGGGAGTGACACTCCTGGGATGGTCGTGCGTGGACGGGTTGACTCAGTACGTGTAGAAGCCCTGCCCGCTCTTGCGGCCGATGTCACCGGCGTCCACCATCCGGCGCATCAGCTCCGGCGGGGCGAACTTCTCGTCCTGGGTCTCGGTGTAGATGTTGCCGGCGGCGTGCAGCAGGATGTCCACACCGGTGAGGTCGGTGGTGGCGAGCGGGCCCATGGCGTGGCCGAAGCCCAGCTTGCAGGCGACGTCGATGTCCTCGGCGGTCGCGACACCGGACTCGTAGAGCTTGACGGCCTCGACCACGAGGGCGGAGATCAGCCGGGTGGTGACGAAGCCGGCCACGTCGCGGTTGACGACGATGCAGGTCTTGCCGACGGACTCGGCGAACTCCCGCGCGGTGGCGAGGGTTTCGTCGCTGGTCTTGTAGCCGCGCACGAGTTCGACGAGCTGCATCATCGGCACGGGCGAGAAGAAGTGCACACCGACGACCCGTTCGGGGCGCTCGGTGACCGCCGCGATCTTGGTGATCGGGATGGCGGAGGTGTTGGAGGCGAGCACGGCGTCCTCGCGCACGAGCTTGTCGAGCGCGCGGAAGATCTCGTGCTTGACCTCCAGCTTCTCGAAGACGGCCTCCACCACGACGTCCGCGTCCGCGGCGGCGTCCAGGTCGGTGGTCGGGGTGATGCGCGCGAGGGCGGCCTCCGCGTCCTCGGCCGCCAGTCTGCCCTTGCCGACGAACTTGTCGTAGCTGGCCTTGATTCCGTCGGTGCCGCGCCTGAGCGCCTCGTCGGTGACGTCCCGCAGGACGACCTCCCAGCCCGCCTGTGCGGCGACCTGGGCGATGCCCGAACCCATGAGACCGGCCCCGATGACGGCGAGCTTCCGTGCCACTCCGACTCCCTCGAACGCGCTCCAAGTCTGCTTCTCCGGCGGACCCTAGCGCTCCGGCGGCGCTGTGTGAGCGGTTAGTAACGCGTGTCACGGTCTCGGGGCGTGAGACACCGGTCACGTCTCATTTGACGGACTTGGCCGCCCTTGCGCCGGCCGGCCCGGCGGGGCTCCGGCGACGGCGGCGACGGCGTCCGGAGCGGCAATGCCTCGCGCTCGCACGTCGGTTGACGTCCCATGAGCCCGGACCGGCGCGTTCGGGGCGCCACCGGACAGCGTAGTGCAGGACCCTTTCGCCCGGCAGGTCCTCGATGCCGTCGAGGAGGGCGAGTACCTCTCGTGACACTTCGCCCGGTTCGCGGCCCTTGACCATCTCGCGCCCGATGACCGCCATGACCGTGCCGTGGACCCAGCCGATCTGACCAGCCATCAGGTCCGGCAGCTCGTCGCCGCCCGCGGCGCGGGTCTCCTCGCGCGGCGCCCGCGCCAGGTCGGCCTGGACTTCCTGGGTCACCGCCCACACCCGGGAGCGCAGGACGGGCGCCTCCTCGACGACCTTCATGAAGGCGGCGTGTCCGGGGAACAGGCCGACCCGCGGCGAGACGGCCTCCACGTCCTCGCGCGGCTCGTGCAGGACCGCGGCGGCGGCCGGCTCCCCGTCCGGACGGCCCCGGACCCAGCTGGGCCAGCCGGCCGGCCATGCCGGCCGGCCGGTCGAAGAAGACGCCGGGTCAGCGGCTGTGTCGCCCCGGCCGGCGGGGCCGACCCGCGGATCACCGTCCGGGAGGAACTGGTCACCCCGGGGCGGATGTACCGCCTGCCCGGGGCCGAGGCGGTCGCACGGGCCGGGGAACCGGCCCGGGAGCCGGACCTCACCGGTCTCCCGGACCACGGGACCGGCGCGCTCTCGGGCGCTCGGCGCCGCCGGCTCGACATCGCGACGGCCCTCACCCACCGCCCGGGGGCGCTGTTCCCGGACGAGCCGACGACCGGCCTGGACCTGATCACCCACTGCCTGGACGCGGCCCACGCCCTCGCCGACCGCCTGGTGATCGTCGACCGGTCCGCCGCCGTACAGGGCCGCGAGAACACGCTGCCGGCTCGCCCTGCTGCCCGGCCGGGTCCCGCGGGACGCCACGGTGTTCGTCTTCCCGTCCGGGCTGGTGCCGGCCGCGCTCGTGACGGGCCTGCGCGCGCCGCCGGCCGGTGTGCCGGTCGGCCTCGTCTTCGTCGCGCTGCTCACGCTCTCGCCGGCCTCGGTGTCGTACGCGCCGTGTCGACCGGGACTCGGGTGTTCCGGACGGCCGGGACGTAACTACGCTGACCGTATGGTCAATCTGACGCGCATCTACACCAGGACCGGCGACCAGGGCACCACCAGCCTCGGCGACATGAGCCGGGTACCCAAGACGGACCTGAGGATCTCCGCCTACGCGGACGCCAACGAGGCCAACGCGGTGATCGGCACCGCCCTCGCGCTGGGCGGCCTGGAGGCGGAGATCGTCGCGGTCCTCACCCGTGTCCAGAACGACCTGTTCGACGTGGGCGCGGACCTGTCGACACCGGTGGTCGAGAACCCGGAGTTCCCGCCGCTCAGGGTGGAGCAGTTCTACGTCGACCGGCTGGAGGCCGACTGCGACCGCTTCAACGAGCGGCTGGAGAAGCTGCGCTCCTTCATCCTCCCGGGCGGCACCCCGGGTGCGGCCCTCCTCCACCAGGCGTGCACGGTCGTACGCCGGGCCGAGCGCTCCACCTGGGCGGCCCTGGAGGTGCACGGCGAGACGATGAACCCGCTCACCGCGACCTACCTCAACCGCCTCTCGGACCTGCTGTTCATCCTGGCCCGCACCGCCAACGGGGAGGCCGGCGACGTGCTGTGGGTGCCGGGCGGGGAGCGCTAGGGCTCCCCGCCCGGTCAGTCGCCGGTGCGGCCGTCGGCCAGTTCGCGCAGGATGTCGATGTGGCCGTTGTGCCGGGCCGTCTCCTCGATGAGGTGCAGCAGGATCCAGCGGAGGTCGACCGGCTCGGCGTCGCCCCGCCCGCGCCGCGCCTTGGTGTCCAGGGCGTGCGCGGCGATCAGCTCGTTGTGCCGGGCGGTCTCCGCGGCGTACTCGTCGAGCAGCCGGGACAGCGGGAAGTCGACGGCGATGCGCATCTCGCGGTCGGGGTCCTCGTCGGTCCAGGGGCCCTCGTCCTCCTCCCCGAGGAAGACGACCCGGAACCAGTAGTACTCGACCCAGCGCAGATGGTTGACCAGTCCGCTCAGGGTCATCAGCGGCGAGCCGGGGAGCGGCGCCTTGCGGGCGTCCTCGTCCGAGAGTTCCTCGCACTTGGCGCGCGCGGTGGCGCGGACGTAGTCGAGGAAGGTGGTCAGCTGGGTGCGCTCGTCCCAGGCGGGAGGCATGTCTGTACGTGTCATCGACGCGATGGTCTCCCGGCGCCCGCCTCGGTGTCGACCGTATTTCCGTCACCGCCGCCCCCGCCCCCGGGCCGGCGCCCGGGGAAGAGGGTGTAGCTGACGGCGATGACGACGTTGATGCCGATCAGCCACAGCATGCGCTGCTGCCACGCCCGCAGCGAACCGGTGTCGCCGGCACCGCCGACGTACCAGACGGCGCCCTGGAGCAGGACCAGCGCGACAGCCGAGGCGAGGATCCAGCGGCCCGCCACCTTCCACTCGTGGACGGTGCGGGCCGTGCCGTACTTCGGGGGCTTCGCCGGGGGCGGGCCGCCGGCGAAGCGGTGGGCCACCCGGGCGTCGGCCCACTTGACGGTGGAGTGGCCGAGACCGACGGTGAAGCCGATGTAGACGGCGGCGAGGCCGTGCCGCCAGTCGGGCTCGGCGCCGTTCTTCAGGTCGATCGCCGTGACCGTGAACAGCACGATCTCCAGCAGCGGCTCGCACAGCAGCAGCGCCAGGCCGGTGCGCGGCATCCGCAGTCCGTACCGGAAGGCCAGTCCGGCTGCCAGCAGCACCCAGAACGCCACCTCACAGGCGATGATCAGTCCGACGATCACGGTCCGCTCCCCTCGTCCACCCCTCCAGGCTCCCGGCCCGCCGGGCCGGTTTCGTCGTCGGCGCAGACGAACCCGCCGTAAGCGAAAGTCGCAGTCGGCCCCCTCCCCCGGGACCAGGCGGGCCGGCGTGGAGCCGTGTTGGATGGGGGCATGGCCCGTGCCCTTCCCCGCCCGCACCGCGACGACCTGTGGATCGCCGTGGGCGGACTGCTCGGCGGTGTGCTGCTGTGGGCGCTCGGCGTCCGTCCGCGCCTGCCCTCCGACAGCACCGTGCTGTGGGCGGCGCCCTGGGCCCCGCTGCTGCCGCTGGCGGTGACCGCCGCCTGCGAGCCGCTGCGCCGCGTCCGGCCGCGCACCGGCCTGCTGCTCGGCACCGCCGCGCTGGCCCTGGACACGGTGACCCTCGGCAGCATCGTCACGCTGGTGCTCTACACCGACCTGGTGTACGCGGCCGTCCTGTACGGCACCCCGGCAGCGGCGCGTCGCATCCCGTGGATCGCCGGGATGCTGACGGTCCTCAGCGGCGTCGTCCCCGCGGCCCTGCTGCGCGATCCGCAGGGGCTGCTGATCGGGGTGGGCGTCGGGGTCGTCGCACTGGCCCCCGCCAGCACCGGCGCGCTCGTGCGCAACCACCGCGACGCCGCCGAGGCCGCCCGGCTGCGCGCCGACCAGACCGCGCTGCTGGCCGAGATGGACCGCACGCACGCGGTGGCCACGGAACGGACGAGGGTGGCCCGGGAGTTGCACGACATGATCGCCAACCATCTGTCGGCCATCGCCATCCACTCGACGGCCGCCCTGTCCCTGGACGACCCGAAGACCTCCGAGCAGGCGCTGACGGTGATCCGGGAGAACAGCGTGGCGGGGCTGGACGAGATGCGGCGGCTGA
Source organism: Streptomyces sp. NPDC042638 (assembly GCF_040647235.1). Classification (NCBI taxonomy): domain Bacteria; kingdom Bacillati; phylum Actinomycetota; class Actinomycetes; order Kitasatosporales; family Streptomycetaceae; genus Streptomyces; species Streptomyces sp. NPDC042638. The sequence goes on from NZ_JBEZBT010000005.1 coordinate 66,630, forward strand.
TCGGCATCCTGCGGGACGGCTCCGGCGACCGGCGGCCCATGGCATCGCCCACTCTCGACGGCCTCGCCGCCCTGGCCGAGGGGTTCCGCGCGGGCGGCCTGGACGTCCGGCTGGACGCCGGGCACGGGCAGGTGCCCGCGCCGGTCGGGCTGGCCGTGTACCGGATCGTGCAGGAGTCGCTGACCAACGCGCTCAAACACGCGGCGGACGGCCCGGTGCTGGTCGGTCTGCGGCAGGACGGCGACTCGCTGTCGGTGCGGGTGACCAGCCCGTACCGGCCCGGTGACCGGCCGCGCGCCCCGGGCTCGGGCGCCGGGCTCACCGGGATGCGCGAGCGGGCCGCACTGCTCGGCGGCCGGTTCGAGGCGGGCGCCGAGGACGGTGCGTGGTGCGTACGTGCCGAACTCCCGCTCACCGGGGGAGATCCCGCATGATCCGTGTCCTGGTCGCCGAGGACCAGTCCGCCGTACGCGCCGGGCTGGTGCTGATCCTGGGCAGCGCGCCGGACATCGAGGTGGTCGGCGAGGCGGAGGACGGCGAGCGGGCGGTGGAACTGGCCCGTGCCCTTCTGCCCGACCTGGTGCTGATGGACGTTCAGATGCCCCGTCTGGACGGGGTGACCGCGACCCGGCGGATCGTCGCCGAGCGGCTCGCGGACGTCCTCGTGCTGACCACCTTCGACCTCGACGCGTACGTGTTCGGGGCGCTGCGGGCGGGGGCGGCCGGGTTCCTGCTCAAGAACACCGAGGCGCGGGATCTGCTGGAGGCGGTGCGGACGGTGGCGCGCGGGGAGGGGATCGTCGCACCGGCCGTGACCCGGCGGCTGATCGCCGAGTTCGCCGCGGCGCCCGCACGGGGGGCGGAGGCCGATCCGGCCGTGCTGGAGAGCCTCACCCGGCGGGAGCGGGAGGTATGGGCCCGGGTCGGCGAGGGGCTGTCGAACGCGGAGATCGCGGCCCTGCTGGACATGGCGGAGGGCACGGTGAAGACGCACGTCAGCCGGTTGCTGGCCAAGCTGGGACTGCGCAGCCGGGTGCAAGCGGCGGTACTGGCCCGGGAGTTGGGGCTGTAGCGAGACGGCATCCAGAGTGGTCCAGACCTATTGACCTGTGGTCCAGACCTTTCTACCCTCGCAGCACCGTGGGGCGTGAAGGCTCAGTCATGCCCCTGACACCTCCAATGACGAGGGAGGCGCAGCATGCGCTTCAGACACAGAGCCGCGGCAGGGTTCGCGACCCTGCTGCTCCCCCTGGCCGGCCTGGCCGGGCTCGAGAATCCCGCCCAGGCCGCGACGTGGGGGTCCCCCCGCTCGAGCGCAGCCGAGAGTGGGGGAGCCACGGCGAGCTTCACCAAGACCAGCGACTGGGGAACCGGCTTCGGTGGTCAGTGGACCGTCAAGAACACCGGCTCCAGCAGCATCAGCTCGTGGACCGTCGAGTGGGACTTCCCCTCCGGCACCTCCGTCACCTCCGCGTGGGACGCGGACGTCACCGGTTCCGGCACCCACTGGACCGCCAAGAACAAGTCCTACAACGGCACCATCGCCCCCGGTGCCTCGGTCTCCTTCGGCTTCAACGGCGCGGGACCCGGCTCCCCGTCCAACTGCAAGCTCAACGGCGACAGCTGCGACGGCACCACGGTCCCGGGTGACGCGGCCCCCTCCGCCCCCGGCACCCCGACCGCCTCCTCCGTCACCGACACCTCGGTCAAGCTCAGCTGGGGCGCGGCCACCGACGACAAGGGCGTCAAGAACTACGACGTCCTGCGCGACGGCACCAAGGTCGCCACGGTCACCACCACCTCGTACACCGACACCGGCCTGACCGCCGGCACCGACTACTCCTACACCGTGCAGGCCCGCGACACCGCCGACCAGACCGGTCCGGCCAGCGGCGCGGTCAAGGTGCACACCACCGGCGGCGGCACCACTCCCCCGCCCACCGGCGACAAGGTCAAGCTCGGCTACTTCACCGAGTGGGGCATCTACGGCCGGAACTACAACGTCAAGAACCTGGTGACGTCCGGCTCCGCCGCCAAGATCACGCACATCAACTACGCCTTCGGCAACGTCACCGGCGGCAAGTGCGCGATCGGCGACTCCTACGCCGACTACGACAAGGCGTTCACCGCCGACCAGTCGGTCAGCGGCGTCGCCGACACCTGGGACCAGCCGCTGCGCGGCAACTTCAACCAGCTGCGCGAGCTGAAGGCCAAGTACCCGAACCTCAAGGTGCTGTGGTCCTTCGGCGGCTGGACCTGGTCCGGCGGCTTCGCGGACGCGGCCAAGAACCCGGCGGCCTTCGCCCAGTCCTGCTACGACCTGGTCGAGGACCCGCGCTGGGCCGACGTCTTCGACGGCATCGACATCGACTGGGAGTACCCCAACGCCTGCGGCCTGACCTGTGACACCAGCGGCGCGGCGGCCTACAAGAACCTGATGTCCGCGCTGCGGGCCAAGTTCGGCTCCGGCAACCTGGTCACCTCCGCCGTCACGGCCGACGGCTCCGCCGGCGGCAAGATCGAGGCCGCCGACTACGCGGGCGCCGCCCAGTACGTCGACTGGTACAACGTGATGACGTACGACTTCTTCGGCGCCTGGGACGCCAAGGGCCCGACCGCCCCCCACTCCCCGCTCACCTCGTACAGCGGCATCCCGAAGGAGGGCTTCACCACCGCCGACGCGCTGGCGAAGTTCAAGGCGATCGGCGTCCCCGCGAAGAAGCTGCTCATCGGCATCGGCTTCTACGGCCGCGGCTGGACCGGCGTCACCCAGGACGCCCCGGGCGGCACCGCCACCGGCCCGGCCGCCGGCACCTACGAGCAGGGCATCGAGGACTACAAGGTCCTGAAGTCGTCCTGCCCGGCCACCGGCACCGTCGCCGGCACCGCGTACGCGCACTGCGGCAGCAACTGGTGGTCCTACGACACCCCCGCCACCATCGCGAGCAAGATGGCCTGGGCCAAGAACCAGGGCCTCGGCGGCGCGTTCTTCTGGGAGTTCAGCGGCGACACCAGCAACGGCGAACTGGTGAACGCCATCAGCAGCAACCTGTAACGACGCTCTGGGAATGTCCGCAGTACGGCACTAGGCAACATTGACGCGCTGACCGGGCGGGGCTGCCTCCAGCCACGCGAGGAATCCGGTCAGCGCGTCTTCGCTCATGGCGAGTTCCAGGCGGGTGCCCCGGTGGGTACAGGCCAGCACCACCGCGTCGGAGAGCAGCGCCAGCTCCTCCTCGCCCTCGGGCAGCCGGCGCCCGTTCACCTCGATCTGCGCGCGCTCCAGGACCCGGCGGGGCCGGAAGGCGTAGGAGAAGACCCGGTACCACTCGATGCGGTCGCCGTTGTAGCGGGCGACGCCGTAGCTCCAGCCCTTGCCGCCCGTGTCCGGTTTCTCGGGTACGTCCCAGCGCAGCGAGCAGTCGAAGGTGCCGCCGGAGCGCTGGATGAGCCTGCGCCGCAGCCCGAACAGGAACAGCCCCACCACGGCGAGCGCGACCACGATTCCGCACACAGTCAGAGCGAGGACCATCGGCACCGACCTCCTCGTCTCCCGGGCAGCTGCGCTGCGCTTGTCACTGAGTAATGAAACCTAAAAAACACCCACATCTGCCTCAGCCGCGACCGGCACCGGATTGCTCCGGGCCGGCCGCGGCTGAGTGACGTCAACGTACAGCGCGGCTGGTTCAGCGCGCCGTCGCAGCGCGCAGTCGGACGTCCGCGCGGCGTTCGGCGGCGGCGTCGCCCTCCGCCTTCGCGCGCTCCAGCTCCCGCTCCGTGCGCTGGACATCGATCTCGTCCGACAGTTCGGCGATCTCGGCCAGCAGGGACAGCTTGTTGTCCGCGAACGAGATGAAACCGCCGTGCACCGCGGCGACGACCGTTCCACCTTCACTCGTACGGATGGTCACCGGGCCCGACTCCAGCACACCGAGCAGCGGCTGGTGACCGGGCATGACGCCGATGTCGCCGGACGTGGTGCGCGCGACGACCAGGGTGGCCTCGCCGGACCAGACCTGGCGGTCGGCGGCGACCAGCTCGACGTGCAGCTCAGCAGCCAAGAGTGGCTCCTCGGGTCACCACCCGGCGGTTCTGCCGGGTGTTGGGGTCAATTCTAGAGGGCGTGGGTGAGGGGGCGGGACGCGCCCGCCCCCTCACGCGAGCACGAGGCTCAGGAGACGCCCAGCTCCTTGGCGTTGGCCTTGAGGTCCTCCAGGCCACCGCACATGAAGAACGCCTGCTCGGGGAAGTGGTCGTACTCGCCGTCGCAGATCGCGTTGAACGCGGCGATCGACTCGTCGAGCGGCACGTCCGACCCGTCCACGCCGGTGAACTGCTTGGCGACGTGGGTGTTCTGGGACAGGAAGCGCTCCACACGACGGGCACGGTGGACGACGAGCTTGTCCTCCTCGCCCAGCTCGTCGATACCGAGGATCGCGATGATGTCCTGGAGGTCCTTGTACTTCTGCAGGATCGTCTTCACGCGCATGGCCGCGTTGTAGTGATCCGCCGAGATGTAGCGCGGGTCCAGGATCCGGGACGTGGAGTCCAGCGGGTCCACGGCCGGGTAGATGCCCTTCTCGGAGATCGGACGGGACAGAACCGTCGTCGCGTCGAGGTGGGCGAAGGTGGTGGCCGGGGCCGGGTCGGTCAGGTCGTCCGCGGGGACGTAGATCGCCTGCATCGAGGTGATCGAGTGACCGCGGGTCGAGGTGATGCGCTCCTGGAGGAGACCCATCTCGTCGGCCAGGTTCGGCTGGTAACCCACCGCGGACGGCATACGGCCGAGCAGCGTGGAGACCTCGGAGCCGGCCTGCGTGAAGCGGAAGATGTTGTCGATGAAGAACAGCACGTCCTGCTTCTGGACGTCACGGAAGTACTCGGCCATGGTGAGGCCGGCCAGCGCGACGCGCAGACGGGTGCCCGGGGGCTCGTCCATCTGACCGAAGACCAGCGCGGTCTTGTCGATGACGCCCGAGTCCGACATCTCCTCGATGAGGTCATTGCCCTCACGGGTGCGCTCACCGACACCGGCGAACACGGAGACACCGTCGTGGTTGTTGGCGACGCGGTAGATCATCTCCTGGATGAGCACCGTCTTGCCGACGCCGGCGCCACCGAACAGGCCGATCTTGCCGCCCTTGACGTACGGGGTGAGCAGGTCGATGACCTTCACGCCCGTCTCGAACATCTCGGTCTTCGACTCGAGCTCGTCGAAGTTCGGGGCCTTGCGGTGGATCGGCCAGCGCTCGCCGTCGTACTGCTCGTCGACGTTCAGCACCTCACCGAGGGTGTTGAACACCTTGCCCTTGGTGAAGTCGCCGACGGGGACGGAGATGGCGGAGCCGGTGTCCGTCACGGCGGCCTGGCGGACCAGACCGTCGGTGGGCTGCATGGAGATGGTGCGGACCAGGCCGTCACCCAGGTGCTGGGCGACCTCCAGGGTCAGCGTCTTCTTCTCGCCCTCGTTCGCCGGGTCGGCGACCTCGACGTGCAGGGCGTTGTAGATCTCCGGCATCGCGTCGACGGGGAACTCCACGTCGACGACCGGGCCGATGACCCGGGCGACGCGGCCCGTAGCCGTCGCGGTCTCAACTGTGGTGGTCATTATCGGTCACTCCCCGCGGTCGCGTCGGCGAGGGCGCTCGCGCCACCGACGATCTCGCTGATTTCCTGGGTGATTTCGGCCTGGCGGGCCGCGTTGGCAAGACGGGAGAGCGTGTTGATCAGCTCGCCCGCGTTGTCGGTGGCCGACTTCATCGCGCGCCGCGTGGCGGCGTGCTTCGAAGCGGCCGACTGGAGCAGCGCGTTGTAGATGCGGCTCTCCACATAGCGCGGCAGCAGGGCGTCGAGGACGTCCTCCGCCGACGGCTCGAAGTCGTACAGCGGGAGGATCTCCCCCTTGGGGGCGGCCTCCTCGGCGACCTCTTCGAGCCGCAGCGGCAGCAGCCGGGCGTCGAGCGCCGTCTGCGTCATCATCGAGACGAACTCGGTGAAGACGATGTGGAGCTCGTCCACACCACCCTCGGCCGTCTCCTTCTCGATGGCCTCGATCAGCGGCGCCGCCACCTTCTTGGCGTCCGCGTACGTCGGCTCGTCGGTGAAGCCCGTCCACGACTCCGCGACCTTGCGCTCACGGAAGTTGTAGTGGGCGACACCGCGCCGGCCGACGATGTACGTGTCGACCTGCTTGCCCTCGCGCTCCAGGCGCTCGGTCAGCTGCTCCGCCGCCTTGATGGCGTTGGAGTTGAAGGCACCGGCCAGACCGCGGTCGCTCGTGAGGAGCAGGACCGCGGCACGGCTCGGGTTCTCCGTCTCCGTGGTGAGCGGGTGCTTGGTGTTCGAACCCGTACCGACCGCCGTGACCGCGCGGGTCAGTTCCTGCGCGTACGGCGTGGAGGCCGCCACCTTGCGCTGCGCCTTGACGACGCGCGAGGCGGCGATCATCTCCATCGCCTTGGTGATCTTCTTGGTCGCGGTGACGGATCGGATGCGACGCTTGTAGACCCGGAGCTGGGCTCCCATGAGTCAGGTCCCTTCCTTACGTCACTTGGCGGCAGCGGCAGGGGTGTCCTCGCCGAGCAGCTTGCCGTCCGACGTCTCGAACTGCTTCTTGAACTCCGCGATCGCGTCCGCGATGGCCGTGAGGGTGTCGTCGGACATCTTGCCGCCCTCCCGGATGGAGGTCATGAGGCCCTGCTCCTTGCGGTGCAGGTACTCCAGCAGCTCCTTCTCGAAGCGGCGGACGTCGGCGACCGGCACGTCGTCCATCTTGCCGGTGGTACCGGCCCAGACGGAGACGACCTGGTCCTCGGTGGACATCGGCTGGTACTGGTCCTGCTTCAGCAGCTCGACCATGCGCTGACCGCGCTCCAGCTGGGACTTCGAGGCGGCGTCCAGGTCGGAACCGAAGGCGGCGAACGCCTCCAGCTCACGGAACTGCGCGAGGTCGACGCGGAGCCGGCCGGAGACCTGCTTCATCGCCTTGTGCTGCGCGGAACCACCGACTCGAGAGACGGAGATACCGACGTTCAGCGCGGGGCGCTGACCGGCGTTGAACAGGTCCGACTCCAGGAAGCACTGGCCGTCGGTGATGGAGATGACGTTGGTCGGGATGAACGCCGAGACGTCGTTGGCCTTGGTCTCGACGATCGGCAGACCGGTCATCGAACCGGCACCCATCTCGTCGGAGAGCTTGGCGCAGCGCTCCAGCAGACGGGAGTGCAGGTAGAAGACGTCACCCGGGTAGGCCTCACGGCCCGGCGGGCGGCGCAGCAGCAGGGACACGGCGCGGTAGGCGTCGGCCTGCTTCGAGAGGTCGTCGAAGATGATGAGGACGTGCTTGCCCTCGTACATCCACTGCTGGCCGATGGCCGAACCGGTGTACGGCGCCAGGTACTTGAAGCCGGCCGGGTCGGACGCCGGGGCGGCGACGATGGTCGTGTACTCCAGGGCGCCGTTCTCCTCCAGCGCGCGGCGCACGCCGGCGATGGTGGAGCCCTTCTGGCCGATGGCGACGTAGATGCAGCGGACCTGCTTCTTCGGGTCGCCCGAGCGCCAGTTGTCGCGCTGGTTGATGATCGTGTCGACGGCCAGGGCGGTCTTGCCGGTCTGGCGGTCACCGATGATCAGCTGGCGCTGACCGCGGCCGATCGGGGTCATCGCGTCGACGGCCTTGTAGCCGGTCTCCATCGGCTCGTGCACCGACTTGCGCTGCATGACCGTGGGGGCCTGCAGCTCGAGGGCGCGGCGGCCGGACGTCTCGATCTCGCCGAGGCCGTCGATCGGGTTGCCGAGCGGGTCGACGACGCGGCCGAGGTAGCCCTCGCCGACCGCGACGGAGAGGACCTCACCGGTGCGGTGCACCGGCTGACCCTCCTCGATGCCGCTGAACTCACCGAGTACGACAGCACCGATCTCGCGCTCTTCCAGGTTCAGCGCGAGACCGAGGGAGCCGTCCTCGAACTTCAGCAGCTCGTTCGCCATGGCCGAGGGCAGGCCCTCGATCTTGGCGATACCGTCGCCGGCGACGGTGACCGTACCGACCTCCTCGCGCGAGGCCGCGTCCGGCTTGTACGACTGGACGAAGTTCTCCAGCGCGTCCCGGATCTCCTCCGGCCGGATCGTGAGCTCCGCCATCTGGGTTCCCTGCTCTCCTTGTTGGGCCCGAAGTTTCACTTGGGGGGATGGGGACTCCCCCCATCAGGAGGTGAATCCTCTGCACGGCCCAACCGGGCCGTCGTAAGTACGTACTGCTTTTCTCGGAATATCGAGTTGCTGCTAGCTCGCCATGCGGCGGGCGGCCTCGTCCAGCCGGTCCGCGATGGAGCCGTTGATGACCTCGTCACCGACCTGCACCCGGACACCGCCGACGACCTCGGGGTCGACGTCGAGGTTGAGGTGCATCCGACGCCCGTAGAGCTTGGCCAGGGCGGCGCCGAGGCGCTCCCGCTGCCCGTCGCTCAGGGGCACTGCCGACGTGACGACGGCGACCATACGGTTCCGGCGCTCGGCGGCGAGCTTGGACAGGGACTCCAGTCCCGCTTCCAGGCTACGTCCGCGCGGCGCGGTCACAAGGCGCGTCACCAGGCGCTCGGTGGCCGGCTTGGCCCGCCCGCCCAGCAGCCGGTGCAGCAGCTCGGACTTGGCCGAGGCGTCGGCGGCACGGTCGGTGAGCGCGGCGCGCAGCTCGGTGCTGGAGGAGACGATCCGGCCGAACCGGAACAGCTCGTCCTCGACGTCGTCGAGGGTGCCCGTCTTCTCCGCGGCCGTCAGGTCGGCGATGTCCGCCAGCTCCTCCAGCGCGTCCACCAGGTCGCGGGGCTGCGACCAGCGGGAGCGCGCGGCACCGGCCACCAGGTCGGCGGTGACGCCGCTGACCTGGCCTCCGATCAGACGCTGGACCAGCTCCGCCTTGGCGTCCGCGGGCTGCGCCGGGTCGGTGAGGACCCGGCGCAGGCCGGCCTCGCGGTCGAGCAGCGCGGTGACGGCCGCCAGCTCGTCGGCGAGCTGCGCGGCATCCACGGACGTGGAGTCCGTCAGCGCGTCGAGACGCTCACGTGCGGCTGCCAGGGCCTCGCGGCTCGCTCCGTTCATCGCGTGGCCTCGGCCTTCTCCTCGAGCTCATCGAGGAAGCGGTCGATCACACGGCTCTGGCGGGCGTGGTCCTCGAGGGACTCGCCGACGAGCTTGCCGGCCAGTTCGGTGGCGAGCTTGCCGACGTCCTGGCGCAGCGCGGCCGCGGCGGCCTTGCGGTCGGCCTCGATCTGGGAGTGACCGGCGGCGACGATCTCCTCGCGCTGCCGCTGGCCCTCGGCCCGCATCTCGGCGATGAGCGCGGCACCCTGCTCCTGAGCCTCCTGGCGCAGGCGCGCGGCCTCGTGCCGGGCCTCGGCGAGCTGGGCCTTGTACTGCTCAAGGACGCTCTGGGCCTCGGTCTGTGCGGCCTCGGCCTTTTCGATACCGCCCTCGATGGCCTCGCGACGCTCTTCCAGAACCTTGTTGATGTTCGGGAGGAGCTTCTTGGCGAGGAAGCCGAAGACGATGACGAAAGCGATCAGGCCGATGACGAGCTCTGGGATCGGCGGGATGAGGGGGTTTTCGGCCTCCTCAGCCGCCAGCTGAACCAGGGGGCTCATATCAGTGCCTTTCGTCTATGTGGTGCGCGGCGGTCGGGTCAGGAGGCCGGGTAGACGAACGGCATGACCAGACCGATCAGGGCGAGCGCCTCACAGAAGGCGAAGCCGAGGATCTGGTTGGCGCGGATCAGGCCGGCCGCCTCGGGCTGGCGGGCGAGGGCCTGCGTGCCGTTACCGAAGATGATGCCGACGCCGACACCCGGGCCGATGGCGGCGAGACCGTAACCGATGGAGCCGAGGTTGCCCTTGATCTGGACGCCGGCGGCAAAGGTTTCGAGAGCGGACATGCCGGTTCTTCCTTCTCTTTCAATGACCGGTGGGGGTTGGCCACCGGATGTCTGGGTGGGAGGTCGGGGGCTCAGTGGTGCTCGGCGAGCGCGCCCTGGATGAAGCTGCAGGTCAGCAGTACGAAGACGTAGGCCTGAACAGCCTGGATGAAGAGCTCGAAGGCCGTCATCACGATGACCATCACGAACGAGACGGCGGAGTAGGCGATGCCGATGCCGTTCAGCATGTACCAGCTGGCGATCGTGAAGAGCAGCAGCAGCGTGTGACCGGCGAACATGTTCGCGAAGAGCCGGACGGCGTGGGTGAAGGGCCGCACGAGCAGGTTCGAGAACAGCTCGATCGTCATCGACAGCGGAAGCACCGCGCCGAGCGACTTGTCGTAGCCGGTGAAGTTCTTGAAGGCGCCGACGAATCCGTGCCGCTTGAAGGTCAGCGAGACCCACAGGATGTAGACGATGGCGGCCAGGGCGGCGGGGTACGAGATGATCGACGTGACGGGGAACTGGGCGACCGGGATGATCGACCAGAGGTTCATCATCCAGACGAAGAAGAACAGCGAGACGACGAGCGGGACGTACTTCTCGCCCTCCTTCTTGCCGATCGTCTCGTAGACCACACCGCGCCGGATGAAGTCGTATCCGCTTTCGGCCACCAGCTGGAGCTTGCCCGGGACGACCTTCGGCTTGGCGAAGGCGGCCCAGAAGAAGCCCACGATGATGATGGAACCGAGCAGCGCCAGCAGCATCGTCTTGTTGAAGTACACGTTGCTGTCCGCGTTGCCGATGAGCGGCTGGAACAGGAACGAGTGCAGGCCCGGAGCCGGGAAGCCGCACCCGTCGAACAGGTGACAGCTCGAGTCGAAAGCGAGCGTCTGCGTCGGGTCAGCACTCACCGCGGGCTCCTTCATCGTGGCGCATAGGTACGGCAACCTCGTTGTGTCGGCGCGGCGCGTGGCCGCGGTTCGGCACGGGACTGGTGTTACGGATGTGGGGGCGGCTGGGGGGCATCGTGCCTCGCGCTTGAGCAGGCGTCAGCTCAGATGCCCGCGCCCGCGATGCCGCAGTTGGCACCGGACGATAGCAGCATCTCTCGTGCGCCTTTATCCCGGCCCTACCTCTCACGACGAATGCCCTGTCTTCTCGGGCTTGTCGCCCTTCGACGAGGCATCGGGCTCGACGTAGAGAATCTTCGCCTTCATGTGGGCACGCGCCTGCGCGGCGATCCACGTCACGGTGGTGACCACGAGCGCGATGGCGAAAGCGCGGGGATTGAACAGCGTCGTGTTCTTGAACAGGGCGACGAAGATGACCAGCAGCAGCAGCTGGGCCGCGTAGAGCATCAGGCCCATCATCTGGAACAGCTGGGGAAAGGATTTGGCGGTGCGCTGGAGCACATAGAGGCCGATCCCCATGAAAGCGATGACCACCAGCGTCCCCACGACGGCCCCGATCGCCCCCTTCCCGCCGGCGACCACACCGCTGACGACGGCGGCGATCGCGCCGACGACAGCCGTGGGCACGGCGGTCTGGGTCAGGATCCGGGCGTCATTGGACGGCATGGCGGCAACTCCGCTTTCACAGGGGGCAGGTGTCGTCATGGACGAGCGTAGTCCCGGGCTGAGTGATCGAGACCTCACACCAATGGACCGTCGCATCACGGTCCTTCGGCTCTATCCGGGGTTCTCGTGAACCGTATCACAAACTATTTGATGAGGTCTTTACCTGCTAGGTGTGCTTGCTGTCACACATGAGAGTGACAGTGCCCGTCTGTGCAAAAACCGAGCCGTCTTGTCTGGTATTGGGGCCTTTGCTCCCCCACGACTTGGCAATGCTCTAGTCAGATTCTTACCTTGCCCGCCTTATCGGCGATCAATGAAACGCGAACGAGCGCCGATCGCGGTCGCTCCGTTGACGCCCGACACACCGGCCGTGACCGGGGCGCGCTCCCCCGCCTCCGAAGCCTCAGAGGGCTCAGAGGGCTCAGCAGCCTCAGACGCCTCGGACGACTCGGAGGCCGCGGTCTGCTCCGCCGCGGCTTCGGGAGTCCCGCGTCGGTACCGCGGCGGCACGAACCGCTGGGCCCACACCGGCACGCGCGGGGTGAAGCGCGGGAGCAGCAGCAGGATCAGCCCGACCGAGCTGAGGAAGACCACGCCCAGCACGATCCACATCGACGCCGAGTTGACGGAGTACGCCAGCGCCCCGAAACCGATCAGCCCCGACCAGAAGTACATGATCAGCACGGCCCGGCTGTGCGAGTGGCCGATCTCCAGCAGGCGGTGGTGCAGGTGGCCGCGGTCGGCGGCGAACGGGGACTGACCGCGCCAGGTGCGGCGGACGATCGCCAGGACCAGGTCGGCGGCGGGCACGGCGATGATCGTCAGCGGCAGCAGCAGGGGGATGTAGACCGGGACCGTCTGGTGGACGGCCGCCTTCTCCGAACCGGTGAACAGGGCCAGCGCGTCCGGGTCCACCTGGCCGGTGATGGAGATCGCGCCCGCCGACAGCACCAGGCCGATCAGCATCGAGCCCGAGTCGCCCATGAAGATCCGCGCCGGGTGCATGTTGTGCGGCAGGAAGCCCAGGCACATGCCCATCAGGATCGCCGCGAAGAGCGTGCCGGGAGCGGCGGCCTCGATGCCGTACGAGTACCAGATCCGGTACGCGTACAGGAAGAACGCGCCGGCCGCGATGCACACCATGCCCGCGGCGAGGCCGTCCAGGCCGTCCACGAAGTTCACGGCGTTGATCGTGATGACCACGAGCGCCACCGTCAGCAGCGTGCCCTGCCACTGGGTCAGGGCGACGTTGCCGACGCCCGGGATGGGCAGCCACAGGATCGTCAGGCCCTGCATGACCATCACGCCTGCGGCGATCATCTGACCGCCCAGCTTGATCAGCGCGTCGATCTCGAACTTGTCGTCCAGGACACCGATCAGCCAGATCAGGGCGGCACCGGAGAGCAGCGCCCGCGGCTCGTTGGACTTGGCGAAGACCTCGTTGAGGTTGGTGAGGTGGTCCGCGACCAGCAGGCCCGAGCACAGGCCGAAGAACATCGCGATGCCGCCGAGGCGCGGAGTGGGCTCCCGGTGCACGTCACGTGCCCGGATCTCCGGCATCGCCCCGGCCACGATCGCGAACTTCCGTACCGGCCCCGTCAGGAGATACGTCACCGCGGCCGTGATGCAGAGCGTCAGGAGGTATTCACGCACGGGCTTCCCCACAGGTCTCGCTGGCCATCACAGCCCCACACCCTAGCGACGGATGCATATGGATGAGGACAGCCGGGTAGCGACGATGGTTCCACGCGGGGCTGTCTCTCTCCGCGTCGCCGTGCTCCCGGCAAGGTCCACAACGGGACACACCAGGCCGTACACACCAGGCTGTACACACCAAGCTGTACACGCCAGGCTGTACGGAACCGCGCCTGTCCCCGCTCACCCGGGATACGGCGGGTACGGGCCGGTGAGTGCGCGCACCTCCTCCCGTGCGGCGGCCGGCTCCGTCCGCCCGCGCAGCACGGCCGCCAGCAGCGCCGCGATCCGCACCATCTCCGCCTCGCCCATGCCCTGCGTCGTCACCGCGGCCGTGCCCAGGCGCAGCCCGCGGCCGTCGCCGTGCGGGAGCACGCAGCAGTCCAGCACCAGGCCGGCCGCGAGGAGCCGGCCGCGCGCGGTACGGCCGTCCACGCCGAGCGGAGCCGGGTCCGCGGTGATCAGGTGGGTGTCCGTGCCGCCGGTGGTGACGACCAGCCCCTCCGCGGCCAGGTGACCGGCCAGTACGCGCGCGTTGGCGACCACCTGGTGGGCGTACACGGTGAAGGCCGGGGTCGCCGCCTCGCCGAACGCGACGGCCTTGGCGGCGATGGTGTGCATCTGGGCGCCGCCCTGGGTGAAGGGGAAGACGGCCCGGTCGACGCGCTCGGCCAGCCCGGCACCGCACAGGATCATCCCGCCGCGCGGGCCGCGCAGCACCTTGTGGGTGGTCGCGCACACGATGTCGGCGTACGGCACCGGGTTCGGCGCCGCTCCCCCGGCGACCAGCCCGATCGGATGGCCGGCGTCGGCGATCAGATAGGCCCCGACCTCGTCGGCGACCTGGCGGAAGAAGGCGTAGTCGATGTGGCGGGGGTAGGCGATCGAGCCGCAGACGATGGCCTTGGGCCGGTGGTTGCGCGCCAGGTGGCGCACCTGGTCGTGGTCGATCAGCCCGGTCTCGGCGTCGACGCCGTAGCCGACGAAGTCGAACCAGCGGCCGGAGAAGTTCGCCGGCGAGCCGTGGGTGAGATGACCGCCGTAGGGCAGACCGAGGGCGAGGACGGTGTCGCCGGGGCGCAGCAGGGCCGCGTAGGCGGCCAGGACGGCCGAGGAGCCGGAGTGCGGCTGGACGTTGGCGTGCTCGGCGCCGAACAGGGCCTTGGCCCGGTCGATCGCGGCGCGCTCGGCGACGTCGACGATCTCGCAGCCGCCGTGGTGCCGGGCGCCCGGGTAGCCCTCTGCGTACTTGTTGGCGAGCGGTGAGCCGAGGGCGGCGAGCACGGCCGGTGAGCAGAAGTTCTCGGCGGCGATCAGCTGGAGCGTCGTGGACTGCCGCGTCAGCTCCCCGAGCAGGAGTTCGGCCATCGCCGGGTCCTGCCGCCGCAGGACATCGGTCTCGTGAGCGGTGGTGACCGACATGACGGGCTCCGGGCGGTCGACGGTGACGTATCCCCAATGTAGGCCCGGGGTACGACGGACGCGCGACCGTTACGGCCGTTTATGTCGGCATATACAGGGCTCAGGTGTGGGCGGGTACGCCCGTCAGCGCGGTGACGACCGGGTCCAGCGCGTCCCGTATCTCGTCGCCGACGGACCGGAAGAAGGGCAGCGGGGCGCCGTACGGGTCGTACACCTCGTCCGCCTCGGCGGTCGGGGCGAGCAGCCAGCCGCGCAGCGCGGCCGCCGCCCGCACGAGTGCCCGGGCCCGCATGACCACACCGTCCTCCAGCGGCGGCAGGGTGGCCGGATCTATCGCCCGGACCAGGCGGGTGAACTCCTTCAGGGTGAAGGTGCGCAGGCCCGCCGAATGGCCCATGGAGATGACCTGGGCACGGTGGTCCCGGGTGGCGGTCAGCACCAGGTCGGCCATGATCACGTGCTCGTCCAGCAGCTCCCGGCCGACGAAGCCGGTGGCGTCCGCGCCGAACTCGCCGAGCACCGTCTCGGCGTTGGCCTCCATGGGCGCGCCCTCGTGTCCCCAGGTGCCCGCGCTCTCCACGACCAGGCCGCCGCCGAGCACGCCGAGCCGCTCCGCGACGAAGTGGCGGGTGAGCCGCTCGGTGATGGGCGAGCGGCACACGTTGCCGGTGCTGACGTGGAGGATGCGGAAGGTGTCGCGGGGAAACCCGAACGTCGTCGTCTCCTCCGCGCTGAAGCCCCCGCCGCCGCCTATGCCACGCATGGGGGCACCCCCTGCTCGAGCGTCGGGAGCCCGGGGGTTTCAGGGGCCGTCAATTCGCCACCTCGAGGTCGGGTACGACCTTGCGCAGCTCCTCCGCGGAGAGCGCGCCGGCGCGCAGCAGCAGCGGCACCTCGCGGGAGACGTCCACGATGGACGAGGGCACGTTGCCGGGGGTGGGGCCGCCGTCGAGGTAGACCGAGACGGAGTCGCCGAGCATCTGCTGGGCGGCGTCGCAGTCCTCCGGCGCCGGGTGGCCGGTGAGGTTGGCCGAGGAGACGGCCATCGGTCCGACCTCGGTGAGCAGCTCGATGGCGACCGGGTGCAGCGGCATGCGCACGGCGACCGTGCCCCGGGTGTCGCCGAGGTCCCACTGGAGGGAGGGCTGGTGCCGGGCGACGAGCGTCAGGGCGCCCGGCCAGAACGCGTCGACCAGCTCCCAGGCCAGCTCGGAGAAGTCCGTGACGAGGCCGTGCAGGGTGTTCGGGGAGCCGATGAGGACGGGGGTGGGCATGTTGCGGCCCCGGCCCTTGGCGGCGAGCAGGTCGGCGACCGCCTCCGAGGAGAACGCGTCGGCGCCGATGCCGTACACCGTGTCGGTCGGCAGCACCACCAGCTCGCCCCGGCGGACGGCGGACGCGGCCTCGCGCAGACCCGTCACGCGGTCGGTCGCGTCGTTGGTGTCGTATCGCCGTGCCATGTCTAACGGGCCTCCTCGTACACGTACTGCGGGGTTGAAGTCAGCGGGGTGGTCACGGCAGCGCCTTGCGGGCGGTGGCGAAGCGTGGCCGGTTGTTGAGGTCGGGGTGGTCGGCCGCGTCGGCCCAGCCCCGCTCCTCGGTGAAGATCCACGGCACCTGGCCGCCCTGGGTGTCGGCGTGCTCGATCACGACGACACCGCCGGGGCGCAGCAGCCGGTGCGCGGTGCGCTCGATGCCCCGGATGAGGTCGAGTCCGTCCTCGCCGGAGAACAGCGCCAGCTCGGGGTCGTAGTCGCGGGCCTCGGGCGCGACGTACTCCCACTCGGTGAGCGGGATGTACGGCGGGTTGGAGATGACCAGGTCGACCTGGCCGTCGAGGTCCGGGAAGGCGGAGAGGGCGTCGCCCTGGCGCAGGTCGACCCGCGAGCCGGCCACGTTCTTCCGCGTCCACACCAGGGCGTCCTCGGACAGCTCCACGGCGTGCACGCGGGAGCGGGGCACCTCCTGGGCGAGGGCGAGGGCGATGGCGCCGGAGCCGGTGCACAGGTCGACGATGCACGGCTCGACGACGTCCATGGCGCGGACCGCGTCTATGGCCCAGCCGACCACGGACTCGGTCTCCGGCCGGGGCACGAACACCCCGGGGCCGACCTGGAGTTCCAGGTAGCGGAAGTAGGCCCGGCCGGTGATGTGCTGCAGCGGCTCGCGCTGCTCGCGCCGGGCGATGACCTCCCAGTACCGGGCGTCGAAGTCGGCGTCCTTCACGGAGTGCAGTGCACCGCGCTTCACGCCGTGCACGAACGCGGCCAGCTCCTCCGCGTCGTTGCGCGGCGAGGGCACGCCGGCGTCGGCGAGCCGCTGGGTGGCCTGGGCCACCTCGGCGAGCAGCAGGTTCACGCGAGTCCTCCGTGTCGTACTCGTGCGTACGTGTGTTACGCGGCGGCGAGCTTCGCCGCCGAGTCGGCGTCGACACAGGCCTGGATCACCGCGTCGAGGTCGCCGTCCAGGACCTGGTCCAGGTTGTACGCCTTGAAGCCGACGCGGTGGTCCGAGATGCGGTTCTCCGGGAAGTTGTAGGTGCGGATCTTCTCGGAGCGGTCGACGGTGCGGACCTGGCTGCGGCGGGCGTCGGCGGCCTCCCTCTCCGCCTCCTCCTGCGCCGCGGCGAGCAGCCTGGAGCGCAGGATACGCATCGCCTGCTCCTTGTTCTGCAGCTGGCTCTTCTCGTTCTGGCAGGAGGCGACGACTCCGGTCGGGATGTGCGTGATGCGCACGGCCGAGTCGGTGGTGTTGACGGACTGGCCGCCCGGACCGGAGGACCGGTAGACGTCGATGCGCAGGTCGTTCTGGTTGATCTCGACGTCTACCTCCTCCGCCTCCGGCGTGACGAGGACGCCGGCCGCCGAGGTGTGGATACGGCCCTGGGACTCGGTCGCCGGCACACGCTGCACGCGGTGCACACCGCCCTCGTACTTCAGCCGGGCCCACACGCCCTGGCCGGGCTCGGTGGCGCCCTGGCCGCCCTTGGTCTTCACGGCGACCTGGACGTCCTTGTAGCCGCCCAGCTCGGACTCGGTGGCGTCGATGATCTCGGTCTTCCAGCCGACGCGCTCGGCGTAGCGCAGGTACATCCGCAGCAGGTCACCGGCGAACAGCGCCGACTCGTCGCCGCCCGCGCCCGCCTTGATCTCCAGGATGACGTCCTTGTCGTCACTCGGGTCGCGCGGGACGAGCAGCAGGCGCAGCTTCTCCGTCAGCTCCTCGCGCTGCTTCTCCAGGACCTTCACCTCGGCGACGAAGTCCGGATCGTCGGCCGCGAACTCACGCGCGGTCTCGATGTCGTCGCCGGTCTGCTTCCAGGAGCGGTACGTGGCGACGATCGGGGTCAGCTCGGCGTAGCGCTTGTTGAGCTTGCGCGCGTTCGCCTGGTCCGCGTGGACCGACGGGTCGGCGAGCTTCTTCTCCAGATCGGCGTGCTCGGCGACGAGTTCCTCGACGGCCTCGAACATCTTGGGCTCCTGTACTGCGGTGAAGGGTAGGGCGGGCGACCAAAAACGCCGGTCCCGGGCACACCCCGGAAGAGGGCGCGACCGTGGACCGGCGAAATGGGGCTCGCTACTTCTTGGAGCCGGCGGCCTTGCCGAAGCGGGCCTCGAAGCGGGCCACACGGCCACCGGTGTCGAGGATCTTCTGCTTGCCCGTGTAGAACGGGTGGCACTCGGAGCAGACCTCGGCCCGGATGGTGCCGGACTCGATGGTGCTGCGGGTGGTGAACGACGCGCCACAGGTGCAGCTGACCTGCGTCTCGACGTACTCGGGGTGGATCTCGCGCTTCAAGGTGTCTCCTAGATTCCGGGAGGGCGCCGGGTCGCCGCCGCGGGATGCGGGAGCGTGAACCGGAGCCGACGTACCAGTCTGCCAGGACTGGGGCCATCCACCCAAACCGGGGGTGCGGTCGTTCTATTCCTGCGGGTGAGCGGGCCCGGCCGCCCCTGGGGCGTGTCCGAATATTCCCGTCGAGGCGGACGGGAATGGTCAGACGGGCCCTAGCTCACCACGCCCTTGGCCTCGCCCGTGGCGGTGCCCTCGGTGGCCGCCTTCGGGATCGGCCTGTCGTTCTTCAGGGCGTCCCAGACCAGCTGCGCCTTGGACTTCTCCAGCAGGACGCGGTTGGGGTTGGCCGGGTCGTACTGGACGGGCATCGTCACCATCTTCATGTGGGACGAGCTGATGCCCTTGAGGCTGCCCGCGAAGTCCATCAGGGAGTTGACCGAGCCGATGTCGGAGTCGGTGGTGACGGCCTTGGTGGCGGTGTCGGCGAGGTCGAACAGCTTCTTGGGGTTCGTGAAGACGCCGACGTGCTTGACCTGGTCGGTCAGCGCCTTGATGAACGCCTGCTGGAGCTGGATGCGGCCCAGGTCGGAGCCGTCGCCCACGCCGTGCCGGGTGCGGACCAGGCCGAGGGCCTGTTCGCCGTCCAGGGTGTGCGGGCCGGCCTTCAGGTTCAGGTGGCTCTGCGGGTCGCGGATGTCCTTCGTCGTGGTGACCTGGACGCCGCCGAGGTCGTCGATGAGCTTCTGGAAGCCCGCGAAGTCGACCTCCAGGTAGTGGTCCATCCGGATGCCGGTGATCGACTCCACGGTCTTCACCGCGCAGGCCGCGCCACCGGTGGAGTAGGCCTCGTTGAACATCACGCCGGACGCGGCGGAGTGCGGGGTGCCCTTGGTGTCGGTGCACCGGGGGCGGTCGACGAGGGTGTCCCGCGGGATCGAGACCACGCTGGCCGCCTTGTGACCCTCGTACACGTGGACGATCATCGCGGTGTCGGAGCGGGCACTGCCGTCGTCCGTGCCGCCGCCGAGCTTCTTGTTCGTGCCCGCACGGGTGTCCGAGCCCAGGACCAGGATGTTCTCGGAGCCGTTGTCGATCTTCGTGGGCCGGTCGCTGCCGAGGGCCTGGTTGATGTCGACGCTGTGCAGGTTGCCGTTGAGCTTGAGGTACACGTACCCGGCACCGACCCCGCCCAGCACGACCACGCCCGCGGCGGTCCAGGCCGTCGCGCGCAGGGCCTTGCGGCCCGTGCTGGGCGCCTTGCGTCGGCGCCCCTTGCCGCTGCGGCGGGGTCCGGTGGTGCCCGGCTCGGTTATCGCGGGCTCCGGCGTGCTCTCGGCGGCCACATCGCTCCCAGGTCTCGGTGGTCGGTCTACCCCCTGCGGTCAGGGTCGGGCGCGGTCGTCACCGCTCCATCGTCGCTCCGACTGGTCAGACGGAGGAACTCGGGAAAGGGTTGCACGACGCAAAGTGCCCGTCGCGTGCAGCGACGGGCACAGTGCGTTGCCGGACGAGTCGGGCGTACCCGGCTCACCTGCGATTTCAGCCGAAGATGTCGTACTGCTGGAAACCCGTCCCGACGGTCTTGGATGTGGCAAAGATCTCGCTCTCTGCGCCGAAAGGCCGCCCCCTGTCACTCCTGTGACAGGGGGCGGCCCTCCTCTGACCTGCGGGCTCAGTCGCCGTTGCCCGGCGTCGGCGTCGTCTTCTGGATCTGCATCAGGAACTCGACGTTCGACTTGGTCTGCTTCATCTTGTCGAGAAGCAGCTCGATCGCCTGCTGCTGGTCCAGCGCGTGCAGCACCCGGCGGAGCTTCCAGACGACGGCCAGCTCCTCGTTGCCGAGCAGGATCTCTTCCTTACGGGTGCCGGACGCGTCCACGTCCACCGCCGGGAAGATGCGCTTGTCGGCGAGCTTGCGGTCGAGCTTGAGCTCCATGTTGCCGGTGCCCTTGAACTCCTCGAAGATCACCTCGTCCATGCGGGACCCGGTGTCCACCAGGGCGGTGGCGAGGATGGTCAGCGAGCCGCCGTCCTCGATGTTGCGCGCCGCACCGAAGAACCGCTTCGGCGGGTACAGCGCGGTCGAGTCGACACCACCGGACAGGATGCGGCCGGAGGCCGGCGCCGCCAGGTTGTAGGCGCGGCCCAGACGCGTGATGGAGTCGAGCAGCACGACCACGTCGTGACCCAGCTCCACCAGGCGCTTGGCGCGCTCGATGGCCAGCTCGGCGACGGTGGTGTGGTCCTCGGCCGGACGGTCGAAGGTCGAGGAGATGACCTCGCCCTTGACCGACCGCTGCATGTCGGTGACCTCTTCCGGACGCTCGTCGACCAGGACGACCATCAGGTGGCACTCGGGGTTGTTGTGCGTGATCGCGTTGGCGATCGCCTGCATGATCATGGTCTTGCCGGTCTTCGGCGGGGCCACGATCAGACCGCGCTGGCCCTTGCCGATCGGCGAGACCAGGTCGATGATGCGGGTGGTGAGCACGCCCGGGTCCGTCTCCAGGCGGAGGCGGTCCTGCGGGTAGAGCGGGGTCAGCTTGTTGAACTCCGGGCGGCCGCGGCCGTGTTCGGGCGCCATGCCGTTGACGGAGTCCAGGCGGACCAGCGCGTTGAACTTCTCGCGGCGCTCGCCCTCCTTCGGCTGACGGACCGCACCGGTGATGTGGTCGCCCTTGCGCAGGCCGTTCTTGCGGACCTGGGCGAGGGAGACGTACACGTCGTTCGGGCCCGGCAGGTAGCCGGAGGTCCGGATGAAGGCGTAGTTGTCGAGGATGTCCAGGATGCCCGCGACGGGGATCAGGACGTCGTCGTCGGCCACCTGCGGCTCGGCGGCGATCTCGTCGCGGCCACGGCGGCCACGGCGGTCGCGGTAGCGGCCACGACGGCCGCGACGGCCGCCCTCGAAGTCGTCGTCGTCCTGCGGGCCGGCGCCCCGGTCCTGACGGCCGCCGCCCTGCTGCTGGCCCTGCTGCTGGCGGTCCTGACGGCCGCCGCCCTGCTGGTCGTCGCCCTTGCCGCGGCGGTCACGGTCCCGGCCGCGCTCGCGGCGGTCGCGGCGGCCACGGCCCTCGCCGTCACCGGCGTCGCCCTTGGCGTCGCCCTGCTGCGACTGCGCGGACGTGTCGGCCTTGGACTCGTTCCTGGCCTCGGCGGCGACGGTCTCGGCGCCGTTCTGGGCCGGGCTGCCGGCATCGGCGGTGGCGCGGCGGCGACGGCGCTCGGTCGGGGCGTCGTCGGCGGGGGCGCCTGCCTGCTCGACCGGAGCCGAAAGCTTGGGGGACGGCTGGCCGGGGATCTCGATCTGCTGCTGGGCCACGGCCTTTTCGGCGGGCGCCTCGGCAGCCTTCTCGGCCTTCTTGCCGTCGTCCTCGCCGGTACGGGCCTTGGAGGTGGCCCGGCGCTTCGGCTTGGTCTCGGCGGCGTCCCCGGCGGGGGCGGACGCTGCCTTGGGGGCGGCTCCCCCGGCGGCCTGCGCCTCCTTGATGACCTCGATCAGCTGGCTCTTGCGCATCCGCGCGGTGCCCCTGATGCCGAGGCCCGAGGCAACCTGCTGCAGCTCGGCCAGCACCATGCCCTCGAGGCCGGTACCACGGCGCCGCCGGGAGCCGGCACCGGTGGCAGGCGCGGAGGCGTCCGTGGCGGGCGCGGCAGCGGTCTCCTCGACACGTGCGCCCATCAGATCGGTGGTGTCGCTCACGAAGGGTCCTTCCCTGGAGCGGACGTCGGCCTGTCTGGCTCGGCGACCGGTTGTGCTGTCCGACTACGGTCCTGTCTTCGGTGAACCGTGCCGGGGCGGTGGTCCGCCAAAGCGGCGGAAGAAATGTGCGGTGATGGCGCTTCCGCGAGTCGTGGCACTCAGTGTCACGCGGCGTGGTAGCACCGGTTCCGGAGCGCCCCCAAGGGGGGTACCCCCACCGGCGGCCCGCTCAGTGCCCGCATACGACGTACTGCCCAGGTACGGCGCAAGGAACACGGAGTGGCGCGGGAGGCTCCCGGAAGAATGTCTGTCCCGGACGGGGACACGAGGCACCTCGCCATGGTGGGGTCGGGTGCAGACTTGAGATTAACACTACCGGATCCAACAAACATTCCCCCTCTCCAAATCCGGCAACCGTGTGTCAGGTCGCAAGCGGCAGCACGCTCGCTCCCTGAACGTCCAGGTCCAGCCGGTTGGCGGCCCAGCCCTGACCCGCGAGGTGAGAGACCTTGTCGGCGCTCTCGGTGTCGGCGAGGGCCATGACGGTGGGGCCCGCGCCCGAGATCACGGCCGGGATGCCGTCGGCGCGCAGCCGCTCCACCAGCGCGGCGCTCTCCGGCATGGCCGGGGCGCGGTACTCCTGGTGGAGTCGGTCCTCGGTGGCGGGCAGCAGCAGTTCGGGGCGCCTGGTCAGGGCCTCGACCAGCAGGGCGGCGCGGCCCGCGTTGGCGGCGGCGTCGACGTGCGGCACCGTGCGCGGGAGCAGACCGCGCGCGGTCTCGGTCAGGACCGGCTTCCCGGGGACGAAAACCACCGGAACGATGGAATCGTGCGGCTCCATCCTGATGGCGCGGGCGGTGCCGGCCTCCATCCAGGAGAGGGTGAAGCCGCCGAGCAGACAGGCGGCCACGTTGTCCGGGTGCCCCTCGATCTCGTTGGCCAGCTCCAGCAGCGCGGCGTCGTCCATACGGGTCTCGCCGCCTATGGTCACGGCGCGGGCGGCGACGATGCCGGCGCAGATCGCCGCGGAGGAGGAGCCCAGGCCCCGGCCGTGCGGGATGCGGTTGGCGCAGACGATCTCCAGGCCGCGGGGCTGCCCGCCCAGCAGGTCGAAGGCGGTGCGCAGGGAGCGCACGAGGAGGTGGCTCTCGTCACGCGGGAGGGTCTCGCTGCCCTCGCCCGCGATGTCGATGTGCAGCCCGGAGTCGGCCACCCGGACGACCACGTCGTCGTAGAGCCCCAGCGCGAGGCCCAGGGCGTCGAAACCCGGGCCGAGGTTGGCGCTGGTGGCGGGAACGCGCACCCGGACGGCGGCGGCGCGGAAGGCGGGACCGGCCATCGCTCGAAGACTCTCCTTGAGCTGCGTGACGGTCGAACGGCGCTCGAGGGATCCGATGGCCGTTCGGTGGACTGCCGATGACTGACGTGCGAAGACCCGTCGGGCCGCGGAGACGGCGCGGCCTCGTGCCATACGCGAGGGCATATGCGGTAGGCGGGTTCGCTACAGCCTATCGAAGGAAGGTTCAGTGGCGACATAGGGCGCACAGGAGGCGCACGATGCGTGTCGTAAGCCCCCTGTGCACCGCGTCAGAGACGCACCGGAACCGGGGCGCTCAGGCGAGGCCGAGGCGCTCGGCGGCGGTGGCCGCGTCGACCGGCACGGTGACCGGCTGCGGGGCGCCGGCGACGGCCCAGTCGGGGTCCTTCAGGCCGTTGCCGGTGACCGTGCACACGATGCGCTGGCCCGGGTCGACCTTGCCCTGCTCGGCGGCCTTGAGCAGACCGGCCACGGAGGCGGCGGAGGCGGGCTCGACGAAGACACCCTCCTGCGCGGCCAACAGGCGGTAGGCGCGCAGGATCTCACGGTCCGTCACCTCGTCGATGACGCCGCCGGACTCGTCCCGCGCGGCCAGGGCGTAACTCCAGGAGGCGGGGTTGCCGATGCGGATGGCGGTGGCGATGGTCGACGGGTCCTTGACGACCTCACCGCGCACGATCGGGGCGCTGCCGGACGCCTGGAAGCCCCACATGCGCGGCGTCCCGGCGGCGACGCCGTCGGCGGCGTACTCCTTGTAGCCCTTCCAGTAAGCGGTGATGTTGCCCGCGTTGCCGACCGGGAGGACGTGGATGTCCGGCGCGTCGCCGAGCATGTCCACGATCTCGAAGGCGGCCGTCTTCTGGCCCTCGATGCGCACCGGGTTGACCGAATTCACGAGCGCCACGGGGTAGTTCTCGCTCAGTGCCCGCGCGAGGGTGAGGCAGTCGTCGAAGTTGCCGTCGACCTGGAGGATCTTCGCGCCGTGCACAAGGGCCTGGCCCATCTTGCCGAGGGCGATCTTGCCCTGGGGCACCAGCACGGCCGACACCATGCCCGCCCGCACCGCGTAGGCGGCGGCGGAGGCAGAGGTGTTGCCCGTGGAGGCACAGATGACGGCCTTCGCCCCCTCCTCCTTGGCCTTGCTGATGGCCATGGTCATACCGCGGTCCTTGAAGGACCCGGTGGGGTTGGCACCCTCCACCTTCAGGTGGACCTCGCAGCCCGTGCGCTCGGAGAGCACCTGCGCGGGCACGAGGGGCGTGCCGCCCTCGCGGAGCGTCACGACCGGCGTGGTGTCCGATACCGGCAGCCGGTCCCGGTACTCCTCGATGATTCCGCGCCACTGGTGGGTCATTGCTGGTTACTCTCCTTCAACCCGCATGATGCTGGCGACACCCCGCACGGTGTCGAGCTTGCGCAGTGCCTCGACGGTCCCGGTGAGAGAGGCGTCGGAGGCCCGGTGGGTGACGACGACGAGGGAGGCCTCGCCGTCCTTGCCCTGCTGCCGAACGGTGTCGATCGACACCCCGTGCTCGGCGAAGACGGTCGCGACCTGGGCGAGCACACCCGGTTTGTCCGCGACGTCCAGACTGATGTGGTAGCGCGTGACGACGTCGCCCATCGGGGAGACGGTCAGGTCGGCGTAGGCCGACTCGCCGGGCCCGGTGGCGCCGTTCAGCCGGTTGCGGCAGACCGCGACGAGGTCGCCGAGGACGGCGGAGGCGGTGGGCGAACCACCGGCGCCGGGCCCGTAGAACATCAGCTGTCCGGCGGCGTCGCTCTCCACGAACACGGCGTTGTACGCGCCGCGCACGGAGGCGAGCGGGTGCGTGAGCGGAATCATCGCGGGATGCACGCGCGCGGTGACCGACGACCCGTCCTTGGACCGCTCGCAGATGGCGAGCAGCTTGATGGTGCAGCCCATCTCCTTGGCGGAGCGGAAGTCGGCGGCGGTGACCTCGGCCATGCCCTCGCGGTACACGTCGTCCAGCCGCACGCGCGTGTGGAAGGCGATTCCGGCGAGGATGGCGGCCTTGGCGGCGGCGTCGAAACCCTCGACGTCGGCGGTCGGGTCGGCCTCGGCGTACCCGAGGGCGGTCGCCTCGTCCAGGGCCTCCTGGTAGCCGGCCCCCGTGGAGTCCATCTTGTCGAGGATGAAGTTGGTGGTGCCGTTGACGATGCCGAGCACCCGGTTGACCTTGTCACCGGCGAGCGACTCGCGCAGCGGCCGGATCAGCGGGATGGCGCCGGCGACGGCGGCCTCGTAGTAGAGGTCCCTGCCGTGCTCCCCGGCGGCGGCGTGCAGGGCGGCACCGTCCTGGGCGAGCAGGGCCTTGTTGGCGGAGACCACGGAGGCGCCGTGCTCGAAGGCGGTGGTGATGAGCGTCCGGGCGGGCTCGATCCCCCCGATGACCTCCACCACCACGTCGATGTCGCCGCGTTTGACGAGGGCGGTGGCATCGGTGGTGACGAGCGCGGGGTCGATGCCCTCGCGCTCCTTGCCGGTACGCCGTACGGCCACGCCGGCGAGCTCGACCGGGGCCCCGATCCGGGCGGCGAGGTCGTCGGCGTGCGTCGTCATGATGCGCGCCACCTCTGAGCCGACCACTCCACAGCCCAGCAGCGCCACCTTCAGCGGACGCGTACGCATCATCCGACCTCGTTTCCTCATACCGTCTACGGTTGGACCAGTCTCACTCACCGGACGGGAGTTTCTACCCTTCGTCCGGATCGTGAGACATCTATTTCATTTGTACGGGACTGGCAGACCGGAGATCTTCCGGCCCGCGCGGCGTCACCCGACGTCGAGACGCAGGAGGTCCTCCTCCGTCTCACGCCG
The DNA here is from genome assembly GCF_040647235.1 of Streptomyces sp. NPDC042638. NCBI lineage: Bacteria > Bacillati > Actinomycetota > Actinomycetes > Kitasatosporales > Streptomycetaceae > Streptomyces > Streptomyces sp. NPDC042638. The sequence goes on from NZ_JBEZBT010000005.1 coordinate 92,886, forward strand.
GACGATGACCCGGGCCGCCCCGCCCTCCACGGCGACGACGGGCGGGCGGAGCACATGGTTGTAGTTGCTGGCCATCGACCGGCAGTACGCACCGGTGGCCGGCACCGCGATCAGGTCGCCCGGCGCCAGGTCGGCCGGCAGGAACGCGTCCTTCACCACGATGTCCCCGCTCTCGCAGTGCTTGCCGACGACCCGGGCGAGCGTCGGCGCGGCGTCGGAGGCGCGGGAGACGAGCGCGACGCTGTACTCCGCGTCGTACAGCGCGGTCCGGATGTTGTCCGACATGCCGCCGTCGACGGAGACGTACGTCCGCAGCCCCTCCAGCGGCTTGACGGTACCGACCTCGTACAGGGTGAACGCGGTCGGCCCGACGATGGCCCGCCCCGGCTCCACGGAGATCCGCGGGGTCCGCAGCCGCGCGTTCTCGCACTCCCGCGTGACGATCTCGGTGAGCGCCTTGGCGATCTCGTGCGGCTCACGGGGATCGTCGTCACTCGTGTACGCGATACCGAGCCCACCGCCGAGATCGATCTCGGGCAGCTCGACCCCGTGCTCGTCCCTGATGTCCCTGAGCAGCCCGACCACCCGGTGGGCGGCGACCTCGAAGCCCGACATGTCGAAGATCTGCGACCCGATGTGCGAGTGGATCCCGATCAGCTCGAGCCCGTCCAGCTGGAGCGCCCGCCGTACGGCTTCGGCGGCCTGCCCCCCGGCGAGCGGGATCCCGAACTTCTGGTCCTCGTGGGCGGTGGCGATGAACTCGTGCGTGTGCGCCTCCACACCCACGGTGATCCGGATCTGGACCTTCTGCCGCTTTCCCAGCGACTGCGCCGCGTGGGCGACCCGCACGATCTCCTGGAAGGAGTCGACGACGATCCGCCCCACACCCGCGCTTATGGCGCGGTGGATCTCCTCGCCGGACTTGTTGTTGCCGTGGAAGGCGATGCGCTCGGCGGGCATCCCGGCGGACAGCGCGGTGGCCAGCTCCCCGCCGGAACACACGTCCAGGTTGAGCCCCTCCTCGTCCAGCCACCGCACGACGGCCCGGGACAGGAACGCCTTCCCGGCGTAGAAGACGTCGGCGTCCGGACCGAACGCGGTACGCCAGGCACGGGCCCGGGCCCGGAAGTCGGCCTCGTCGAGGATGTAGGCGGGCGTGCCGAACTCCTCGGCGAGACGGGTGACGGGAATCCCCCCGACGCTGACCACACCGTCGTCGGCGCGCGTGACGGTCTGGGCCCACACCTTGCGGTCAAGGACGTTGAGGTCGGCGGGCGGCGCGGAGTAGTGCCCCTCGGGCAGGACATCGGCGTGGCGGGGCCCTGCGGGGTGGGCGGAACGGCTCATGACGTGACTCTCAGACTCTCTGTCTCTCTCCGGAGCGCATCCTCATCGGGCGCCTCAGAGGTGTTCGGGTGCGTCGATACCGAGCAGGGACAGGCCGCCGGCCAGCACCGTCCCGGCGGCTTCGGCAAGGGCCAGCCGGGCCCGGTGGGCGGCCGAGGGTTTCTCCTCGCCGACGGGAAGCACGAAGGGCAACAGCGGCAGCACGGCATCGGCAACGGTGACCAGATGCCGGGCAAGCCGGTCCGGGGCACGACGGGTGGCGGCCACGGCGAGGATGCGGGGGTGGGCGGCGAGGGCGGGGAGGAGGGGGTGGGTGGGGGTGGAGGCCGGGGTGGGGGCCGTGGGGGTGGCGGTGCGGTACCGGTCCGGGGTGGGGGTGCGGTCCGGGGCGGGGGGCGGGGTGATCGGGGTGATGCCGGGGGCGTGCGCGTGGGGGGCGGCGCCGGGGGTGGTGGCGTCGTCGGCGGCGGCGTCCGGGACGAGGGCGACGCCGGTCACGTGCACGTGAGGGACGGCGCCGGGGGTGGCGGGCTCCGGGTAAGGGCCACCGCCGGAGCCGGCGTCGGTACCGCCGCCGGGGATACCGCCGGTGGGGGCCCCGGTGCCGCGGTCGGCGGTGAGGGGGCCGGGCTCGGCAGCGAGGGGACCCGGCTCAGCGGTGAGGGGGCCGGACTGGACGGTCAGGGGACCGGACTCGGCGGTGAGGGGGCCGGGTTCGCCGGTGAGGGGGCCGGGTTCGCCGGTGAGGGGACCGGGCTCGGCGGTGAAGCCGAGGTGGGCGGCGTTGCGGCTGAGGGAACGGATGCGGGCGTGCGCGTACCGCACTCGGAAGAGCGGATTGCCCTCCCGCTGGACCAGGTGATCGGCGGTGATCCGGGGCCGGTCGTGCGGGGCCGGGTGGAGCAGGGCCCACTGGGCGGCGTCGGGCCCGAGCGGTGCGGGGTCCTCCGGGGCGGGCACGGGCCGCAGGTTGACAGGCTCGCCGTGCTCGACGGTGGCACGGCCGCCCTGGGTCCCCACGATGCGTACGACGGCGTCGGCGACGACCTCGGCCCGCACCTCGTACGGCACGCGCAGCGCGACGACCTGCCCCGCGAGGGCGTCGCCGTACCCGTACCGGGCGCCCTTCTCCCTGATCTCCCGCACCAGCCCGACGAGGGGATCGGCCTGAGCGTCGAGGCTGATGTTGAGGAACCCGGGCCCGGTGACGACGACGTCCCGGATGCCGGCGGCCTCGGCGAGGCGGGGCCGCAGGATCTCGGCGACGCGCAGGGGCGGCTGCCCGGCGGACCGGGCGAGCTGCAGGGCGATGGTGGTGGCGAGGTCCCCGCATCCGCCGGGCCCCGGCTCGGTCACCACGGCCCGGTCGGGAACGGTCACACTCAGCTCCCCGTCGTCGACAGCACGACGCACCGCGTGCAACACGGTGCGGGAGAGCTCGACGGGGGTCACGGGACAAGCGTAGGGGAGGAGGGGGGTGGGTACGCGAGCCGGTTACGCCTGTTCACTTGCCGTACGCACCGGCCTGCCCGGCGAGCGACATCCCACCCGAAACACGGCCGGGGCGCCGTCACTGCCCCGACAGCCCGCCACGCCCCTCGACCGGGCCGACCCCGGCCGAACTACCGCGCCCGGCGAAGCCGTCGTGCCCGGGGAAACCGTCATGGGCGGGGAGGTCGTCATGACCAGGGAAGTCCGCATGCCCCTGCCCGGAAGACTGGGAAGAACCGGACTGGGAAAGCCCGGAAGACTCGGAAGGCCCGGCGGAGACCCCATGCCCGGGGAAGCGTCCATGAAGGGGAGACTCCTCGCCCCCGTCGATCTCCGCGACAGCCTCCCCGTCACCACCCCCACCCCGATCTCCGCCACCATCACCGTCTCCCCCACGGCCCTCTCCCCCGGACCCGTCTCCCCCGCCGCCCTCGTGCCCGGTCTTCCGCTCGATGAGGTCCTTGACAAGCCGTACGAGCTCGGAGGGTTCGAAGGGCTTGGCGAGAAAGGCGTCGACGCCGACGTCCAGGCCGGTCTCGACCTCGAACTGCGTACACGCGCTGATGATGGCGAGAGGCAGGTGCTGCGTACGGGGATCGGCCCGGAGCCGGGCAGCGGTACGCAGCCCGTCCAGCCGGGGCATGACGACGTCGAGCGTCACGACGTCGGGCCGCACCTGGTGCACCACGTCCAGACACTCGGCACCATCGGCCGCGGTCACGACCTCCAGCCCTTCAAGCTCGAGGTTGACCCTGATCAGTTGCCGGATGACCTTGTTGTCGTCCACAACAAGCACCCGGCCCGAGGCGCCTGGCACAAGTCGAGAGTAGGTCCGGACCGGCCACCGCGTCCGGGTTTTCCCCACTTCCACCCCGTACAGGGCACCCGCCCACCCTCTCCGGCGAAACGGGTTCCTGATCACCCCCGCGGACCTGCTAATGTTCTACCCGTCGCCGCGAGCGAGAAGCTCAACGCCCGACACGCCCCCGTAGCTCAGGGGATAGAGCAACGGCCTCCGGAGCCGTGTGCGCAGGTTCGAATCCTGCCGGGGGCACCTTGGATCAGGTGCCCAAAGACCCCGACACCAGCGGAAACGCTGAGGCCGGGGTCTTCGCGTATGTGCAGGCGTGTGCGGCCCGAAGCGGCCGTACGACGGGGTCTGTGGACGAGGCGTGGACGGGATCTTGAGGCGTCTGCCCAGGTCAGCTCCGGCAAACGGCGAGGCCCCGGGACAAGTCCAGGGGCCTGAGGGTCGGTTCATCGGCGGTGCCCGGCAGTAGCCGATCTCGGTCGGCTGACCGTCGCGGTAGAGCACAGTGCAGTGGCCGCGCCTTGAGGGCAAAAAACAGTCCCCAGTAGTACTGCTCGTGTCCTGAACCTTCAGTCGTCACTGTTGCTCGGTATCGCGCCGGCTTGCTGGGGGCCTGAACCACATCCTGTCCAAGTCACCAGCCGGCTAGACGTCCTCATCGACTTTGCAACTCTTTCGGTGTTATGGCCTACTAACCACGATGTACACCAGATGCCATAAGTCAATAGCCTTTCGATAAGTTTGGAAGGAAACCTCTCCCTTGGGCGCGGTCACAGCCCGGCGTGCCAGTCCCGCTCCAGATCGCCTGGGTCGAATACGCTGCGAAGACGTCCGACCTGGCGGCCTCGACAACGCGGATGCGCGGGAATGCCGCCCGGTATCGGCTCTTCACGTAGGTCGGGGCGGCGCAGCTGTCGGATGCGGAAGGGGTGTGGCATGAGATCCCCGAGCGTGCTCCTACGGGAGATCACCGACGACAACCGCGATGCCGTCCGTGCCCTCCGCGTCCGACGTGACCAGAAGCAGTTCGTCGCCTCCGTGTCCCACTCCCTCAAGGAGGCGGCGAAGAAACCGGAGGCCAACCCCTGGTACCGCGCCGTGTACCGCGGCGATGAGCCAGTCGGCTTCGTGATGCTGTCGTGGAAACCGCCGGCTGGTCTTTACAAGGGGCGACACTTCCTCTGGCGCCTCCTCGTCGACAAGCGGTATCAGGGGCGAGGGATCGGCCGAGAGGCGCTCACGCAGGTTGCCACCCTGGTTCGCGCGGACGGCGCCACCGAGCTGCTGACCAGCTACGAGCCCGGCGACGGCGAGCCGTGGCCCTTCTACCAGAAGTTCGGGTTCGAGCCCACCGGGGAGATCGACGAGGGCGAGATCGTTCTGCGACTCACCTTCCCCGCTCGGTGAGCTGTTTACGGAATCACGGACAGTTTTGACCTGCGGTGGTCACACGACGAGAGGCTGGTGACCACCTGGAAGTCGATGCCCACCATCTCCATGTCCGCCCCAAGTGACCGTTACCCCGCATCTGGCCATTCCTTCGGAGACTTCGGCGGTTCCGGGTCCGCCTGCCGGTATCGGCAAATGAACCCGGGAGACCGCCAGGAGAAGGCCCCCAGCGCAATCTCTGATCACTCGTACTCGCGCAACAACCCCTCGACTCCGATTGACGACCTCCTGTCGACCGTCGACCCACGTGACGTAGCGACTCAGCAGGGCCTCGACACTCGACCCCACCCCGGCTCAGAAGAGTGCATGCGCGCTGGACGGCCCGGTGCTGCTGATCGCTCGCGGTGACTGTGCGCGCGGACCACTTCAGAAATCCGAGGGGCGACGTCAACTGGCTTGGCATATGCCAGTACGTTGGCCAACGCCGTAGAGAGTGGCTATGTCATCGCTCTATCAACCAGGAGACTCCGTGCCCATACGCCGCCTTGCAGCCACTGCCGTGATGGCGGTAGCAGCAACCGTCGTAGTGACCGCGCCAGCAGAGGCGGCCACCAAGTCCACTGCCACCATCACATCCTCGTCACTGTCCACGTCGGTCGGGGGAACGGTGAGCCTGGGCGGACACATCTACCCGTCGACCGGCCGTGCCTACCAGTGGCAGGAGCTCGTTTCCGGGCACTGGGTGAAGGTCGCTTCCGGGAAGACCAACTCCCATGGCGATGCCTACTTCAGCCAGAAGAACACCACCGCCGGACGTCACTCCGCTCGCCTGTTCGCGCTGAAAACCTCGAGGTACGCCTCGGCAACCTCCCGCCCCGTCTCGTGGACCGCATATGCGAAGACCACGGCTACCGCGCGTCTCAGTGCGCCGACAGTCGAGCTGGCGGCGCCGGCCACCCTGACCGTCACCCTCTCTCCTGCCGCGGTCAGGCCGGTCACCCTGCAACGCTACTCCGGCGGTACCTGGAAGACCGTCGTGAACGCCACTACCTCGTCCGGCGGGAAGCACGCCTTCTCCCTGGACACCTCATCCCGCGGCACGACCTCCTATCGAGTCGTGGCTCCCGCCGCGGGCTACGCGCGTGCAGCCACTAGCGCGACGGTCAAGCAGACCGTCACCGGGCCGTTCACCGCCCCGTACGTATTCGGCATCGACACCGCCAACGCGGCCCGCGTCGTGGCGTACTCCCCCTCCGGAGGAGCGACCCGCACTCTGTACACCGCCTCCGGCTATAGCACGACCATCAAGGCCCACGCCGCAGGCCCCGACGGCACCATGCTGTGGAGCGAACAGAGGCAGGACCACTCGTGGCAGGTCAAAGCCAAACGCCCCGGGCAGGCAGTGCGCACGCTGGCCACAGTTCCGTCCACCAGCAGCGTCACCGAGGTTGCGCTCAACCACAACGCTACCTGGGCAGCCTGGGGAACCGTGCCGTTCGCCAGTCCCTACCAGGGCAGCAACACCCAGACCATCCACGTGCAGAACCTGACGGGCACAGCGCCGGCGAAGGCCTTCACCGGCCAGCAGGATGGAGACGCCTTCGTCAACATCGTCTTCCTGCCGACGCCCGTGAACGCCGGCTCGGTCGGCCACCTGGTGACCGCCCGTGTCATCGGTGCTTACGGCGGCGTGGGCCGCGTCTTCTACAACCCGGACACCGCAGCGGCGACCTACCCGACGCTCCCGGACAGCGCGAACACCCTCAACGGGTGGGGCATGGAACCGGAGAACCTGCCAGTCCCGGACCCTGCAGGTGATGAAGTAGCGGTCTACGGAGGCAACACAAGCAATGAGGCACCGAACGGGCAGTGGATCTACCACCTGGACACCGGCGCCCTGACCCCCAACAGCGCCATTGCAGACTATGTCGGTACCCCGGGGAACCCATGGGACCCCAGCCGCGTAGCGGACCTGGCAGTGTTGTCAGCCTCCCCGGACGGCACCCGTATCGCCCACTACGCCCCGCAGCCCGACAATTCCCTGCACACCGTCGTCACCGACGCTGACGGGTTCAGCAACGCACACGACTACGGCGCGATCGGGGTCAACGGCCCCGTGCCGACGTGGTACGACAACGACCACATCTGGACGGCAGCGTCGAGCTACAACGACACACCTGCGGGCGGGTGGGAAGGCACCTGGGACGACTATCAGCGGGCGCTCTACAACCTCTCCACCGCCAAGCGTGAGTGGGTCAGCCCTGACAGTGGCCGGGTCACCTCGGATGGTGCGCGCGCCCCTTGGTGGGGATACACCATGAACGCGCTCTGATCCCCCACCCAGGCACCGACGCCGCAGGTTGCCGAGGAGAGCGGCGAGGAGTGACGGACCGGGCAATCCTCCTCCCTCATGAGGCGCCACCGCCCGATGTCGGCTGCAGAAGAGTGGGTTCCGGCCCCAACAGGTCCCGTCTGGCCTGATGTTCACGGCGGTATCGGCTCTCGTACTTGTCGGAGGCCCCGCATGCGCCACGCTCTCCGTACCGCCATAACAGGGGTGGTGACCGCTGCCACCGTTCCTGGTCTGCGGCACCGCCCAGGCCACGCCTCCGGGACCGGGGGTCACCGCCCGCGTGATCCGTCAGACCACCGTCGGTGTCCGCGGCCTCAATCATGAGAGGGAAGTCCAACACGGAGCCCGTGCCGCCGGTGAAGATGTACTCGTGCCACTCCGGGTCGCGCCACATTTCCTCGACGGCCCGCCCCTCGAAGCCGTGGTTGTCCCGCGCCAACTCGTCTTCCTGCTTCTGCCGGAACGCGGCCACCAGATCACGCTGATACGGGCCGGTATGAGTTCATGCGTTGCCACCCATACCCTTCCCCTCTCCACTCGAACTGCATGTTCAAGAGCGGAGCGTAAGAGACGGCACTGACAGGGCACCCCGCCCCGACGACGGTCAGGCCCTGGAAACCACCCACAGGCCCCGCAGGGAAGGCCGGCACCTCACTGAGACGCACCGAATCAGGCATTGCTCCAAGCTTGGCGATGGCGAGCAACGCTATACACCTGCTCCACCTGGTCGGTCGTGAGCGCGCCTGAGAGGGGAGCGAGTGCAGATAGCCGGCGCTCCTGGTACACCCGGACATCGAGCTGCGTAGCGACCACCTCCAGCTCGGTGACGCCGACGAAGACGAGCACCGGCTCCACCGGCACCGGGAAGTCGCAATAGCGTTCAAGCACTCGGGCGACCCTCTTGGCCTCCGCCCGGCTCTTGCGTGCATAGGGTGCCGGTTTCCCGTGATCGACTTTCACGGAATCGTCCCCGACCCACACGGCCCTCTTGTCGTGGTGCTTCGTATTGATGCTGAACACTCCACCAGGCCCGACCATTAAGTGATCGATATCCACTTTGTTGGCCAAGGGGATGGAGTGCAGGACGCGCCAGCCGTGGCGCCCTAGGCGGTTCAACTCGGCTCCCACTCGCCGCTCCCCCGCCAACCCCTTGCGCCAGGATTCCCATTCCGAGGGCCGCCGCAGAAGCCGTGAGACGACTCGCTCCATCAGCCCCGGGCCGGATTCGGTGAGCAGATCACGCAACGCCTGCCCGGGAGGGTTGACGGCCAGGTCGTCGGCCGGCGTCAGAGGCGGCAGTGTGGGACGCGCCTGAACCTCCGACGCCCTGTTAGGAGGGACAGGCTCGGTGAGGTTCTGTAAGTGCTTCGTGAGCACGGCGATCACGTCGTCGCGGCACTCAGCCCGCAAGACCGTGATGTCTCCCGTCCTGACGTCCGCCCAACCGACCGCGGTGCCATCGGGCAGGTTGGCGTACAGACGATCATGCCCGTACCGCTTCCAGCGCGTGACGTGCAGTTCCATGAACCCCCCCTGTGCTCACGCTTTTCGTCCTTGCCGCATATGGACTCAACGGCGTCCACCTCGACAGGATCCCGGCGTAGCGTCCAGTTGTCCGCGCCGTATTGAGTCGAGGTGTGAGGGCGACCGGCTGTCCGTCCCGACGCTGCGGTGCTTCGCTCAGTCGTCCTAGGTGGCCGAAGTGCTCGGGGCTTGCCCCTTCCCCAGGAGGGGCGGGCTTCCTCACGTTCCGGCAACAATGACACACAGGTCCCGCACGGCTGTCACAGTATCCTCACCAACTCCTGCCACTCATGAGGGGAATCGTGCGCCGCACCATCTCGGCAATCGCTCTGCTCTCCTGTTCGCCTCTCGCCGCCTGCGCGTCTCCTCACGAGCCTTCTACCGTGCCTGGGGCCCGATCGGCCTCCTTGACGCCGTCAGCCACGAGCAGCCCAGCGTCGGCGGCAGCAGGTGCCGGTGGTGGCGTCTGCACGATTTACCTGTACGGGCACGCCGCCCGTGCCGAGGTGCACAGCAGCGGGGAATCCAATCCGGCGGCCGAGTGCAGCAGGCTCGCTTCATCCTTGTCCACAGGCGGAGACTTCTGGACAACGCAAGCCGTTGCCGTGCAAGGTCTCGTACCGGAGGTGTGCGCTGTACAGAAGAACGACGTCATCGTCGTGGTCCGCGACACCAACGGCCAGATATTCGGGCAGAGCGTGTGTAGCACCTTCCTCCAAGGCGGTTGGACTGAAGACGCGCAGGCGGAGCGAATCGCGCAGCAGCAGGACCAGACGACGGTTCGTGCAAGCGCTCAGGCCAGTGCACAAGCGGCGGACCAGCAAACAGCGCAGGACGCGCTCACAACGCTTCAGGACTCCAACAGTTCCTTCAACAACGCCAAATCGGTTCGCGGCGACGTCACGACAGCCGATAAGGACCTCGCGCAGGAACGGCAAGACGCCAAGGAGGGAAACGGTGACGACTGCTACAACGTCGAGAACGTAGTCGGCTACGACGCCGAGAACGTCGTCGGGTACGACGTCACAACCACGGCCAGCTATGACGTAGATCAAGAGAAGCAGGGGATCACGGGGCTGCGGTCTCAGATCACCGCTCTCAAGAACGCTCAGACCGCCCTCACCGCTGACGGGCTACCCACACTGCCCGGTGCCAACGCCGCCATCGCTACAGCGGAAGCGCACATCACGACTGCGATCACCACCACGAACAAGGCTATCGATCACTTGAACGCCGACATGCAGACTGCGTACAGCATCGCCAACGCCCTCGGCACCGGCGACTGCGCCAACGCAGGCCCCGGTAAAGCGCCGGCGGGGCTCTCGCACATCTCGTGACTGCGCCGGCAGTACCGAGTCCAACGAAGGGCAAGCGGCACGGCTCCGCTCGCTACTTCGGATCGCCACAAGTAGGGCTCAAAATGAGGGAGGCCCCAGGCGACATACCTGAGGCCTCTCAGTGTGGTGCAGGTGGTCTCACTCGTACTCGCGAAGCAGGTCCTCGATATGCCGGTTGGCGACATCCTGACGTCCATCAAGGCACTTTGCGTACCGCGTCAGCAGTGGAATCCACTCCTGCATTGGGCCACGTCGACAGAGCCGAGTGCCGAAGGTCGTACGGCCTACTCGCGAGCGGCGAGGCCGCGACAGCCGGCGGTAGCGCCAGGAGTCGAGCCTCCTGCCACACGCGGTAGTAGGTCGAGGACGGGACTACCGAACCCTTCTCACTGAAGAAGAGCCGCCCCGCCCGGCACCGGGACCTCAGTCCGGTGCACATGCAGTTCCTGGGTGAGGTGTTCACCCTCATCCTTCACTGGCTGGTGAGCGGCCGTCAGGCGGACCTAGTAGAGGTGACGGCGCGACGGGTGCCGTGCGCGCTGCTGGCGACCAAGCGATACGGCGTCCCACAAGAATGCTTAGGCCTTGGAGAAACATATGCGCTCGCCGTCCTTGCGGCGCGCGAGGTCGGAGCAGGGCGGGCCGGTCACGGAAATTCGGGCGGATAGAGCCGCACGGTGTCCGGGGATGCCGTCGTCCACCTATTTCCGTCTCCCGTACGTGGCACAGCGTCGACAGCAGCGTGTACCGCACCGGCCCGGCCGCAGACTGCAGGTCCGAGGGGTACGGAGCATCTACGTCTACGGGATCATCCGCACCGCTCGCCTGGAGGTGACGTGCGGATCGGGCCACGCCCACGGCTCGGCCAGCGCTCCCTCGCCCTCCAGGCCATAGCGCTCGTACTCCTCCGCTACCGCTGGCCGCAGCCTAGCCAGATACTCGAGGGCGACGGTATATCCGCTGTCAGCGACAGTGCAGTACAGCCGTTCGGCCTCCTCCAGGTCCCCTGCCTCCTCTCGCATCTGCGCAACTTCCATCACGCCGTTGAGGTCCCCGCTGTCGGCGGCGGCACGGGCGAGTCGTTCAGCCTCCTCCCGGTTCCCGACCTTCCGTATCAGCGCCAGAAACACCAGGCCCGCGGTGTTTCCGTTGTGGGCGGCGGCACGGGCGAGCCGCTCGGCTTCCTCCCGGTCCCCCGCCTCCTCTCGCATCCGGAGCAGAGACAGCACAGTGGAGGTGTTGCCGCTGTCGGCGGCGGCGCGGTACAGCCGTTCGGCTTCCTCCCGATCTCCGGCCTTCTCCCGCATCTGGCCCAGATACACCAGGGCCGAGGCGTCTCCGCTGTCGGCGGCGGCGCGGTACAGCCGTTCGACTTCCTTCCAATCCTCGGCCGCCCTCGGACTGCGAGCCAGTGACAGCAGTGCCGAGGTGTCTCCCCTGTCGGCGGCGGCGCGGGCGAGCCGCTCGGCTTCCTCCCGGTTCCCGTTCTCCTCCCGCCTCCGCGCCAGTTCCACGAGGGCCGAGGTGTTTCCGTTGTGGGCGGCGGCGCGGGCGAGCCGCTCGGCTTCCTCCTGGTTCCCGGTCTCCTCCCGCCTCCGCGCCAGTTCCACCAGGATGGAGGCGTCTCCGCTGTCGGCGGCGACGCGGTACAGCCGTTCGGCCTCCTCCCTGTCTCCGCCCACCTCCCGCATCCGTGCTGCAGCCAGCAGGGCGTCGGTGTCTCCGCTGTCGGCGGCGGCGCGGTACAACCGTTCGGCTTCCTGCCTATCGTCGGCCGCCTCCCGCCCTCGCGCCAATGCCAGCAGGGCGGAAGAGTCCCCCATGTCGGCGGCGGTGCGGGCGAGCCGTTCGGCTTCCTCCCAGTTCCCACTCTCCTCCCGCCACCGCACCAACTGCCGCAGAGCCTCCGTGTCTCCGCCGCCGGCGGCGGCGCGGTACAGTCGCTCGGCTTCCTCCCGGCCCCCGGCCCCCTCTCGTAACCGCGCCAGCGCCAGGAACTTCAGGGCGGAGGTGCTGCCGTTGTCAGCGGCAGCGTGGGCGAGCCGCTCGGCTTCCTCCCGGTCCCCCGCCCTCTCGCGCATCTCTGCCAGTGTCACCAGAGCGACGGTGTCTCCGCCGTCGGCGGCGACGCGGTACAGCCGTTCGGCGCCCTCCCGGTCTCCGGCCGCCTCCCGCATCCCCGCCAGACTCACGAGGGCGGACAGGTCCCCCTTGTCGGCGGCGGCGCAGTAGAACTGTGCAGCGTGACGGTACCGGGACCGTCTCTTGGCAGCGACGGCGAGGCGGGTAAGGTCCGCCGGGGCGGTGATGTGGTCGGCGGCGGCGTCCCAGAAGGAAGCGGGTGGGCAGAGGCTCTGACGAGTGCGGCGGCCGTGCTGTTGAAGGTAGTCGGCGAGACGGAACACGCCGGGCAGCGCGCCCATTCCTGAGGGGCGGGGAACATCCTGTAGCGGCCTGGTGATCCGCTTGATGAGCTTCCGGGCGTGGGCGAGGCCCTCGTTGAACCAGGTGTCAGGATCGACGGCGGAGCGTTGATCGTCGGTGAGGTAGCCGGATGCCGCATCGTGAAGGAAGTCCCGCGGCACCGGCACCGTGACCTGGAGGCGGTGGAGGTCCATGGCCGCGCTGATTAGTGCCTTGCCGTAGATGCCGCGCGTGCCGACCGAGCGCTCGTAGTGGGTGACCAGGTCGGGTCCAGCGGCCAGGGCCTGGGTGAGGTCAGCGCCTCCGGCTTCCAGGGCCGCGGCCAGGGACGCATCGTGGTCGGCGGCACGGCGGACGGCGTCCAGGGCATCGGCGAAGGAGTCGGGAAGGTGGATGTAGTGGGCCTGGGCCAGCAGCGCCCGGGCCTGCCGGTGGGGATCGTCCGCGCCCGGGGTGGGGGCGTCGGTGAGATCCTCGTTGTAGTTCGGCCACAGGGTGGCGATCACGAGGAAGGGACCGTCGGCATCCAGACGGCGCAACAGTGCGGCCGCCACGGCCTCACCCGACGGCCCTGTCAAGTAGTCCTGGGCTTCGTTCAGCCACAGGACGCTGCGCGGCCCGAGGGCGTCCGCGGCCAGCGCAGCCAGTAGACCGTCGGCATCGGCGGGAAGGAGTAGCTGGAAGTCGTCCGGCACAGTCTGCTGAAGGGCTTCAGCGGCGGTGCGTGTCTTACCGGTGCACGACTCGCCGCACACCATCACCAGCAGCGAAGCCTCCCCTGCCACAGCGCCAGCCAGTCGTGCACGCAGTTGGGCGTCGTGGGGGCGGGGCACATAGGTCGGGACGACGAATCCGGCATCGTCAAGATCGGTGTGATGTCCCGGGATCGCCTTGTGCACCCCTAGCCGCTGTAAGGACCAGGACCGTACCGGGCGGGGACGGTCCTTCAACGCCGCCTGACGGGCACGCCGTTCCTCTTCCTCCAAGGCCTTGTGGGCCTTCTGCCGTTCCACGCCCTCCCGATCCGCCTGGATCCGAAGACGGTGCTCGGCCTCCCAACTGCGTCTCCAGCGCTCCTCGGCCAGCAGATCGGCGACCGTCTCATCCGAGCCCCCGCCTGCCGAATCCTGAAGACAGCCTCTACCTGAGGCCACTGCCCTGATCTGCCGCAGAACCGACAGCAATGGTTCCACCTGCTGCGGCAACTGATTCGCACCCAGCCACTTTCCAACAGTGTCCGGCGAAACTCCGGGCCCTCGGGACAATGCCCTGTACGACGGCTGCCCACCCAGCTTGTCCATCCTGAGCTTCGCCACTCGCCGCAGGTCCTCAAAGAAATCCGGCGTCCTGTTCATTGCCCCGCCCCGTGTGTCCCCATGTCCGGAACGGACAGCACCGGACACCGAAACTCTAGGCCTGCCACCTGCAAGCCGGCAGCAGATTCGTCCAATATGACGGCAGACAGCAGCCGGACACCCCTGTGGACAGGGAGCGTTCTACCCATCCGGTCCGCACAGCAGGCAGACCACTCACTCAAGGAGACAACCGCGATGTCCACGCTTCAGGTGCTGACGCTGTTTCTGGCGCTGTCCATGGCCCTGCACGTCGGCTGCGGCGCCGCCTTCACCGCTTGGCGTGCAGGCACCCACCCCGGCACCGCCCTACTGATCGGTGGCAGCGCCACCGGCGCAGCCTGCTCACTATTTCTGGCCGCCGTCAGCGCCTACCACTGACCACCGTCCGGGCCTCGGACACCGCCGGCCTCTTCCAGCTCACATGTCATGGCCTGCAGCTCGTGGCGCAGTTGCCGCAGGCACGCTCGTCCGTGTCCAGGCCAAGGTCGACCATCCCGGTCTCACTGCAGGAAGTCGGCCTCACTGGCACCGGCGAGGCGCGCGTGGGTTTCTGCCACTACATCGACGTACGGCGCGGTGACCCTGGTTCGGTGTCGGTGATCGACCGCCACAGGACGGCCGATTCAGCGATGGCATCCCTCGCCTCCTCCCGTCGTGAGTTCGCGACCAGCCGGGTCCTGGCACGACGGTGGGCGGCCAGGCCACGGCTCAGGGAGACCGCCCGGGCGGTAGCGCTCACGGCCTCCGCGTGCCGTCCGGCCTCGCTCAGCCGCAGGCCGTGGTGGGCGAGTGCGTCGACCAAGACCGGCTCGCCTACCGCGGCATCGGCCGCGGCCACCTGCTCGGACACCGCCAGGGCCTCCGCCGAGACGTCGATGGACTCCGTGCGCGCCGATGAACTCAGGGCCAGGAGCAGACCAACGCCGATCAGCGCCAGAGTCAGCACCCTGCCGTGGGCGGCATCGGCGTCCGCCAGGTCGCGGGCGATACCGACGGCCTCGCGGACGTGTGCCACGCCCTCGGTCGCCCTGTCCCCTTCCACGAGGTGCGTGTCCAGACCGGAGTGGGCCAGGACGCGGACGACGTCGCGTTCGCCGGTGACGAGCTGGGCGTCCGCGACGGCCCTTCGCAAGATCTCCTGGGCTTCGCGCCGGCCGGCATCGCGCTCTTCGGAGGCAACGCTTTCCTGTCCGTGTTGGTCCTCCTGGCCACTGTCATCTCCGGCAAGCCTGTCCTGCCCGCATCACACGACACCGACATCTACTTCACTGCCCTGGGCATCATCCTCAACGTCGTTTACCGCCGGGCTAGCCACCATAGCCACCTGATCGGCCCTCCCCGGCCATTGACAAACTCGCGGTGGAGACTCCCAGGCGGTCTCCAGGGTCAGGCCTCGCTCGTTTCCTTGGCATCCAGGGCATCCAGGGCATCGGCGACGGCCGCGAACTCTTCGAGGGCAGCGGTGAGATCGTCGACGATCTCGCGGGCGATCACGTCGGGAGCGGGCAGATTGTCGAGGTCCTCAAGAGACTCGTCCCGAAGCCAGAGGATGTCGAGGTTCACCTTGTCCCGAGCGATCAGCTCGTCATAGGGGAACGACTTGAACCGCTCGGACTCGACACGGTCCTCTCGGGGCTGACCTGGTTTTGCGGACTGCACGAAGTCGTCCAGGTCCCCCCTCGTCAAGGGGTTCTTCTTGGGGGTGAAGCGCTTGTTCGTTCGCAGGTCGTACACCCACGTCCTGGCTGTCCACGGGGCCTCGCTGGCCGGCTTCTTGTCGAAGAACAGTACGTTCGCCTTCACGCCCTGCGCATAAAACACCCCGGTGGGCAGGCGCAGGACCGTGTGGAGGTCGAAGTCGGTAAGCAGACGCCGGCGCAGTTTCTCTCCGGCCCCGCCCTCGAACAGCACGTTGTCCGGCAGCACCACCGCGGCCCGGCCGTTGATGTCCAGGATGGTCATGATGTGCTGCAGGAAGTTGAGCTGCTTGTTGCTCGTGGTGACCGCGAAGTCGCTGCGCTCGATCTCCCGGTCCTCGCGGGCCTCCCTGCCGTCGGCGCCCACCATCGTGATCGAGGACTTCGTGCCGAAGGGCGGGTTGGCCAGCACCACGGACCAGCGCTGACCAGGGTCGTCGAGCAGAGCATCCTTGACCTCGACGAGCGACTCGCCCCTGGCGTCGCCCATGCCGTGCAGCAGCAGGTTCATGGCGGCCAGGCGTGCGGTGCCGTCCACGATCTCCACGCCGTGCACGAACGACGCCTTCAGGTGCTGACGCTGCTCGGGGTTCATGTGGGCGGCATCCTTGGAGGCGTACTCGTACGCACCCAACAGGAACCCACCAGTGCCGCAGGCGGGATCGACCACCGTGTCCTCCACGGACGGCCGCACGACGTCGACCATCGCGGAGATGACCGACCGCGGGGTGAAGTACTGGCCCGCCCCGGAACCCTTGTCGCTGGCGCCCTTCGACAGGAGGGACTCGTAGGCGTCGCCGTTGATGTCACCGCCGCTCGACCAGGTCTCGCTGTTGATCAGGTCGTGGATCAGCCGCTTGAGGATCGCCGGGTCCTGCACGCGGTTCTGAGCCTTGCGGAAGATCGTGCCCAGCATGCCCGGCTGGCGGCCCAGCCCCTGCAGGATCAGCGTGTACTGGGTCTCCAGAGCCGCACCCTCGGTGTCGAGCAGCCGCTGCCAGGAGTACTCCTCGGGGACGATCCGCTCAGGCTTGAGCGGCCGGTTGGCACGCTCGTGCGCCATCTTCAGGAACAGCAGGTAGGTCAGCTGCTCGGTGTACTCCAGCACGCCTACTCCGGCGTCCCGCAGCACTCCCGCGTACGTCCACAGCTTGTCGACCAGCCGACGAGTGTCCGACACGTTGTTTCCTTCCCAGCCCAAGGCATACGCCCTGCGAGATGCATAGATTTCCGAGCCGGTCAGCCAGTGCTGCCGGACTCCCCGGTGCTGCCGGACTCCCCGGTGCTGCCGGACTCCCAGGAGCCGTAGGTGACGTTGTCGTCGGTGAGCCAGTTGATCCGCCCGTTCATGGACACCCGTCCAGCGATGACCGCTCCGGCGGCTGAAGGCGAGCCGAACACGACGTCACGGGTCAGGCGCGCGGTCCCGTCCGTGCCGACGGCGATCGATCCGTCCGCGACCAGGTCACGGTGCTGTCCCTGACGGACCTTGTACTGCTTGGCCGACGAAGCCTTGTAACCGTCGCGGTCCGGCATCTGCGCAGCCACTTCAGAGCCGGCCAGGACCGTGAACTCGCCATCGATCACCTGAGCCTGGGCACCTGGCATCTGCACCAGGCGGAACACCGGGGAGACCTCCACCGCACGGTCTGGCTCGGACTCGGCGACCGGTAGCGGGCCGCCGGGCCCGGCGGGAGCGGTCCACGCGGCGGAGGGAGCACCGGCAGGCGGGCGGGTGGCCCTGCCGCGCAGCACGTCGACGCCCAGGACGGGCAGCAGGATCTCCAGCTGACGGACGAACTCCTCCATGTCCGAAGCGTCCGCCTCGGGCAGGTCCGCACCGCCGGTGGGCTCGTTGCCGTTCTCCAGCGGCACGCGGCCGATCGCCTTGGCCATGCCGATGAGCTTGGACTCCAGCCAGCGCACGTGCGCACTGGTCAGGTTGGAGTCCTTCGAGGTGATGACCACGACCTCCGACCAGAAGTCCTTGTTCTGGTCATGAGTGCTCAGCCTCTTGGCGACGTTGTCCGACTGCCCTATGTACGCCTTGGTCTTCCCGGTCTCCTCGTCCTCACCCAACGGGATGTAGACACCGGTTTTCCGGGCCTCCCGGCGCTCCCGGATGCGGCCCAGGTCCTTGCGGGCGCCCTTGAGGAGCTGCCCGGTCCACGTCATGATCTCCGCGGTCGTCAGACCACCGACCTTGCCGTCCACCAGGAACACGCGTACCTGCTTGCCCGCCATCAGGACAGCACACCCGCAAGAGCCTCGGTCTCGACGGTGTCAGAGGCGATCGCTTCGGCCCCCTCGGACTCGGAGGCGGCGGCCCCGGTCAGGCGGCCGGTGAAAGCGGCGTCCAGGAGCGAACGGCGCAGCGACGAAGCCTTGCGCTGGGCTACCGAGATCTCCGCCTCGAGTTTCTTGACCGCGGTCAGCTTCATGTCGGCAATCTCTACGATGCGCGACTGCTCTTCCATCGGCGGCACCGGGAACTCGATCTTCTTCAGCCTGGCGCCGGACAGGTGAGCGATGTTCGTCGTGATCCGGGATTCCCGGGCGAAGCGGCCGGCATGCATGTGGCGACGGAACACCAGGAGCGCGAACTCGGGAAGTACGTCTTCGCGAGCCTTGAACCGTAGGAGACTGTTGGTGAAAGCAACATCCCTTGGGACGCCACGGTAGATGGCTGGACGGCCGAGCCACTCGGGGCTCTGCCCCTCGTTGAGGAGGACGTCACCGGGGTGGAGGCGGAAGCGCTCGAAAGTCTCCTCGGGCCAGTGCATCTCCATCAGAGAGCTGGTGTCGATACGGTCCTCGAAAACGTTGGCGACACGAAGATAGGGCCTCATATTCGGGCCTGAATGCCAGTCGGGATGACGTTGGCGACCGAGCTCGACGGTGCCCGCTTTCCCCACGGTTGACGACTCCCAGTGCGCTGGGTAGTCCCCGTCGTCGGGAATGAGGTCGAGCAGCACGGCCTTGGCCAGGACACGGGCGCGACGATGGGAGGCGCCGAGGTAGTCAACGCCCGCGTCCAGGCGGGAGAGGTGGTCTTCCAGCACGTCGACGATCCGCGCTTCGGCGGTTTCACCGAAGCGCGGAACCCTGAACTCCTTGATGCTCCTCAGGTTCACGTGCGGCAGCTGGGTTCCGGTGGCTGAACCCTTGAGGTGCTGCTGGAACTCACAGCTGCTGAGCCAGTGGTAGAGGTAGGTGCCGTTGACCGAGTGTGGGCGAATGCGGGCGACCCGCTGGACGAGCAGCGCGGGGAGGTCGGCGGGGCGAGCCCGGGCGAGCTTGAGACCGGAGGAGATGAGCGGGCGGTCCATCCCGAGGATGAGATCCCCCTCTTGGACCGCCAGGCGCTCATAACCTGGAAGCATCGACTCCGGCCAGGTCTTCGTCCGCGCCCAGCGCAGGGCCCCGGGTGCGATGTTGTCGCCTCGCAGGAGCCGGATTCCTTCGCCTGGTCCACCGAAGTGGGCGCTCTTGAAGGCGGGACCGGAATCGACCGCTGCGACCTCACCGACGGTCTGGAAGGCGGGCGTCACGCGGTCAGCTCCTTGTTCAGAGCCTCCAGGAGGGTGCCGGCCTGATCACCCAGATCACGAATCGCACCGTCGATGCCGCCCCGCTCGTCGAACGGGGCGCCGTCGAGCTGGTCGACGTCGATTCCGGCCGAGGAGGCGATCACGTTCGCCATGTTGTCCAGCCACCACTTCTGTGTCTCGGTGAAGACGATGCCGGCCTGCTCCTGCTGCCGTAGCCAGCCCTGGTACCGCTCGTGGACTTTGTCCGCGTACGGCACCAGCTCGTCGTCACCCGTAAGGGTAAAGCGCAGCAGTGACACCAGGTCCGTGACCTGAGCCTTTACGTTCGGCCGTACCCGGCCCTTCTCCACCTGCTCGTACGCCTCCCAGAGCCGCTGGGGAGTCCACTGGTGCGGCGGACGGGCTATCCGGTCGGCCAGCTCCTTGATCTGGGCGAACGTGCTCCCGGCCGGCTGGGTGCCGGATTCCTGGCCGTGCTGCAGGACTTGGATCGCGGAGATCTCGCTGCGGTGCTCGTCCAGGTATGCGCGCCAGTCCGTGACGATCTCACGGGCCTTGTTCTCCGCGCCGACGCCGTAGGCCTCGAGCAGGGTGTCGGGGTTGGTGTCGTCGATGATCTGGTCGTGCTGGCGGCGCAGCTCCATGATGCGCGTACGCAGCTCCGGATTGGAGGCCAGCGGGGTGATGGCCCTCTCGAGCAGGTCGTCGAGCTCCTGTTGCGGGTCCGCGCCTTCGCCGGCAGCGGCGACGGCTTCGGCCTGGTGCTCGGGGTCGCAGGCCTCGACCAGTTTCCTCACGATGTTCTCGAGGGGCTGGCCGGCGACCTTGTCGAGCTCGGCCCTCTCGGCAGCGGTGACCTGGAGCTCCAGGGCTGCCAGGCGGGAGGCCAGGGTCGCGGTCTCGTCTTCGGTGATCGTGAGGTTTCCGACCTTACTGAGGAGCTTTTCGAGGCTTATGCCCTTTTTGCGCATCAGTGGCGGATCCACGAAGTCGTGCTCGGTGACGCCGATGGCGTCGACGATGACGAACCTCGTCTTCTCCCTTGCGACCGGGCTCGTCCGGGAGTCGGGGGTGACGGCCTGGAAGTCGGGCTTGGGCATGGTGCGCGCTCCGCGGCCCTTCATCTGCTCGAAGTACTGCGCCGAGCGGACATCGCGCATGAAGAAGACGCACTCCAGTGGCTTGACGTCGGTGCCGGTGGCGATCATGTCCACCGTGACCGCGATCCGTAGCCTCGCGGAGGAGCGGAAGGCCTGCAGATGGCCTTCGGGGTCCTTGGCCTGGTAGGTGATTTTCGCCGCGAACTCGTTGCCCTTGCCGAAGACCTGCCGTACCTGTGTGACGACCTCCTCGGCGTGAGCGTCGTCCTTGCAGAAGATCAGTGTCTTGGGGACCGTGGTGCGGCCGGGGAAGATCTCGGTGAACAGCCGGTCGCGGAATGCCTCCAGGACAGTGCGGATCTGGTTTGGATTCTGCACGGCCCGGTCCAGCTGATTCTTTTTGTACTCGATGTCCTCGTCGATGGCCTCGATACGCTGGATGCGGGTGCGCCGGTCGATCTTGGGCACGAACGTGCCGGCCTCGATCTTCGCGCCGTTCTCCGAGACTTCCGTCTTGATGCGGTAGATGTCGAAGTCCACGTTCACGCAGTCGGCCACCGATTCGGTGTACGTGTACTGCGAGACAAGGTTCTGGCGGAAGAAAGCGAACGTCTGCTTGCCCGGCGTGGCCGTCAGTCCCAGGATGTGGGCGTCGAAGTACTCCAGGACGCCCTTCCACACTCCGTAGATGGAGCGGTGGGCCTCGTCCACGATCACCAGGTCGAACGACTCCGGCGGCATGTCATGGTTGTAGGCGATCTCCACCGGCTTGTCCGGCACGAAGCTGTCCAGCGCCGGGTCGTCGCCCTCGGGGACGTCCTTGCCGCGCAGCACGGAATAGACACGCTGGATCGTGGAGATCACGACATTCGAAGACTCCAGCATTCCCAGACCGGTCAGGCGCTGGACCGAGTACAGTTCGGTGAACTTCCGGCGGTCGTCCGGCGTCTCGTAGTTACTGAACTCAGCAGCGGTCTGCTTGGCCAGGTTGTTGCGGTCCACCAGGAACAGCACCCGCTTGAATCCTGCGTGCTTGAGCAGTCGGTAGGACAGGGTCACCGCGGTGTACGTCTTGCCCGCACCGGTGGCCATCTGGATCAGTGACCGGTCTGCACGCTGAGCGGCCAGAGATGCCTCGGTTTTGGAGATCGCTTCGGTCTGCGCGGGGCGGAGCCGCTCCCCGTTCAGCGGCGGCATGCGTCGTATCTTCGCCCGCCAGGTCGGGAAGTCAGGATTCTCCTGGGCCTCCCGGATTACGCGTGCGAGTGTGGCCGGCCTGGGGAAGTTGAAGATCTTCCGGGCACGCGGCTCAGGGTCGTAACCGTTGGTGAAATGAGTCTCCGAACCGGAGGCCTCGAACACGAACGGGATACGATCACCCACCGTGTGCGCACGCTTGCGATGCTCCGGCGGCAAGCCGGTGGCGTACATCGCCGACTGCCACTCGACGCCGGACAGGGTGGTCCCCTGCGGCTTTGCTTCGATGACGCCGACGACCTTCTTTTCGACGTACAGCAAGTAGTCCACCCGACCGTGGCCCGGCGCCATGACGACTTCACGCACCGCGACACCGTGCACACCGAGCTCACCGGCGAAGAGGTTCATCTCCTTGCGGCTCTGCACTGCCCAGCCTGCGGCGGTCAGTTGCTGGTCGACAAGAGCCCGAGCGCGGGCCTCCGCCGGGAGACGAGAATCGTGATCATTGCTGTTCATCGCTTCCTCAGTGTCGGTAGCGGGACGTTGCCAACGCGGTGGAACTCTGACGGTCTGCTCAGACCGAGGGCCGTCTGCGCGGTACTCGTGGCGCGTCCACGCGCGCCGGCCCTGGTCAGAGGGTTGATCGAGAGAACTCGTACACGGACGCCAACGGGCGGGCAGCCGGCCTGCTCGAGGCCCTGATGCGAGGCGCCGGGAACCACCTCAGCCTGGGCGGCTCGGTGCACCACGCCATGGGCCGGCGGCACGGCGACGCAGTCACGCGTCAGGCCGGACATCGCCTCTACCGCGGCCGGGCCGCCCTCAACCAGCGTGAACACACTGCACAGTAAAGTGCCGCCTCTTGCCAACGCCCCTGATCCCCCGTCAAGAAGCACCCGATCGCCAGGGAAGATGTCTTCGCGCTGACGGTGCGGGGATATTACAACAGCTTCACACTTGAACGACCTCGCCTGGCTCGACTGAACCCCGAGAGGGACGGCCCGGAAAATGCGGGCAAGCGCTGGTCAGGGTCCGTCCGTTTGCCAGGTGGTCTTCGGCGGTCCCGGGTCTGCTCCGGGAGGCCGGGGAGTGTCGGGGAGGGGTGGGCCGGGGGCTTGACCCTCCCCGAGCGGTGTCAGGACGACGGGTTGAGGGTCACCTCGGCCGAGTTGTTCTTGGTGCGCGGGTCGAAGGTGAAGGACGTGCCGAAGTCGGGGCGGGCGGTGACGTGGCCCGTCGCGTCAGGGACGACGCGGTCGATGCGGAGCCGGAAGGGGAAGCTGACCTTCAGGTCCGGCTTCGCCCACATCGGCAGGGTGCAGGCGTAGTGACCGATGGCCGGGTCATCGCCCTGCTTCCAGGCGGTACGGCAGGTGTCGGGCACCGACGTGGCCGTGGTGCCCTCGGGGAGGTAGTAGTCGATCACGGCGACCGGGTCGCCGGAGCTGACGTTGCCGACCCAGGCCGGCCCGCGGTTGGCGAAGCGGAAGGCGGTGGTGACGGTGTCGCCGGCCGCGCCGCTCACCGTGGTGCCGCGCACCGCGAAGTCGGCGGTGTTGTGCGCGGTGATCTGCCAGGAACGGCCGTTGTCCGAGCCGTCGAGGTCGGCGGCGCCGGTGGGCTCGACCTCGTAGTCGAACCGCTCGTACAACGCGTGCCCGGTGACGGCGAGCCGCAACGGCTCCGGCAGCTCAACGGTGGCGCCCGGCGCGACGGCGGTGTCGAAGGAGCAGGTCACGGACGTCATGGGCGTGTAGTCGCCGTTGTCGTCCGGCCCGGTGTAGGTGCACTGCGGGTAGCGGGTGGTGATGTCGAGGCCATAGGTCGCCCACATTTTCACGCTGAAGCCGGTGGCGGTCTCGTTGCCGGTGTTGGTGACGGAGAACGGCACGCTGAGGCTGCTGCCGGGTGCGACGTCGGTGACGTTCTGCGGGGCGCTGAGGCCGAGGTCCGGGCCGGAGCCGACGGTGACGAAGGTCTCCGCGGAGCCCTGCGGGGCGACGAGCGTGCCGTCGGGGCCGCCGGTGGCCTCCGCGGAGTACTCGATCGCGCCCTGGGCGCCCGCCGCGGCGCCCGCGGCGGCCCGTATCCTCAGCTGCACCTGGGCGCTGGAGCGGGTCGGCACGTCGCCGGTGTCGCACACGGCGACGGTGCCGGCCTCGTTCGGCGTGCAGTTGTCGGGCCAGGCCACCTCGGCGACCCCGGCGAGCCCGGAGACGTCGACGGTCAACCGCCCGTCGGTCACCGTGAAGTTGTCGTTGTCGTGGTACATGCCGAAGGCCAGCGATCTGTACTGTGCCGTGCCGCCGTCCGGGGCGACGGTGAGCGACTGCTCGTACGGCGCCTGGATCCACAGCTGATCGGTCTGCGTCTCGCCGTCGGCGAAGGCGACCCCGCTCCCGAGACCGGCGACGACGAGCGCCCCCACGACTCCGGCGCGTGTCCCGCCACGCAGCACACGCCTGATCAAGACAGAACTCATGACATCCCCAAGAACGATCCGAAACGGAACCCGTCGAAGTGACGAGCGCCGGGCTCCCGTTGGACGGTCCACGGGCAGGGAGGGTTGTAAGTGGAGGGGTGCGAGCCGTGTGGTTCTTACCGTCCTCTTGATGTGAGTGAGTCCGGCGCTCCGCGTCTCGTCTTGATGTGAGTGCGTCCGGCGCTCGGCGTCTCGTCGTCAACGGCCTTCGCGGTTGTGTCCGGTCAGTCCCCGGCCCGCGGTGTCCACGCGGCCACCAGGTCCAGCAGGCCGGGGAAGCGGGCGTTCAGGTCGGCCACCCGGACGTGGCTGCGGCGCTCCAGGCCGTACTGGCGCTGCCGGGTGATGCCCGCCTCGCGCAGCGCCCGGAAGTGATGGGTCAGTGAGGACTTGGGGCGGTCCAGGCCGAACCAGCCGCAGGTGTGGTCGAACTCCTCCGACTCCAGGAGCAGTTTGCGGACGATCCGCAGCCGCAGTGGGTCGCTGAGCGCGCCCAGCACCGTCTCCAGGCGCAGGTCGGAGACGGCCGGCTCGGGCAGCGGGTCGGGCAGACCGGCCGGTTCCGACAACACCTCGATCACGGCCGGGGCTTCCCCGGCGACTCCCCCGGCCCCCTGAGCCTCTTCGGTTCTCTGCCCGGTCAACTGCGGCACCCTCTCCCGGTGTCCGGCTTCCCACTCCTGTACGACTGCGATCGTACTAGGTGTCAGGTTGACGGTGCCGACGGGGCGGCTGGCCGAGGCCAACGCGGCGCTGGACGTGGGCGGTCACCTTCCCGCCGGGGTGCTTGCGGTCACTGCCGGTTACCTGAGCGACGGGGTGGGGCTGACGGCAGGAGCGGCGGTCTTCGGCGCGGTACTGGCGGCTCTGGCCGTGGCCGGGGGGCGGACTGGCGCTGCCGCGGGGACGCGGCCGGGCGGAGTCTGCCGAGTGACCGCCCGCTGCCGCGGCCGGGCTGCGGCCGGGTCGCGGTGGCCGGCCGGTCACCGGCGTCCGCCGGGTGCCAGCACGGCCACCGTGCCGCCGGCGCTGTGTCAGCGCGGCCGGCCGTAGCTCCCGGGGGCGCGGGGAACCGCGCGATCGGCCCCGGGAGCCCCGGCGGATCCGCAGACGCGGGGACCGGACCGACCGACACCCCGACAGCGCCCCTCCCCCATGCACGACGGCACGGTGACAGCCCACCCACCTCACGCCGACCGCTTGCGCGACGCGGCCTTCTTCGGCGTCGCCTTCTTCGCCGCCGCGCTCTTCGCCCCCGTGGTCCTCGTCCCCGTACCTTTCGCCGTCGCACTCTTCGCCGACGCACTCCTCTCCCCCGCCCCCTTCGCCGCCGTCGTCTTCCCGGTCTCCTCCTTCGCCCTGGACGTCGACTTTCGCGCGGGCGCGGCCTTCTTCGCCGCCGTCGTCTTCCTGGCGGACGTGGCCGTGGACTTCTTGCCCCCCGTCTCCTTCGGCGCGGTCCGGCTCCGGCGCAGTTGTCTGACCTCGGCCTCCTCGCCGGAGCCCGTGCGCGACTCGCCGGAGCCCGTGCGCGACTCCCGTGCCGCCCGCACGCTGTTCTCCAGCGCGGCCATCAGGTCCAGCACCTTGCCGCCGGCGGCGGGGGCCGGGCTCTCGGGCGGGGCCTCGCCGGACGCCTTGGCCGCGATGACCTCCTCCAGCGCCTCCCGGTACTCGTCGTGCAGGTCGTCGAGGTCGACCTCGCCGAGGGTGTCCATCAGGGCGTCCGCGAGGTCGAGTTCCTTGTCGCGGATGGTGACGTCGGTGCCGGGGGCCACGCCCTCCGGGGCCCGTACCTCGTCCGGCCACAGCAGGCCGTGCATGGCGATGGCCTCGCCGACCACCCGGAGCATGCCGAGGCGTTCCCGGCCGCGGAGCGCGTACTTGGCGATGGCGACCTTGTTGCTGCGTTTGAGGGCTTCGCGGAGCAGGGTGTACGGCTTGGCGGCGGGGGCTCCGCCGGCCGCGAGGTAGTACGCCGCACCCATCTGGAGGGGGTCGATCCGTTCGGCCGACACGAAGGCCACGATGTCGATGGTGCGGGCGGTCGGGATGGGCAGGTGGGAGAGGTCCTCGTCGGTGATCGGGATGATCGTGCCGTCGGCGTCCTCGTAGCCCTTGCCGATCTCGGACTGGCCGACCTCGCGCTCGTCCAGTTCGCACACCTTGCGGTAGCGGATGCGGCCGTTGTCCTCGGTGTGGATCTGACGGAAGGAGATCGCGTGGCTCTCGGTGGCGTTCACCAGCTTGATCGGGATGCTGACGAGACCGAAGGAGATGGCACCGTTCCATATCGATCGCACGTGCCGCACCCTCCCTTTCCCGAATTTTCCGTTTCGTCTGGGATTGTCATCCTATGACGCCTATCACAGAGGTGGAGGGGCGCCGGGTCGCGCTCAGCAATCTGGAGAAGGTGCTGTATCCGGAGACCGGCTTCACCAAAGGGGAGCTGCTGCACTACTACGCGACCGCCGCCGGGGCGCTGCTGCCGCATCTGCGCGACCGGGCGGTGTCCTTCCTGCGCTATCCGGACGGTCCGGACGGACAGCTGTTCTTCACCAAGAACGTCCCTCCGGGTACGCCCGACTGGGTCACGACCGCCGAGGTGCCGCGGTCGTCGGCGGACAGTCCGGCCCGGATGGTGGTGGTGCAGGATCTGCCGAGTCTCGTGTGGGCGGCGAACCTCGTCACCGAGTTCCACACCCACCAGTGGCTGGTGCGGACGCCGGACGAGGCGGACCGGCTGGTCTTCGACCTCGATCCGGGGCCGCCCGCGCACGTCGTGCACTGCTGCGAGGTCGCCCTGTGGCTGCGGGAGCGGCTCGCGGCGGACGGGATCGAGGCGTACCCGAAGACCGCCGGGTCGAAGGGGCTGCACCTGCTGGCGGCGGTGCGCGGGAGTTCCCCGGAAGAGACGTCCGAGTACGCCAAGGCGCTGGCGGTGGAGGCCGAGCGGGCCATGCCCCGGCTGGTGGTGCACCGGATGACCAAGAGCCTCAGGCCGGGGAAGGTGTTCGTCGACTGGAGCCAGAACGCGGGCCGCAAGACCACGGCCGCCCCGTACACCCTGCGTGCCCGCCGGGCTCCGCTGGTGTCCGCGCCGGTGACCTGGGAGGAGGTCGCCGCCTGCCGGAACCCGGCCCAGCTGGAGTTCCAGGCCGACGACATCGCCCCGCGCCTGCAGGACCTCGGCGACCTGATGGCCCCGCTGACGGACCCGGGCGCGGCCGTGCCCCTCCCCTGACCTACAGCCTTCGCGACCTGTCCGGGCGCCTGCAGCCCTCGCCACCCGTCCCGGGTACTCACAGCCCTCCCGGCCTGCCCCGGGTGACCTACAGCCCTCGCCGCCCGCCTGCCCCGGGTGACCTACAGCCCTCCCCACGTGTCCCGGGTGACCTACAGCCCTCCCCACGTGTTCCGGTCCCGCGCCATCCCGTGCAGCGCCTCCACGTCCGCCGGCTTGAGCACCCCGCCCAGCCGGGCCAGGCCCGCCAGCTCGGTGTCCCGCAGGATCCGCACCCCGCGCGGCTGCGCCGTCACGGTCACCTCGGCCGGGTCCACCAGGGCCAGCAGGGGGCGGACCTCGGCGGTCAGGGCGTAGGAGGCCCGGTCGGCGGCGGCACGCAGCCGGCGCAGCAGCGGCTCGGCCTCGCGGCGGCCCAGCGTGACCATCGGGTCGGCGACCAGGACCCGGGCCTTGCGGGCCTGGAGGGCGTGGACGGCGAACAGGCCACCGGGGCCGATCACCAGGTGGTGGATGCGGTCGCCGCCGGGCAGCGGGACGGAGTGCAGGGTGTGCCAGCCGGCGCCCTCCAGCCGGTCCAGCTCCTGGCCGACGGTCTGCTCGGCGGCCAGGGCGCGGCGGCGCGGGTCGGGGCGCAGCCGGCGGGCGGGGCCGGGGTCCCGCTCCAGGGCGACCAGCAGGGCCTCGCCGGGCCGGTTCGGGGCCAGGTCGTCGTCCGGGTGGAGGGTCAGCCGGGCCAGTTCGGCTGGGGTGGGGACGGGGGGCGGGCCCACGGTCACCTGGCCGGTGAGGAAGGGTTTCAGGGCGTTCAGTACGTCGTTGCCGTCGTCCTCGCCGAGCGCGAGCAGGTTGACCCGGCCCGTCTCCCGGTCGTACCAGGCGACATTGCTTCCGTCCTCGCGGCAGACGTACAGCCGCTCCCGGCCGTGCCGGTACGCCGGCACCACGCGCAGTCCGCTCATGCGCCATCACCCCTCGACCATGGGAACAGGCGGGGCGCTCCCGGGGCAAGACCGGTTACGGTGGAGGGCGGCCCGGTGAGGGGGAGTTGGGGAGGCGCCGTTGCGGACCCACGGAAAGCAGCCCGACGTACCGGCTCCGGAGAACCCCTGGAGCGAGATCCTGCCCGGCCTGTGGATGGGCGGGCACGAGTTCCGGGGCCGTTCCGGACGCCTGGAGCTCGCGGTCGTACGGGACGAGTTCGATGTGGTGCAGTCCCTGCTGCGGCTGCCGGGGTACGGGCCCGATCCAGGCGTGGAGCACCATGTGTGGCCGATTCCGGACGGGCCGCTGGACGGGACGCAGCTGGCCGGGGTGATCCGGCTGGCGCGCGCGGCGAACGAGGCGGTGGACGCCGGCCGCCGGGTGCTCGTGCGCTGTTACCACGGGTACAACCGTTCGGGGCTGGTCGTCGCGCACGCCCTGGTCCAGCGGGGCGACACGGCGGACCAGGCGATCCAGCTGATCCGGGCCCGGCGGTCGGCGTGGGCGCTGCACAACGAGCTCTTCGTGGAGTACCTGCGGGCGGGCCTGGCGACCGCCCGGCTACTGGAGGAGCTGGCCGAGTAGCCTCTCTCCCAGCCTTCGCGTCCGCCGTACGAAGCGCACAAAACGGATTTTCGTCGGAATCTGATAACACTTCCCTACGAACCCACGAATTAAGGTGTACGGGGCCCCACCGACCCCGACGCCCAGGAGTACCGTGCCAGCCCGTCGTCCCGCACGCACCGCCCTCGCCCTGGCCGCCGTCGCCCTGCTGTCGGCGACGGCGACGGCCTGCGGGGACACGGGCGGGCTGCGCGGCGCCGGGTCCACCCCGACCGCCGTCAGCCCCGCCAAGCTCTGGCCGGACCTCAGGCCGGCGTCCAGCCCGGCCTACCCGTACCAGGTGGCGACCCGGGAGGCCGTCAAGGGCGTCGCGGTCCCCGGTGACGACATCCGCAAGGTGGACCCGGTGGACGTCGTCGAGGCGGAGCTGAAGGCGCACCCCGACGACTACGGGTCCAAGGGGGCGTACCACGCGACCGAGCAGCGGATGAAGGAGTGCCGGCCGGGCGGGGACCGGGCCCGGTGCCCGCTGCTGAAGCCGTACTACCGGGACCTCACCGGGGACGGCCGGGCGGATCTGACGCTCGGTTTCCGGCTGTACCCGACCAACCAGACGGCGGTACGGGTCTACACCGTCGAGCGGCACCGGCTGGTGCAGGTGCTGGCCGACAACGACGCGATCACCGGGGTGGAGCTGGCCGGGCGGGCACTGATCGAACGCTCGCCCGCCGACATCTCCGGTTACGAGTACCGCACCACCTGGGTGTGGGATCCGGGCCAGCGCGCGATGGTGTTCTCCAGCGACGAGTACCTGCACGTCGGGGACGGCCGGCCCAGCAGGACACCGTCTCCCTCGGCCTCCCCCTCCGTCTCCCCGGGCCCCTCCGGCTCCGCCTCCCCGGGCGCGCGATGAGGCTCACGCTGCCCCACTGGGCCGGGGCCCTCGCCGTCAAGGCCGCCGCGTTCATCACGGTGATGTGCTGTGCGCTGGCCGCGCTGCTCGGTGTCCTGGTGCACGTGTCGGTGACCGACCAGACCGTCGGCCAGGCCCGCGACCTGGCACTGTCCCGGCTCGCGGACGCCACGCACGCGTACGAGGCCGGGGACACGCTGCTGCCGGGTGCCGCGGTGGACCCCGGGGGGCTGCCCGCGCCGCTGCGGTCGCTGGCGGCGGGCGGGCGCCGCGGCACGATGGTCGCCGTGCACCGGGGGCGCCCGACGATGTGGGCGGCGGGGCCGGTGGCCGGGCACCGGGCGCTCGCCGTGGAGGTCGACTACTCGCAGCAGTCGCGCACCATCACCGGTCTCGACCAGTCGATCCTGTGGTCCTCGGGGCTCGCGATCGGGGCGACCGTGCTGGTCGGCGTGTTCGCGGTGACCCGGGTGACCCGGCGGCTGCACGGCACGGCACGGGTGGCGCGCAGGATCAGCGCGGGCGACCTGGACGCCCGGGTGGACGACCCCCGCACCAAGGACCAGACCCGTCCGCAGGACGAGGTCGCCGCGGTGGCCGCCGCGCTGGACTCGATGGCCTCCTCGCTGCAGGGCAAGCTGCTGAGCGAGCAGCGGTTCACCGCGGACGTGGCGCACGAGCTGCGCACCCCGCTCACCGGTCTGCACGCGGCGGCCGAGCTGCTGCCGCCGGGCCGGCCGACGGAGCTGGTGCGGGACCGGGTGGCGGCGCTGCGCACCCTCACCGAGGACCTGCTGGAGATCTCCCGGCTGGACACCGGGCGGGAGAAGCCGGCGGTCGACACGGAGCGGCTGGGTGCCGTGGCCGAGCGGGTGGTACGGGCGTCGGGCACGGAGACGGACGTACGGATCGCGCGGGACGCGCGGGTGGAGACCGACCGGCGGCGGCTGGAGCGGGTGCTGGGGAACCTGGTGGCCAACGCGCACAAGCACGGGGCGCCTCCGGTGCTGCTGACCGTGGACGGGCCGGTGGTGACCGTGCGGGACCACGGGGGCGGATACCCGGACTACCTCCTCGCGCACGGGCCGCAGCGGTTCCGCACCGAGGGCGGGGCCAGGGGGCACGGACTCGGGCTGACCATCGCGCTGGGGCAGGCGGAGGTGCTGGGCGCCGCGCTGACCTTCTCCAACGCTGCGGACGGGGGCGCCGTCGCCACGCTGCGGCTGCCCGCGGCCGGTTAGCACCCGGGGCCGGCCAGCACTCGGGGCCGGTCGGCACCCGGCGCCGGTCAGCACCCGCGGCCGGTCAGCACCGCGGTCGGCCAGCACTCGGGGCCGGTCGGTACCCGGCGCCGGTCAGCGCCCGCGGCCGGTCGGCGCCCGGGCCTTCCGGGTGCCGCGGACCGTGGGTCCGCCATGATCGCTCGCGTGGTTGCCCGGGCCCCTTCGGGGCGCGCCCGGTGAACAAGGGACACAAGGCGCCCCATTTAGGTAGGTTCCGGGCATGACGAAGGCCGGAACCACCGTGGCGGCGGCCCCCGCTCCCCCACGCGCCGCGCGCCTGCCCCGGCGCCGGGGCGTCGAGCTGTCCCTGCTCGTGCTGGCCGTCCTGCTGTCGGTGTACGGCTACTGCGCGGTGGGGGTGGCACGGACCGGTACCGTCCCGCCCGGGGCCGCCGGCTACGGAGCCGGGCTCGGCGTGCTCGCCCTGTTCGCCCACATCGCGGTGCGGATCCGGGCGCCGTACGCCGATCCGCTGCCGCTGCCCATCGGTGTCCTGCTCAACGGCATCGGGCTGGTGCTGATCTACCGGCTGGACCTGGAGACGCCGGGCGACCAGGCGGCCCCCACCCAACTGGTGTGGTCCACGCTCGGGGTGGGCCTGTTCATCGGTGTCGTCCTCGTGCTGCGCGACCACCGGGTCCTCCAGCGGTACTCCTACGTCTGCGTGGTCGCCGCCCTCGTCCTGCTGGTGCTGCCGATCCTGTTCCCGGCGGTCAACGGCGCCCGGATCTGGATCCGGATCGCCGGGTTCTCGATCCAGCCCGGCGAGTTCGCGAAAGTGCTGCTCGCGGTGTTCTTCGCCGCCTACCTGGCGGCCAACCGCAGCGCCCTGTCGTACACCGGCCGCCGGCTGTGGCGGTTGCAGTTCCCGACCGGCCGGGTGCTCGGTCCGATCCTGACGATCTGGCTGGTGAGCGTGGGAGTGCTCGTGCTGGAGCGGGACCTCGGGACCTCGCTGCTGTTCTTCGGGCTGTTCGTGGTGCTGCTGTACGTCGCCACCGGGCGCACCGGCTGGATCGCGGTCGGGCTGCTGCTCGCGGTGCTCGGGGCCATGGCCGTCGGGCGGCTGGAGCCCCATGTGGGCGCGCGGATCGAGGACTGGCTGCACCCGTTCGCCACCATCGAGGCCGGTCAGGGCCCCAACCAGCTCTCCCAGTCCCTGTTCGCCTTCGCCGCCGGCGGGGTCCTGGGCACCGGGCTCGGGCTCGGGCACTCCATCCTGATCGGCTTCGCCGTCAAGTCGGACTTCATCCTGGCCACGGCCGGGGAGGAGCTGGGCCTCGCGGGCCTGGCGGCGATCGTGCTGCTGTACGCGCTGCTGGTGGAGCGGGGCTACCGGGCGGGCCTGGCGCTGCGCGAGCCGTTCGGCCGGCTCCTCGCGGTCGGGCTCGCCTCGATCGTGGCGCTGCAGGTGTTCGTGATCGCGGGCGGGGTGACCGGGCTGATCCCGCTGACCGGCATGGCGATGCCGTTCCTCGCCCAGGGCGGCTCCTCGGTGGTCACCAACTGGGCGATCGTGGCGCTGCTGGTCCGGGTGAGCGACTCCGCGCGCAGCCAGTACGACGGCCGGGAGGCACCATGACGGAGTACGGCGGGTTTCCCGAGGGCGGGCGGCCGATGGCGAAGTACATCCGGCACGCCTGCGTGTTCTGCGCGCTGCTGCTGGCGGCCCTGCTGGCCAACGCCATGCGCGTGCAGGTCGTGCAGTCCGGTGAGTACGACGGCAACCCGGCCAACCGCCGGGCCACCATCGCCCGTTACCAGCAGCCGCGCGGGAACATCCTGGTGGACGGCAGGCCGGTCACCTCGTCCGTGGACACCGGTGAGCAGCTGCGCTACGAACGCGCCTATCTGGACGGGCCGTTGTACGCGCCGGTCACCGGCTTCGCCTCGCAGACGTACGGCACCACGTTCCTGGAGCACACCGAGGACGGGGTGCTCTCCGGCACCGATCCGATGCTCGCGCCGCTGCCGCTGTGGAACGACGTGACGCGCGGGCGGGACCCCGGCGGTGACGTCGTCACCACCCTGAACGGGCGGGCGCAGGAGGCCGCGCACCGGGGGCTCGCCGGGCGCAAGGGGGCGGTGGCGGCGGTCGAGCCGGCCACGGGCCGCATCCTGGCGCTGGTGACCAGCCCGTCGTACGACCCGGCGGAGCTGTCCGGCAACAACGAGGCGGTGGCCTCGGCGTGGGCCCGCCTCAATCACGACCCGGAGAAGCCGATGCTCAACCGGGCGGTACGGCAGACCTATCCGCCGGGGTCGACGTTCAAGGTGGTGACCGCGGCGGCGGCGCTGGACGCGGGCGTGGTCACCGACCTGGACGCGCGGACGGACTCCCCGGACCCCTACCGGCTGCCCGGCACCACCACCCGGCTGACCAACGAGGGCGACGGCTGTGTGGACGCCTCGGTGCGGGACGCCTTCGAGTGGTCCTGCAACACGGTCTTCGCCAAGCTGGGCGTGGACGTCGGGGTGCGGGACATGGTGTCCACGGCCCAGGCGTTCGGCTTCAACGACTCCGGCCTGCGCGTCCCCTTCTCCGTGGCGCCCAGCACCTTCGACCCGCACGTGGACAGGGCCCAGCTGGCGCTGTCCTCGATCGGGCAGTACAACACGCGGGCCACCCCGCTGCAGATGGCGATGGTCACGGCGGCGGTCGCCAACGGCGGGCTGCTGCGCCCGCCGTACCTGGTGGAGCGGACCACCCGGCACGGCGGCGAGACGGTCGCCGGGAGCGGGGCCCGGCCGGGGCGGCAGGTGATGCGGCCGTCCACCGCGGCCCGGCTGATGGAGCTGATGGCCGGCGTGGTCGAGGAGGGCACCGGCACCAACGCGGCCGTCCCGGGCGCGCTGGTCGGCGGCAAGACGGGTACGGCGCAGCACGGGGTGGGCAACGCCGGGGTGCCGTACGCCTGGTTCGTCTCCTGGGCACAGTCCGCGAACGCGCCGGAGCCGCAGGTGGCGGTCGCGGTGGTGGTGGAGGACGCCTCGGCGGACCGGGGCGAGATCAGCGGCGGCGGTGACGCGGCGCCGATCGCCAGGGAGGTGATGCGGGCCGTTCTCGGCCGGTGAGACCGGGGCGGCGGGCCGTCAGCCGAGCGGGGTGAGCATCTCCGTGCGGACCTCGGCGGCGTCGCGGGCGGCGGCGTTCAGGTCCACGTCGGCGGGGGCGGTGTGCAGGGCGCTCGCGTCGATCCTGGCCACCATGGCCGCCGTGTTGCCGTCCGCCCAGGCGCAGAACGGGTAGGTGAGCGTCAGCGTGGACTGCTTCTGCGTCACGACCTCACAGCTGACCGCGATGCCGGTGCCCGCGGGGGTGATGTCCTTCGCGGGCACCTCCACCGTCACGCCGTCGGCGTCGCCGGCCCCCTGGAGCATGGCGTGCCGGCCGCCGGCCGGGTTGCGGAACCGCCCGTAGAGACCCGACACCACGAGGGTGCCCCGGCTCTCGTCGCCGCCCAGGCTGTAACGGCCCATCACGGCGTCGGTGACCTTGGCGTCCCAGGCGCCGTCGACCTCCTCCTCGATCTTCTGCCCCTGGCTGTCGGAGAGATCGGCGGCCAGTCGGTACTTCTCGCCGAGCAGCGCCTTGGGCAGGACGAGTTTGTTCCTCGCCTCGGGGAAGCCGCTCCCGACCGCCGCCCCGAGCAGCACCAGGCCGACGATGCCGAGCGTGACGACACCGCCCACGATGCCCAGCACCAGCCCGATCCGGCGCTTCTTCACCGGCGGGGCCATGGGCGGCACGCCCCAGCCCGGGTACGGCTGTTGCGGGTAGGGCGGCTGCGGAGGGTGGGGCTGCGCGGGGTGGGGCTGCTGGGGGTACGGCGAGCCGTACGGACCCGGCGCCTGCGGGGCCTGCTGCCCGTACGGAAGCTGCTGCCCGTACGGGGGTTGCTGCCCGTACGGGGGCTGCTGCCCGTACGGGGGCTGCTGCCCGTACGGGGGCTGCGGCTGGTTCGGGTACGACGGCGGAGGCATGGACACGTCGGCACGCTACTGCATGGCTTTGTTCGGCTGGCACCAGGGCGGCTTAGGGTGCCGTCTGGCCCGAACGGTGGTGGGACGCGTGACTAATAATCACTGGGGCCGTTGATCACGGCATGAAACCACGCACTGCACTCGGCGCCATCGTCCTCACCGCCATGCCCCTGCTCCTGGCGACTCCCGCCCAGGCTGCCGCACCCGGAACCCCGCACAAGCCCGCGCTCGCTGCCGCCCAGGGTCCCGTGGGCCCGGGGCTCAGCGATCTCGTCGCGATCGCAGAAGGCGTCCTGCGCGGGTACGGCATCACCAAGACGTTCGCGGACATCCTGGACCTCGACGCAGGGCAGATCGCCTTCGCCTCGGAAATCCTCGGCAACGGCCCTGCTAACTGACCATTTCACAATGAGACCCTGCGGTGCCCTTGGGGGCGATCCTCCGTCCACGTGTGCCAAAGCCACTTTGAGAGGGATCCGTCAAAGCATCGCGGGCCGGTGCCACTCCTGCCCGAGGACGTGGTGGTCGAGGAAGTTGAGCACCGTCTCGTACATGATCCGGATGTGGTTCGGTGCTTCGACGGTGTGGCCCTCGGTCGGGAAGTGCAGGAATCTGACCGGCACGCCGAGGCGCGCCAGGTCGCTGTGCAGGCTCAGCGCCTGGCCCATCGGCACACGGTAGTCCCTGCCTCCGTGCACGATCAGCATCGGCGTTTTCATCCTCGCTGCGTCGAGGTGGGGCGAATTGGCCTCGTACCGTTCCCGTTGGGTCCGCGGGTCGCCGAAGATCTTGCGGAAGTAGGCGTGCATGTCCGTGTCGGTCTGCAACGCCTCCAGGTTCCACATGGCGGCGGCCGAGACGATCGCCTTGAAGCGGTCGGTGAGGGTAGCGGCCCGGTTGGCCAGGTAGCCGCCGTAGGACCAGCCGGCGAAGGCGGTCCGGGTCTCGTCGAGGTCGGCGCGTTCCAGTGCCGCGTCTGTCAGCGCGATGACGTCACGGTAGGGCTGGCCGCCGTACTGGCCCAGGCCGCGTTCTTGCATCCGCTGCCCGTAACCGGTGGACAGGGCCGGGTCCGGCAGAAGCACCGCATACCCACGGGCGGCGAACGGCCAGGGGTTCCACGACCACGTCCAGGCACTCCAGGACGCCTGCGGTCCACCGTGCGGGACGACGAGCAAGGGGGCAGGATGCTCGGGCGAGGCGCCTGTCGGCAGGACGAGCCAGCCGCGCAGCGGGAAGCCGTCGTCCGCCGGGGCGCGCACCTCGGTCAGGGCACCGGGAAGCGAGCGGAGGTCGCCGGGGGCGTTGAGGAAGGCGGGCTGCTGATCGGGCGTGTCGGCATCGAGGCGGACCACTCGGGGCGGGCTGTCGATTGCGCTGCGCAGCGCGTAGAGGGTGGCCCCGTCGGGTGTCACGCAGAGCGAGGTGTAGGCGCCGGAGGCGGTCAGGCGTGTGATCGTGCCGTCCGCGTCGCGGCGGAAGACCGGGCAGTGCCCGCGTTCGTCCCCTGTGAACCACATCGTTGAGTCCGCGGGGATCGGTGAGAGGACTGCGCGTCCCGGCCACGGCCAGTTGCCGAAGTCCGGCAGCAGGTCGCTCTCTTCGCCGGAGTCCAGGTCGAACGCTACGAGTGTGACGCGCCATTCGGTGTCGTAGGTCTCCTCCCGCTGGCGCTGGCAGACCAGTGTCGAGCCGTCGGCCGTGAACGCCGGGCGGTAGTACTGATGGCCAGGGCGCGAGAAGGTGCGTTGCTGCATGCCGGTTGCCGCGTCGACGACGACCACGGTATTGCTGTCCGGGGCCCGGCCGGTCGCGGGCCGCGTGTAGGCCACCAGCGACCCGTCCGGGGAAAGTGCGGCGTCGGCGGAACCTGCCAGGCCCTGGCTGCCGGCGATCACTGCTGGCCCGTCGGAGTGCAGGACGAACGTGTGCGGTTCGTCAGGTCCAAGGGCTGCGCTCCAGGCAGCCGCCGCGGTCTCCTCGTACAAGGCCGCGGTGACCCGGGCACGTTCGCGCTCATGCCGAGCTGCGGCGTACGTCTCGATGTCCGCCGTGCCAGGAAGCAGATCGGCGGTGTAAGCGAGCACGTCGGCAGTCGCCGCGGAGGTGAAGGCGGCTATTCCCCCAGGGTGGCGGGCGATCTGCCTGGCCTCACCGCGCTCGGACAACGCCCACAGCGACACATCGTGACTGTCGGGCTTTTCACCGGTGGGATCTGCGTTCTCGCGGCCCGAGAGGAACAACAACGTCCCATCGGCAGCGAACGCGGGAGCAAAGTCACCCTCCATGCCGCCGACCACGAGGCGGCTGTCACCCTCCCCACAGGGATCAACCTCCCAGAACCTCGTAACGTGCTCGGATCCCTCCTCATTGATCGACTGCACCGACGCAATCAAGCGTGTTCCATCGGGCGACAGAAGCAAGTCGGTCAGGCGCGATTGTGCCGCCAGCAAGGCATGGAACGAGGCTGCGTCATCCGGGTCGTAGGTCATGTCGGTCATCCTGCCCGGCCTCCCCGATCTGTGGCAGGCCGTCCCAGACCGCCGCACCCACCCGGCGGGCCCGGCCGAGGACGGCGGGCCAACAAGTCCTGCGCAAGGGATTGACGGCCTTGCTGACAAGCAGTCTCATAAGAGGCAGGACGACTACCCCCGGGTAACGAGGTGAGGGAGCCATGACGACCCTGACGGAAGCGGACGCGCTGGACGGCCTGCGCGACGCGCTCGGCCTTCTCAAAGACCGGGAGCAGGTGGCCGAACGGCTGCTGGTCTCCTCCGCCAAGCACTCCTTCGACCCGGACAGGGAGCTGGACTGGGACGCGCCCTTCGAGGAGGGCAAGTGGTTCTGGCCGCCGGAGCTGGTCTCGCTGTACGGCACCCCGATGTGGAAGCGGATGAGCGAGGAACAGCGCATCCTGCTCTCCCAGCACGAGGCGGCGGCCCTGGCCTCGCTCGGCATCTGGTTCGAACTCATCCTGATGCAGCTGCTGGTCCGGCACATCTACGACAAGGCGGCGACGAGCGCGCACGTGCGGTACGCGCTCACCGAGATCGAGGACGAGTGCCGGCACTCGAAGATGTTCGCCCGGGTGATCTCGCGCGGCGGCACGCCCTGGTACCCGGTGAACCGCGTCCACCAGAACCTGGGCCGCCTGTTCAAGACGATCTCCACGACCCCCGGCTCCTTCACCGCCACGCTGCTCGGCGAGGAGGTGCTGGACTGGATGCAGCGGCTGACGTTCCCGGACGAGCGGGTCCAGCCGCTGATCCGGGGCGTCACCCGCATCCACGTGGTCGAGGAGGCCCGGCACGTCCGGTACGCCCGCGAGGAACTGCGCCGGCAGATGGTGACCGCGCCGAAGTGGTCCCAGGAGTTCACCCGGGTCACCTCGGGCGAGTTCGCCCGCGTGTTCTCCGTCGCCTTCATCAACCCCGACGTCTACACCAACGTCGGCCTGGACAGGCGGGAGGCGATGGCGCAGGTGAAGGCCAGCGGACACCGCCGCGAGGTCATGCAGAGCGGCGCCAGGCGGCTGACCGACTTCCTCGACGACATCGGGGTGCTGCGGGGCGTCGGGCGCCGGCTGTGGAGGTCGTCGGGGCTGCTGGCCTGACGCGGGCCGCGGGCGGCGGTGGCGGGCGCGCGAACCCGCCGTCGCCGACGGCCCGCGCACCGGGCGGCGATTAGGCTGACGGCATGACCCCGTCGGCCACCCCCGCCTACCGTCGGCTCAGTGTCGAGGAGCGGCGAAGCCAGCTCCTCGACTCCGCCCTCTCCCTCTTCGCGCACCGCGCCCCCGAGGACGTGTCCCTGGACGACGTGGCGGAGGCGGCCGGAGTGTCGCGCCCGCTGGTGTACCGGTACTTCCCGGGCGGCAAGCAGCAGCTGTACGAGGCCGCGCTGCGGTCGGCCGCCGAGGAGCTGCGGCAGTGCTTCGCCGAGCCGCGCGAGGGGCCGCTGCTGCCCCGGCTGTCCCGCGCCCTGGACCGTTATCTGGCCTTCGTGGACGAGCACGACACCGGCTTCAGCGCGCTGCTCCAGGGCGGCAGCGTGGTGGAGACGTCCAGGACCACCGCGATCGTGGACGGGGTGCGCCGGGCCGCCGCCGAGCACATCTACGACCACCTCGGGGTCGACGGGCCCGGCCCGCGTCTGCGCATGACCGTCCGGATGTGGATCACGGCGGTGGAGGCGGCCTCGCTGATCTGGCTGGACGAGGACAAGCAGCCCCCGGTCGAGGAGCTGCGCGACTGGCTGGTGGAGCAGTTCGTGGCCGTGCTCACCGTCACCGCCGGCCGGGACCCGCAGACGGCCGTCCTCGTCGGCGCGCTCGCCGGGGAAGGCTGAGACTGGAACCGTGAAGAGCCAGGACACCCCCTTCGAGGGCGGCCCCATGGACGGGCGCGTGCTGCCCGTCCTGCTCGGGCCCACCGGGCACCCCCCGAAGACGTACCGCATCCCCGTCCCGGACCCGGACGGCGGCCCGCCCACGGTGCTGGTCTACCACCGCGTGCCGCGCGGGCACAGCAGACGGCTCGGACTCGTCCAGGGCTGGAAGTACCGGTACGACCCGGACGACAGGTCCGGTGGCAGGCTCAGGTGGCCCTGGTCGAGACCGGATGCGGCGCCGTCCGGCAAGCCGGACGGTGCGAACGGGTGACAGCGTTGCGCCGAGCCGCGTAGATTCGCCCCGATTCCATCCCGACATGTCTGATTATCACGGTGCGACGGGAGGCGGAGAGCCCGCCCTTCCGGCACCGGAGGTGATGACGTGTCAGGAGTGCTTCTGCGTCTGGCCTGTACGGCGGCGGTGGCGGCCCAGGCCGTCCTCGCGCCCGCACCCGCCGTGGCCGCGCCCGCACCGCGGCCGTCCGTGGCCCAGCTGCTGACGGACCTCCAGCGGCTGTACCGGCAGACCGAACAGGCCACCGAGACCTACAACGCCACGACGGAGAAGCTGCGGCGGCAGCGCGCCGAGGTGGCCCGCCTGGACGACGAGCTGGCCCGCGCCCGGCTCACCCTCAGGTCCGGCCGCACCGACGCCGGCCGGCTGGCCCGGCAGCAGTACCAGAACGGCGGCGGCCTCGGCCCCTACGTCCGCCTGCTCCTCGCCCCCGACCCGCAGCACGCGCTGGACGAAGGCCATGTCATCGGCGAGCTGGCCCGCGAGAGGGCCCGTACGGTGGCCCGGCTGACCACCGCGGAGAAGCGCACGGACGTGCTGGCCCGCGCGGCCCGCAAGGCCCTCGACACCCAGCTGGGCCTCGCCGGCCGGCAGCGGCGGCAGCGCGACGACGTCCAGGTCAGGCTCGCCGGCGTGGAGCGGCTGCTGGCCACCCTCACCCCGGAGCAGATCGCGGCCGTGGCCCGGCTGGAACAGCAGGGCGTCGCCGAGGCCCAGCGGCGCCTCACCACCGCGGGGGCCCTGCCCGACGACCGCCCGGCCACCCCGCAGGGCGACCGCGCGGTCAGCTACGCCATGGATCAGCTCGGCAAGCCGTACCAGTGGGGTGCGCAGGGCCCCGACGCGTACGACTGCTCGGGCCTCACGTCACGGGCGTGGTCCCAGGCGGGGACCCCGATCCCGCGCACCAGCCAGGAGCAGTGGCAGCGGCTGCGTCGGATCCCGCTGAAGGACCTGCGCCCGGGTGACCTGGTCGTCTACTTCCCCGAGGCCACGCACGTGGCGATGTACGTGGGGGACGGCAGGGTCGTACAGGCACCGCGGCCGGGCGAGCGGGTGCGGATCTCACCGCTGGCCTCCTATCCGGTCCTCGGTGCCGTACGACCCGACGGCTCCCCCGGTCAGGCCCCCGACACGGAAGCCAGGTAGGCGCCCGTCCTGTCCGGCTCGTAGAAGAAGTTCTCGAAGTCGGCCGGGTCGTTGAACGCGTTGGCGAACCGGTCCGCCACCGGCTGCAGCTGCCCGGCCGCGCCGATGAGGTTCAGCACGTGCTCCGGCGGGGGCGCCAGCATGGCGTTCGTCCACTTGGTGACGTGCCGGGCGGTGGACCAGTAGCGGTCGAACGTCTGCCGCATCCACTCCTCGTCGAACGGCTTCTCCTCCCGCTCCAGGATGGACGCGAGGTAGGCCGCCGCGCACTTGGACGCCGAGTTGGAGCCCTGCCCGGTGATCGGGTCGTTGGCGACGACCACGTCGGCCACGCCCAGCACCAGCCCGCCGCCGGGCAGCCGGCCGACGGGGTTGCGGACGGTCGGCGCGTACCGCCCGGCCAGGGTGCCGCCGGCGTCGGTGAGTTCCACCTTCGTGGCCCGCGCGTACTCCCAGGGCGTGAACTTCTCCATGAGTTCCAGGGTCAGGGAGAGGTGCTCGGCCGGGTCCTTGACGCCCTTGAAGACGTCGAGCGGGCCGCCGGGTATGCCCTCCCAGAACAGGATGTCGGCGCGGCCGGACGTGGTCAGGGTCGGCATGACGAACAGCTCACCGACACCGGGGACCAGGTTGCAGCGGACCGCGTCGAACTCCGGGTGCTCGGGGCGCGGGCCGAGACCGTGGACGTACGCCACCGCCAGCGCCCGCTGCGGCTCGCTGTAGGGGGAGCGCTCCGGGTCGCGGGCGAACATCGACACCAGCTCGCCCTTGCCGGCCGAGACCAGGACGAGGTCGTAGGTGCGGGAGAAGTAGTCGAGGTCGCCGACCGCCGCGCCGTGGATGACCAGCTGGCCGCCGCGCTGGGCGAAGGTCTCCATCCAGCCGGCCATCTTCACCCGCTGGTCGACGGACTGCGCGTACCCGTCCAGCTTGCCCACCCAGTCGATGGCCCGCTGGGTGGGGCCCGGGTCGTGCGAGCCGGGGGCCGCGACCGAGACGCCGAGTCCTTCGATCTTCGGGGCCTGGGACTCCCAGAAGTTCAGCTGGAGATCACGCTCGTGCTGCAGTGCCGTGTGGAACATGCACTGCGTCGACATGACCCGGCCGGTGCGGATCTCGTCCGCGGTCCGGTTCGACATCAGGGTGACCTCGTAGCCGTGCGACTGCAGGCCGAGGGCGAGCTGGAGTCCGGACTGGCCGGCTCCGACGACGAGTATCTTCCGCATGCGGGTGAGGGCTCCTAACAGGGACTACTCGGGGGTTTCGTCCAGCGCGTGCCCGACCAGGGCCAACAGTGTCTCGATGACCGAAATTCGACGCCGCGCATCCATGATCATGACAGGGATGTGCGCGGGTATCGTCAGCGCCTCCCGGACGTCCTCCGGCTCGAACCGCTCGCTGTCGTCGAAGTGGTTGACGGCGACGACGTAGGGCAGTCCGCAGCTCTCGAAGTAGTCCAGTGCCGGGAAGCAGTCCTTCAGGCGGCGGGTGTCGGCCATGACGACGGCGCCGATCGCGCCGCGCACCAGGTCGTCCCACATGAACCAGAACCGCTGCTGGCCCGGCGTGCCGAACAGGTAGAGCACCAGGTCGTCGTCGAGCGTGATGCGGCCGAAGTCCATGGCCACGGTGGTGGTGAGCTTGCCCGGTGTGGCCGACAGGTCGTCGGTGCCCTCGCTGGCCTCGGTCATCAGCGCCTCGGTCTGCAGGGGCGTGATCTCCGAGACGGAGGTGACCAGGGTGGTCTTGCCGACGCCGAAGCCGCCCGCGACCACGATCTTCGTCGCGACGGGGGCGCGTGTCCGGTCCGTCTGCCAGGACCTCAGGTCCTCGTCGGGTTCGGCGAATCCGGCGACGAGGGGGGCGACGCCGGTGGCGTCAGAGACGGCGGAGTCCACTCAGCACCCTTTCCAGCAGAGCGCGGTCCGGGCGGCCGGTGCCGTGACCGGTTCCGGTGCCGTACACACGGATCTTTCCCTGGTCCGCGAGATCGCTCAGGAGTACGCGGACCACGCCGAGCGGCATCTTCAGCAGCGCGGCGATCTCGGCCACCGTGCGCATACGGCGGCACAGTTCGACGATGGCCCGCATCTCCGGCATGACCCGGGTGGTGAGCGAACCGCTCGTCAGTTCCTTGCGCTCCTCGGGAGCCTCCAGCGCGGCCACGAACGTCTCCACGAGGAGCACGTGGCCGAAGCGGGTACGGCCGCCGGTGAGCGAGTAGGGGCGGACGCGGGCGGGTTTGCGGTCGCCGCCGCGGACGGGGAGCCTCGAGGTGCCGCTCATCGGCTGCTCCCGGCCGGCCCGGACTCCAGTGACTGCCGCAGCTCGGAGCGCAGTTCCGGGGTGAGGACGTGGCCGGCGCGGCCCACGAACAGCGCCATGTGGTACGCCACGACGCTCATGTCGCACTCGGCGGAACCGTGTACGCCGAGCAGCGAGCCGTCGCTGATCGACATGACGAACAGACTGCCCTCGTCCATCGCGACCATGGTGTGCCTGACCCTGCCGTGGTCCAGCAGCTTGGCGGCGCCCACGGTGAGGCTGCCGATGCCGGAGACGATGGTGGCGAGGTCGGCGGAGGAGCCGCGAGGGCCCTTCGCCGGACGGGCCTGCCGGGACCGTTCGGTGTGTCCTGGGTCGGACGAGAGCAGGAGCAGACCGTCCGACGAGACCACGGCGACGGACTGGATGCCGGGTACTTCCTCGACCAGGTTGGTCAGCAGCCAGTGCAAGTTACGGGCTTCACTGCTCAGTCCGTAAGTAGTGGGCGCGGTCAACTGCTTGCCTCCTCGGCTGTGCCCCCCGTGGCTTCTTCGGCGTGTGCGTAGCGGGCCGGCCGCTGGTGGCCGGCCGTCCGTTCGGTGATCTCCGCCTCCACGTCGCGGTAGCCGGCCTCGGCGCCGCGGCGGAAGCCGCCGAGCCTGCGGCGCAGGGCCTCGGCGTCGACGCCTGCGGGGCGCTGGCGGGGCGGTGCGGCGGGTGCGGTGATCCTGGGCGTGCGCTTGGGGAGGCCCTTGCTGGTGAGCTGCTCCCCGGCCTCGGCTTCGCCTTCGGCGTCCGGGTGTCCCCCCGCGGCGGCCGTGCGGCGCTCGTCTTCGGATGCGGGCGGCCCCTGTGGGGCTTCCCCGCCGTCTGCGGCCGGCCGGTCGTGGGGCCGGGCCCCGGCCGGGTCCGTCGGCTGTGCCGGCGTCGTCGCCGGCTCCGCCGCGACTTCGGGCAGCAGGAGCTCCATCGTCGTCTCGGCGGGGGTCTCCGCGGGGGCCTTCGGGCGGGTCTCGGTGCGCTGGGCGGGGTCGTCGGCCTGTTCATGGGCCGGGCGGTCGCCGAAGACGTCCCCGGTGTCTCGCGCCGCGGCCGGCGCCGGGCCGCCGGACGCCTCGAGTACGGCCTGCTCCGCCAGGTCGACCAGGGGGTCCGCGGACTTGGCGCGGGCGTGCAGCACGTTGGAGTTGGCCTCGGCGTCGGCACCCGGGAGGGAGAAGGCGGCCGTGCCGCCGGGGGCCGTCCGGGGGGGCAGCGCCGTGGCCGGGGCCTCGGTGAGGAGGGACGCCGGCAGGACCACCACCGCCGCGGTGCCGCCCTGCTTCTGCTCGCGCAGCCGGACGCGGACGCCGTGGCGGTGGGCGAGGCGCGCGACGACGTAGAGGCCGAGGCCGAGGCCGTCGTCGCCCTCCTGGTCGTAGGGGGACTCGGGGTCGAAGTCGGTGAGGCGGCCGTTGAGGCGGACGAGGCGGTCCTCCGCCACGCCGATGCCCTCGTCCTGGACGGAGAGCATCACCTCGCCGGACTCCAGGAGCCAGCCGGAGACCTCCACGGGAATGTCCGGCGGGGAGAAGGAGGTGGCGTTCTCCATGAGTTCGGCCAGCAGGTGGGAGAGGTCGTCGGCGGCGAAGCCCGCGATGTGCGCGTGCGGGGGCAGGGCCGCGATGCGCACGCGCTCATAGCGTTCGATCTCGCTGACCGCGGCCCGGACCACGTCGACCAGCGGCACCGGGCCGGGGTGCTGCTGGACGTGCTCG
Source organism: Streptomyces sp. NPDC042638 (assembly GCF_040647235.1). Classification (NCBI taxonomy): domain Bacteria; kingdom Bacillati; phylum Actinomycetota; class Actinomycetes; order Kitasatosporales; family Streptomycetaceae; genus Streptomyces; species Streptomyces sp. NPDC042638. The sequence goes on from NZ_JBEZBT010000005.1 coordinate 137,771, forward strand.
GTGCCGGCGAGGACCAGGAGGTTCTCGCTGTGCCGGCGCATGACGGTGGCGAAGTGGTCCAGCTTGAAGAGCGTGGCGAGGCGGTCGGGGTCCTGCTCGCGCTCCTCCAGGCCCTCGATGACCGCCAGCTGGCGCTCGACCAGGCCCAGGGTGCGCAGGGCCAGGTTGACGAAGGTCGAGCCGATGCTGGTGCGCAGCCGCTCCAGCTGGGCGGCGGAGTCGGCGAGTTCCGCGCGGAGTTCCTCGCGGGCGTCGGCCATCTTCTGGCGCTGGCCGACCAGGTGCCTGCGGTCGGTCTCCAGGGTGCCCACGCGCTCGTGCAGGGCGGCGGCGTGTGCGTGCAGGGCGTTGACGGAACGGACCACCTGGGCGAACTCGTCGTTGCGTCCGGTGAAGCCGATCGGCTCCTGGGCCGCCGGGTCCTCGGCCTCGGCGAGGCGGGCCGAGCCGCGGCGCAGCACCGACAGCGGGCGGGTCAGGGTGCGGGCCATGGCCGTGGCGATACCGATCGCGACCAGCAGCAGCGCGCCGAGGACGGCGACGCGGATCTCCAGGGCGGTGACGTCGTCGTCGCGGAGCTTTTCCAGGTCCTTGACGCGGTGGTCGTAGAGCGCGGACTCGGCGCCGCGCATCAGGTCGACGCGGGCGGACAGGGCCGCGTCCAGCTTCTTGGTGCTGGTGGTCAGCTCGCTGTCGGCGAGGGTCGGCTCGTCGGTGAGGGTGGCCAGGTACTTCTCCGCCGAGTTCACCTCCGGGCCGGTGACCGTGGAGTCGTAGGAGTCCGCGGCCTTCGGGGGCGCGGTCTCGCGGAAGCCGGCGAGGGCCGCGTCGGCGCGCAGGCGTGCCTGCTGGGCGGCGGCGGTGAGCGCGTCGCGCTGCTTGCGGTCGGCGTCGCTGCTCGTGGCGGCGGTGGTGGGCAGGCCGGTGGCGGGGTCGATCACCGTCTGGGTGCGGCTGGGGATGTTCAGCGCGGCCAGCAGCAGGCCGCGGGCGGCGGCGGACTGCTGGACGGCGGAGTCCAGTTCGGCGAGGGCGTGGGCGCCGGAGCCGGCCCGCGGGGGCATCTGCTCGGCCAGCTGCTCGGCGAGCCGGTGCAGTTCGGTGATCGTCGCCGAGTACGCCTGGTGGGCCTGGAGGGCCGTGGTCTTGCCGGTGAGGGCGGCCCGGCGGACGCTGTCGATGCCGTCGAGGTCGGTGCGCAGGGCCGCCGGGGTGCCGGTGTCGGCGCGCAGCTCCTCGACCTGCCGGTCCACGCGGGCGCTGCGGTCCTCCGAGGGCGCCTTGGACTTGGGGCGCCCGGCCGCGACGTAGGAGGTGACCTCGTCCCGTTCGTCGGCGAGGGAGTGGGCGAGGGTGAGCGCGTCCTGGGTGCGCGTGGCCAGTGTCACCAGGTCCTGTGAGTCGCTGACGTCCCCCGACGCGGTGAGCAGCGCGGGCGCGCCGGCTCCGGCGACGGCTGCGGCCACCACGGCGACGGCGACGATCAGCCGGGTGCGCACATGGGTGGGACGGCCGGTGCCCACGGGGGTCTGGGGAACGGTCCCCTCGGGGGCCGTCTGCCTGCCTGTGCGCCGAGGCCGCTTTTTCTGCACCGGTGCTCGCATTCCTGAACTCGTCTACCCAGGGGCCCGGGTGGCACCCCGTCATGTCGGTGCCAAGTGGTGCGTACACCCGGTTCGTACGGTTCCCGACCCTCCCAGCGCCGGTGGGCAGTGGTCGCGCATCACCTGACCCGCCACCCGAAGGAGTGAACATCGGAGGGGAGTTGGCGGGCAAGTTCCTCTGGCGTGTGCGCGGGCCTTGTGCGGTGGGCCGGTTGGACGCGCGCGGCAGGCTTTGGCAGTATTCGCCACCACGCCTTCCCGGAGTGCCCCATTCCTGCCCAAAACAGGCGGCTGACCTGCGAGGTCGTGAGAATTCACCGGGTGCTTGCCAGCCTTTGGCGCATCGTGTGAAGGGCTCGTGCAGACTGGCCGGATGCGTACTGAACTCGTCTCGGAACCCGGCGATCCGGCCCGCCCCAACGAGGACTTCGCCGGTGTCGGGCTACCCGCCTCCGGACAGGGAGGCTGCATGATCGTCCTGGACGGAGTGACTCCGCCCAGCGGCGGGACGGGCTGTCTGCATTCCGTCCCCTGGTTCACGGCGCGACTGGGTGGCGCACTGACCGAACTGACCCTTTCAGGCCGAGATCTGACGCTCCCGGAGGTCCTCTCCCGGGCGATCCGCCGCACCGCCGACGCCCACGCGGACACCTGTGACCTTTCTCACCCGCGAACTCCTCAGGCCACCGTGGTCCTGGCCCGCTGGGACGCGGCCTCGGTCGAGTACCTGGTGCTGTCCGACTCCGCGCTGCTGGTGCGGGGCGCCGACGGGGCCGTCACCCCCGTACTGGACGACCGGCTCGCCCGGCTCCCCCGCGCCGCGCTCGCCACCGACGCCCTCGTCGACGCGAACCTGCGCAACAAGGAGGGCGGCTTCTTCACGGCCGCCGCCGATCCCGCCGTGGCCGCCCGGGCGGTCACCGGCTCCCTGCCCCGGCGCGAGGTACGCGCGCTGGCCGCGCTGACCGACGGCGCGACCCGCTGGACGGAGGAGTTCCGTGAGGGCGACTGGACTGCCCTGCTGGACGTGGTCGCCAAGGAGGGCGCCCGGTCGCTGGTCGAGCGGGTGCGGGAGCTGGAGACGGCGGACCGCGAGCAGCGGGCGTTCCTGGGGCGGGGCAAGACCCACGACGACGCGACGGTGGTGTACGCGGAGCTGTGACCGCTATTTCGCCATGACGCCGTTCAGCTCGTGGAGCAGCCGGGCCAGCTCGGAGACCTCCCTGCGGTCCCAGTGGGCGAGCTGGCGGACGTAACGGCCGCGGCGGGCCTCGCGGACGGTGCCGACGCGGCGGCTGCCCTCCTCGGTGAGGGTGACCAGCCAGGCGCGGCCGTCGGCCGGGTCGGGTTCGCGGGCGATCAGGCCCAGCTCCTCCAGCGCGCGCAGCTGCCGGGACATGGTGGCCTTGCCGACGCCGATGTAGGCGGCGAGTTCCGTGGCCCGCTGGCCGCCCAGTTCGTCCAGCCGGATGAGCAGGCCGTAGGCGGAGGACTCCAGGTCGGGGTGGACCTCCCGGGCCATCTCGCCCTGGTTGGCCCGGGCGCGGCGGAGCAGCACGGTCAACTCGCGCTCCAGCGCCAGGAACTCCTGGTCTGCACCACTGGGCGTCGCCTGGCCGGCAGCGTGGTGTCCGCCGCCGTTCGCGTCCTCGTGCACGTCAGCACCCCTGATCGGTTTCGCAGTACTGAAAGTTTCTGTCAAATGTCGTCATCGCCGCAGCTCCGTAAGTATTTCGCAGGCGTAGACCAACGGCGTCGACCGGACCCTCTTCCACGCCGTCATCTACGTGCGTAGCTTCTTTACCACGCCCCTGGTGGCATGCCCACGCCCAGCGGGCCCGGCGGTCAGCGCCAATCCCCCACGGCTCCCCCACCCCCACTCCCCGGAGGCACGTCATGACCGTGCTCAGACCCGGCTCCGCACGCTCCCCGCACCCGTTCCGCCCGCGCCCCCTCGCCGTCCTCGTCACGGCCCTGCTCGCGGCGCTCTCCTGCACGCTCCCCCTCACCTCCGCCCGGGCCGCGACCGCCCCCGGCCGCGGCTCCGCCTACATGGGCATGGGCGTCCTCGCCCACGACGGCCAGGACGGCACCCCCACCACGGGTGACGCCACCCAGACCGAGGGGGTGGACGTCTCCGCCTACCAGGGCAACGTCGCCTGGTCGACCCTGTGGGGCAGCGGAGTGCGCTGGGCGTACACGAAGGGCACGGAAGGCACGTACTACACGAACCCGTACTTCGCCCAGCAGTACAACGGCTCCTACAACGTGGGCATGATCCGCGGCGCCTACCACTTCGCCACCCCGGACACCACCAGCGGCGCCACCCAGGCCAACTACTTCGTCGACCACGGCGGCGGCTGGTCCCGGGACGGCAGGACCCTGCCCGGCGCCCTCGACATCGAGTGGAACCCGTACGGCGCCGCGTGCTACGGCAAGAGCGCGAGCCAGATGACCACCTGGATCGCCGACTTCGTCAACACCTACAAGGCGCGCACCGGCCGGTACCCCGTGATCTACACGGCCTCCAGCTGGTGGACCCAGTGCACCGGCGACTACGGCGGCTTCGCCGTGAACAGCCCGCTCTGGATCGCCCGCTACGCCTCCGACCCGGGGACGCTGCCGGCCGGGTGGCCGTACTACACGATGTGGCAGTACACCTCCTCCGGCCCGACCGTCGGGGACCACGACAAGTTCAACGGCGCGCTGGACCGGGTGCAGGCCCTGGCCAACGGCTAGCGTCCGGCGTGCCGGCGGCCCGGGCGGCAACTGCCCGGGGCCGCCGGACCGGTCCCGGGGCCGCCGGACCGGTGCGGACGCGGCGCGGCGGCCCGGTTTCCCCGGGCCGTCCCTGCGTTGGTGCTCCGCGCCGCTCGGGATCATGCTGGTCAGGAGAGCCTGCCGAGCTAGGGCGAGATGAGCGGCGATGGAGCGACAGTCGACGTACACGGCCACGGCCACCATCGATGAGCAGGGCATCCTGACCGGCTGGAGCGACGGCGCGCGGCGACTGCTCGGCTACGACTCCTCGGCCGTCGTCGGCCGGCCCGCCGCCGCGCTGCTCGCCGCCGACGCCGCCGCGGCCCGGCGCGCGCTGACCGGCCGGAACCGCTGGAACGGCTCCGTCCTCCTGCTCCACCGGGACGGCCGGCCGGTGGAACTGGGCGTGCTCGCCCACCGCCGGACCTCGGACACCGGGGTCACCGACTGGCTGGTGGTCAGCGCCGTGACGGCCCGCCCGCAGCCGCCGCGGGGCGAACCCCTGGAGGAGTGGACGTTCCTCCAGTCCCCCTTTCCCCTGGCCATCTTCGACGCCGACCTGCGGCTGGTGCGGGCCAACCGCCGGCTGGAACACGCCCTCGCCCTGCCCGAGGCGGCGATGCGCGGCCTGCGCCTCTCCCACATCGTGCCGGGGACCGGCAGCGAGGAGGCCGAGCGGTCGATACGGCAGGCGCTGGAGGCCGGCCGCCCGCAGGAGGCTCCGGGCCGCCTCGGCCCGCTCGGCAGGCCCGCCTTCCTCACCCCGCTGAAGGACGCCGACGGCCGGGTACGCGCCGTCTGTCTGTCCGTGCAGCAGCCGGACCAGGACTCCGCCGGCCGGCAGCGCCCCCCGGCCGACACCGGCTCGCGCGTGGGCACGGCGGCGGACCAGGCGCGCGCCGCACAGGAGCTCGGTGAGGTCACGGTCCCCCGGCTGGCCGACGTCATGGCGGTCGACCTGCTGGACGCCCCCTGGACCGGCACCGGCGCCGCCGGCCCGCCTCCGGACCCGGTCGTCCTGCGCCGGGCCGCACTGCGCGCGGTCCCGGACGGCGACGGGCCCGCCCACGGCACCGTCGCGGGCGAGGCGGTCGTCTGCGCGGCCGGCTCACCGCCCGCCCGCTGTCTGGCCGTGGGCCGACCGCTGCTGTACGACACGGCGGACCCGGACGTCGCCGAGTGGGCGGCGCTGGACCCGGGCGCCGCGTGGCTGCGCGCGTCCGGGGCGCGCTCGCTGCTGGCGGTGCCGCTGCTGGCCGAGGGCAGCACGCTCGGCGTCGTCCTGTTCGGCCGGCGTCCGTCGCGGGAGCCGTTCGGTCCGGAGGACCTGCGGCTCGCCGAGGAGTTCACCGCCAAGGCCGCCGCCGGCATCGAACGGGCCCGCGCCGACGCCCTGGTCCGGGCCACCACCATGACCCTGCAGCGCAGCCTGCTCCCGCACCCGCTGCCGGACCAAGGGGCGCTGGAGATCGCGACCCGGTATCTGCCGGGCGCGAGCCGGGCCGGTGTGGGCGGCGACTGGTTCGACGTGATCCCCCTGTCGGGGGCGCGGGTGGCGCTCGTCGTGGGCGACGTGGTGGGCCACGGCATCCGCGCCTCCGCCACCATGGGCCGGCTGCGGACGGCGGTGCGCACCCTGGCCGACGTCGATCTGCCCGCCGACGAGCTCCTCACCCACCTGGACGACCTGGTGCTGCGGCTGGCCGCCGACGAGGGCAGCGCGGACCCGGCCGCCGAGACCGCCAGCGGCATCGGCACCACCTGCCTGTACGCCGTCTACGACCCGGTCTCGCGCCGGTGCGCGGCGGCCCGGGCGGGGCATCCGCCGCCCGCCGTGCTGACCCCGGACGGCATCGTCCGCTTCCTCGACGTGCCCGCGGGTCCGCCGCTGGGGCTCGGCGGGCTGCCCTTCGAGGCGGTCGAGACGGAGCTGCCCGAGGACACCGTGCTCGCGCTCTTCACGGACGGGCTGCTGGAGGCCCGTGACCACGACATCGACGAGGCGCTGGACAAGCTGTTCGCCGCGCTCGGCCGTCCCGCCAAGTCGCTGGACTCGGTGTGCGACCGGGTTCTCACGGAGCTGCTCAGCCACCGTCCCGACGACGACGTGGCCCTGCTGGTGGCCCGCACCCGGGCGCTGCACACGGACCGGGTCGCGTCCTGGGAGCTGGACGCCGAGTTCACCGTCGTCTCCCTGGCCCGCCGGTACGCCGACGAGCAGCTGGCGGCCTGGGGCCTGGACGAGGCCACGTTCACCACGGAGCTGATGGTCAGCGAGCTGGTCACCAACGCCATCCGGTACGGCCGCCCGCCCATCCGGCTCCGGCTGATCTACCAGGGCACCACCCTGACCTGCGAGGTCTACGACTCCAGCGATACCACTCCGCACATGCGCCGGGCCCGGATCTTCGACGAGGGCGGCCGGGGCCTGCTGCTGGTCGCGCAGCTCGCCGACCGCTGGGGCACCCGGCACGACCGGATCGGCAAGACGGTGTGGGCGGAGCAGTCCCTCACCGCGGGCTGACCCGGCTCGGCTCCGAGTCGGTCCCCTCACCCGCCCGGCCGCGGCGGGGCGGGCGCGTGCCATGGCGAAGGCCCGGGCCTCCCGTAGGAACCCGGGCCTCCGCTCATCCCGCGACGTCCGTCACGCCGCCACGGGCACCTCCGGCGCCGCGCCGTTCATGGCGGGCGCGAGCGCCAGCTCCAGGACCTGGCGGACGTCGGTCACGGCGTGGACGTCGAGCTTGTCCAGCACCTCGGCCGGGACGTCGTCCAGGTCGGGCTCGTTGCGCTTGGGGATGATCACGGTGGTCACCCCGGCGCGGTGGGCGGCGAGCAGCTTCTGCTTCACACCGCCGATGGGCAGCACCCGGCCGGTCAGCGAGACCTCGCCGGTCATGGCGACGTCCGTGCGGACCAGGCGGCCGGAGAGCAGCGAGGCGAGGGCCGCGGTCATCGTGATGCCCGCGCTCGGGCCGTCCTTCGGCACCGCGCCCGCCGGGAAGTGGATGTGCACGCCCCGGTCCTTCAGGTCGGCCACCGGCAGCTCCAGTTCGGCGCCGTGGCTGCGCAGGAAGCTCAGCGCGATCTGCGCCGACTCCTTCATCACGTCACCGAGCTGGCCGGTCAGGGTCAGGCCCGCCGCACCCGTCTCGGGGTCGGCCAGGGACGCCTCCACGAAGAGCACGTCGCCGCCGGCGCCGGTGACCGCGAGACCGGTCGCCACACCGGGCACGGCCGTACGGCGCTCGGCCGGGTCCTGGGCGGACTCGGGCACGTGGTGCGGGCGGCCGATCAGACCGCGCAGGTCCTCGCCGCCGACGGTGAACGGCAGTGTCAGCTCGCCCAGTTCGTGCCGGGCGGCGATCTTGCGCAGCAGCCGCGCGATGGACCGTTCCAGGGTCCGTACGCCCGCCTCGCGCGTGTACTCGCCGGCGAGCCTGCGCAGCGCGCCCTCGTCGATGGTGACCTCGGCCGTGTCCAGGCCGGCCCGCTCCAGCTGGCGCGGGAGCAGGTGGTCCCGGGCGATCACGATCTTCTCGTCCTCGGTGTAGCCGTCCAGGCGGACGATCTCCATCCGGTCGGCGAGCGCCTCCGGGATGGCCTCCAGGACGTTGGCCGTGGCGAGGAAGACCACGTCGGACAGGTCCAGCTCGACCTCCAGGTAGTGGTCCCGGAAGGTGTGGTTCTGCGCCGGGTCGAGGACTTCCAGCAGGGCCGCGGCCGGGTCGCCGCGGAAGTCGGAGCCCACCTTGTCGATCTCGTCCAGCAGGACCACCGGGTTCATGGACCCGGCCTCCTTGATGGCCCGCACGATCCGGCCGGGCATCGCGCCGACGTAGGTACGGCGGTGACCGCGCACCTCGGCCTCGTCGCGGACGCCGCCGAGCGCGACGCGGACGAACTTGCGGCCCATGGCGTGCGCGACGCTCTCCCCGAGGCTGGTCTTTCCGACACCGGGCGGCCCCACCAGGGCGAGTACGGCACCGCCGCGCCGGCCGCCGATGACGCCGAGCCCGCGGTCGCTGCGCCGCTTGCGCACGGCCAGGTACTCGGTGATGCGCTCCTTCACGTCCTCCAGGCCGGCGTGCTCGGCGTCGAGCACCGCCTTGGCGCCCTGGATGTCGTGGGCGGAGCCGCTGTCATCGGTCCGTTCGTTCCACGGCATCTCCAGGACGGTGTCGAGCCAGGTGCGGATCCAGGAGCCCTCGGGCGACTGCTCGGAGGCGCGCTCCAGCTTGTCGACCTCCTTCAGGGCGGCCTCGCGGACCTTCTCGGGCAGGTCGGCGGCCTCCACCCGGGCCCGGTAGTCGTCGGACTCCTCGCCCTCCTGCTCGCCGTTCAGTTCGCGCAGTTCCTTGCGGACCGCCTCCAGCTGCCGGCGCAGCAGGAACTCGCGCTGCTGCTTGTCGACGCCCTCCTGGACGTCCTTGGCGATGGTCTCGGCCACGTCCTGTTCGGCGAGGTGGTCGCGCAGTTGCTGCGTGGCCGTCCTGAGGCGGGCCACCGGGTCGGCGGTCTCCAGCAGCTCGACCTTCTGCTCGGTGGTCAGAAACGGTGAGTAACCGGAGTTGTCGGCCAGCGCCGAGACGTCGTCGATGGCCTGGACACGGTCCACGACCTGCCAGGCGCCGCGCTTCTTCAGCCAGGTGGTGGCGAGCGCCTTGTACTCCTTGACCAGTTCGGCGACCTGGCCCGGCAGCGGTTCCGGGACGTGCTCCTCGACGCGGGCGCCCTCGACCCAGAGCGCGGCCCCCGGGCCGGTGGTGCCGGCGCCGATGCGCACGCGGCTCCGGCCGCGGACCAGGGCGCCCGGGTCGCCGTCGGCCAGCCGGCCGACCTGTTCGACCGTGCCGAGGACGCCGGTCCTGGCGTACGTGCCGTCGATTCGCGGCACCAGCAGCACCTTGGGCTTTCCGGGCGTGGACCGGGCGGCGGCCTGCGCGGCCTCCACCGCGGCCCGCACCTCGGCGTCGCTCAGGTCCAGCGGAACCACCATCCCGGGCAGCACGACCTCGTCGTCGAGCGGCAGCACGGGCAGGACGAGCGTGAACGCCGTGGACTCAGCAGCCATGATCTCCCCTTAGGCAGTCAACTTGAGCTATGCCGACTCAATGTTCTGGCTGCCTGCAATGTTCCCCACAGCGTGTTCGCTGTCAGCGATCACCGGATCTCCGCAGGTCGGAGGGGTGATGGGGGGGGCTCGGCGACACCGGGCCGCCGACCGGGACGGACAGGACAACAAGCGGAGGTCCTGGAGTACTCCCGTGGCGGGGTGCCGCCCCGGGGCCGCGACGGGGCCCGGCGGGGAGGTCCCTACGCGGCGCGGCCCGGGTGTTCCGGCGCGGCCGGGAGGAGCGCGGGGGCGGTCCGGCGCCCGCGCCGCAGCAGCGGCCAGCCGGCCACGCCGATCGCGAGGGCGATGAGATGACCCCAGTTGGTCATCGGGTCCTCGAAGGCGATCAGGTCGTCCAGCAGCAGGCCGCCCGCCAGGGCCAGCAGCGGCCAGCGCAGCCACGGGGTGAGCAGCCCGGCCAGGGCGCCGACGGTGGTGGCGACGCCGAAGCTGATGCCGTAGTCGAGGCGGTGCAGCGAGGTCGCCGGCAGGTGGCCGGACAGGACCGCCAGACCCACCGGGACCTCGGTGGCCAGGGTGGCCAGGACATGGCCGGCCAGGAAGACGCCGGCGGCCCGCACCCCGCCCGTCCGCCGTTCCAGCGCGGTCAGTGCCAGCACGAACGCGAGCGCGTACGGGGAGAGGATCCCGCCCGCGATCCACAGCGCGCTCGCCAGCAGCACCGGCACGGGCGCGCTCACCAGGTGGGCGACGTCCGTGCTGGAGCCCTGGTGGAGGGCGTACACCAGAGCGGGATCGGCCCGGTCGGCGACCAGGGAGGTGCCGGCGAGGACGGCCGCGTAGCCGAAGGTGAACGGCGTGCCCGCCGGAGTGGGCAGCAGCCGCCCCAGCCGCCGCGCCGCGGGGAGGAGCGGTACGGCCGGACGCGCCCGGCCGGCCGCGCGGGCCGCGGCGGACTCTGGCGCGGGGACGGCTCCCGGAGCGGTCGCGACGGCCGCGCCGCGCTGGCGCGGCATGCCGTCCAGCAGGCCGGCCGGCGGCGGGACGGCGGCCGTGCCGTCCGGAAGGGGCGTGGCCATGGCGGGCGGGGACGTGTGCGTCGCGGGGCCCGGCGTGATCCGTTCCACGGGTGAGGCGCTCCTTCCGTCGCGCCCCACCCTTCGTGTTCGGGGTGCCGCTGTCTATGACCGACGCCACGCGAGAGCGGATTCACAGCAACCTCATGGCTCCCACCCGCGTCCGGCCTCCCGGCCCGGGCCACCCGTCCGTGGGTGTCATGCACAATTCCCGTGAATGCCAGGCCGCGTTCGAGCAGGATGGGCGCATGACTGCCCTGTACGACACCCCCGTGGTCCTGGACCGGCACGACGGCCCGTACGGCGAGGTGGTGCTGCGCCGGCACGGCGCGCTGCTGCAGATCATCGTCAACGGCTGCTTCCTGATGGACACCTCCGACGGCCGCTCGGAGCGGCTGCTGGTCGACGCCGCCCGGGACGCGCTGGACGGGCGCCCGGCGCCGGAGGTGCTGATCGGCGGACTGGGGGTCGGGTTCTCCCTCGCACACGCCGTGGCCGATCCCCGGTGGGGGCGGATCACCGTGGTGGAGCGGGAGCCGGCCGTCATCGGCTGGCACCGGGACGGGCCGCTGGCCGAGGTGTCCGCCGGCGCGCTCGCCGACCCGCGCACCGCGATCGTGGAAGCGGATCTCGTGGCCTACGTCAATGAGACATCGGACACGTTCGACGCGCTGTGCCTCGACATCGACAACGGCCCCGGCTGGACCGTCACGGCGGCCAACGGCAGCCTCTACTCGCCGGCCGGACTCGCGGCCTGCGCCCGGGTGTTGAGGCCCGGCGGGGTGCTCTCGGTGTGGTCGGCGCAGCCCTCTCCGGATTTTGAAGGAACCTTGCGGAATGCCGGGTTCCGACAGGTGCGTACCGAAGAGGTGCCCGTTGCCCGGGGCGTTCCCGACGCCGTCCACCTCGCCGTCCGACCTGGATAGCGACAGCGCGGTGAGTCCCCGTAATGTGCTGCCCTGACGCGGATCATTCAAGCGTCAAACGCAGACATGGGATCACCCCACGGATTCCGGAAAGCAACAACAGGGGCGGGCGATGGAGCAGACACACACCTCCCAGAGCGGCGCGGCGACGACCACCCCGGGCGCACAGCGCCGGGTACTGGTCGTCGAGGACGACACCACGATCGTCGACGCCATCGCGGCCCGGCTCCGTGCCGAGGGATTTCTGGTGCAAACGGCGGCCGACGGTCCGGCCGCGGTCGACACGGCCGAGGCATGGCAGCCCGACCTGCTGATCCTCGACATCATGCTGCCCGGCTTCGACGGGCTGGAGGTCTGCCGGCGCGTGCAGGCCCAGCGCCCGGTGCCGGTGCTGATGCTCACCGCGCGGGACGACGAGACGGACATGCTGGTCGGGCTCGGCGTCGGCGCCGACGACTACATGACCAAGCCGTTCTCGATGCGGGAGCTGGCGGCCCGCGTGCACGTGCTGCTGCGGCGGGTGGAACGGGCGGCCATCGCCGCCTCCACACCCCGCTCCGGCATCCTGCGACTCGGCGAGCTGGAGATCGACCACGCACAGCGCAGGGTGCGGGTGAAGTCCGACGACGTCCACCTGACACCCACCGAGTTCGACCTGCTCGTGTGCCTGGCGAACACCCCGCGCGCGGTGCTCTCCCGGGAGCAGCTGCTGGCCGAGGTGTGGGACTGGGCGGACGCCTCCGGCACCCGCACGGTCGACAGCCACATCAAGGCGCTGCGCCGGAAGATCGGCGCGGAGCGGATCCGCACCGTGCACGGTGTGGGCTACGCGCTGGAGACACCGACCCCATGAGCGGCGGCGGGCGCCAGGCCGCACGGAGGAGCCCCGGGACCCTCGGCGAGGACCCCTGGGGCGGCGTACGCCCGTTCTCGATCAAGACCAAGCTGGGTGCCCTGGTCGTCATCGCGGTGCTGATCACCACCGGCCTGTCGATCGTCGCGGTGCACACCAAGACGGAGCTGCGCTTCATCACGGTCTTCTCGATGATCGCCACCCTGCTGATCACGCAGTTCGTGGCCCACTCGCTCACGATGCCGCTGGACGAGATGAACGCGGTCGCGCGCTCCATCTCGCAGGGCGACTACACGCGCCGGGTGAAGGAGAACCGCCGGGACGAACTCGGCGACCTGGGCCAGACGATCAACGTCATGGCCGACGAGCTGGAGGCCCAGGACAACCAGCGCAAGGAGCTGGTGGCGAACGTCTCGCACGAGCTGCGCACCCCGATCGCGGGCCTGCGCGCGGTGCTGGAGAACATCGTCGACGGGGTCACCGAGGCCGACCAGGAGACCATGCGGACGGCCCTGAGGCAGACCGAGCGGCTGGGCCGCCTGGTGGAGACCCTGCTGGACCTGTCCCGGCTGGACAACGGCGTCGTACCGCTGAAGATGCGCCGGTTCGAGGTGTGGCCGTACCTGTCGGGCGTGCTGAAGGAGGCCAACATGGTGGCCTCCGCGCGCGCGGGCATCGCCTCCGGCTCGGGCAGCCACACCCGTACGGACGTCCATCTGCACCTCGACGTCTCCCCGCCCGAGCTGACCGCCCACGCGGATCCCGAGCGCATCCACCAGGTCGTCGCCAACCTGGTCGACAACGCGGTCAAGCACAGCCCGCCGCACGGCCGGGTGACGCTGAAGGCGCGGCGCGGGCCCCAGCCGCAGTCGCTGCAGCTGGAGGTCCTGGACGAGGGACCCGGCATCCCCCGGTCGGAGTGGCACCGGGTGTTCGAGCGGTTCAACCGCGGGGCGGTGACCCGGCCGCACGGCCCGGGCAGCGACGGCGGTACGGGGCTGGGGCTGGCCATCGCCCGGTGGGCCGTGGACCTGCACGGCGGCCGGATCGGTGTGGCCGAATCCGAGCGCGGCTGCCGGATCATCGTCACTCTTCCGGGACTGACTTCCGTCCCGAGTTGACGTAGGGTCCGAACCGGAAGCACAAGATCCACGACGGCCGCTGCCGTTCCGCGCAGCTGGACACGTGTGATCAGGGCAGGCCCGCGCGATGCGTCGGACGAGGACGCGCCGGGTCCGGGCCGACGCACCCTCACACATGCGGAACCACGCTTGTTTCCCGCCATATCAAGCCCCGAAACAAGATTTTTGATGTGACTTACGCGACGATGAACCGGCCCGACCTGACCTTCACGGTCTTGGAGGCGTAGCCTTGATTCCCGCTGTCCATCACCTTGTGAAGCGGAAGAGGGCGGTTGCCGCCGTGTCGCCACAGTCCCCCAGTAACTCATCGAGCATCTCGACCGACCAAGCCGGGAAGAACCCCGCGGCTGCGTTCGGTCCGAACGAGTGGCTCGTCGACGAGATCTATCAGCAGTACCTCCAGGACCCGGATTCGGTAGACCGCGCGTGGTGGGACTTCTTCGCCGACTACAAGCCGGGCGCCCCTGCCACCCCGGCTCCGGCGGGCACTGCGGCCGCGGGGGCCGCAGAGACCACCACCGCGGCCCCGCAGGCCCAGCCCGCGGCCCCGGCCCCGGCCCCGGCTCCCCAGGCCGCCGCCCCGGCCCCCGCGGCTCCGAAGCCCGCGGCATCCGCTCAGGCTCCCGCTCCCGCCCCCGCGGCGAAGGCGGCGGCTCCCGCCCCGGCCAAGCCGGCGCAGCCCGCACAGGCGCCCGCTCAGCCGAAGGCCAAGGCCGCTCCCGCCACGGAGGCCCCCGAGGGCCCGGAGTACGTGACGCTGCGCGGTCCGTCGGCCGCCGTCGCGAAGAACATGAACGCCTCGCTGGAGCTGCCGACCGCCACCTCGGTCCGCGCGGTCCCGGTGAAGCTGCTGTTCGACAACCGGATCGTCATCAACAACCACCTCAAGCGCGCCCGGGGCGGGAAGATCTCCTTCACGCACCTCATCGGGTACGCGATGGTGCAGGCGATCAAGGCCATGCCGGCGATGAACCACGCGTTCGGCGAGAAGGACGGCAAGCCGGCCCTGATCAAGCCGCCGCACGTCAACCTCGGCCTCGCCATCGACCTGGTCAAGCCCAACGGCGACCGCCAGCTGGTCGTCGCGGCCATCAAGAAGGCCGAGACGCTGAACTTCTTCGAGTTCTGGCAGGCCTACGAGGACATCGTCCGCCGCGCCCGCGAGGGCAAGCTGACCATGGACGACTTCACCGGTGTCACGGTCTCCCTGACCAACCCCGGCGGCCTCGGCACCGTCCACTCCGTGCCGCGCCTGATGCCCGGCCAGTCCGTGATCATGGGCGTCGGCTCCATGGACTACCCGGCGGAGTTCCAGGGCACCAGCCAGGACACCCTGAACAAGCTCGGCATCTCGAAGGTCATGACGCTCACGTCGACCTACGACCACCGGGTGATCCAGGGCGCCGCCTCCGGCGAGTTCCTGCGCCAGGTCGCCAACCTGCTGCTGGGCGAGAACGGCTTCTACGACGACATCTTCGAGGCGCTGCGCATTCCCTACGAGCCGGTCCGCTGGCTCAAGGACATCGACGCCAGCCACGACGACGACGTCACCAAGGCCGCCCGCGTCTTCGAGCTGATCCACTCCTACCGGGTCCGCGGCCACGTCATGGCCGACACCGACCCGCTGGAGTACCGCCAGCGCAAGCACCCCGACCTGGACATCGTCGAGCACGGCCTCACCCTGTGGGACCTGGAGCGCGAGTTCGCCGTCGGCGGCTTCGCCGGCAAGTCGATGATGAAGCTGCGCGACATCCTCGGCGTGCTGCGCGACTCGTACTGCCGCACCACCGGCATCGAGTTCATGCACATCCAGGACCCCAAGCAGCGCAAGTGGATCCAGGACCGCGTGGAGCGCCCGCACTCCAAGCCGGAGCGCGAGGAGCAGCTGCGCATCCTGCGCCGGCTGAACGCGGCGGAGGCCTTCGAGACCTTCCTGCAGACCAAGTACGTCGGCCAGAAGCGGTTCTCGCTGGAGGGCGGCGAGTCCGTCATCCCGCTGCTGGACGCGGTGATCGACTCCGCGGCCGAGTCCCGCCTGGACGAGGTCGTCATCGGCATGGCCCACCGCGGCCGGCTGAACGTGCTCGCCAACATCGTCGGCAAGTCGTACGCGCAGATCTTCCGCGAGTTCGAGGGCAACCTCGACCCGAAGTCGATGCACGGCTCCGGCGACGTGAAGTACCACCTGGGCGCCGAGGGCACCTTCACCGGCCTGGACGGCGAGCAGATCAAGGTCTCGCTGGTCGCCAACCCCTCCCACCTGGAGGCCGTCGACCCGGTCCTGGAGGGCGTCGCCCGCGCCAAGCAGGACATCATCAACAAGGGCGGCACGGACTTCACGGTGCTGCCGGTGGCGATCCACGGCGACGCGGCCTTCGCGGGCCAGGGCGTGGTGGCCGAGACTCTGAACATGTCGCAGCTGCGCGGCTACCGCACCGGCGGCACGGTCCACATCGTCATCAACAACCAGGTCGGCTTCACCGCGGCCCCCGAGTCCTCGCGTTCCTCCATGTACGCGACGGACGTGGCCCGCATGATCGAGGCCCCGATCTTCCACGTGAACGGCGACGACCCGGAGGCCGTCGTGCGCGTGGCGCGGCTCGCCTTCGAGTTCCGCCAGGCGTTCAACAAGGACGTGGTGATCGACCTCATCTGCTACCGCCGCCGTGGTCACAACGAGTCCGACAACCCGGCCTTCACCCAGCCGCTGATGTACGACCTGATCGACAAGAAGCGCTCGGTGCGCAAGCTCTACACCGAGTCCCTGATCGGTCGCGGTGACATCACCCTGGAAGAGGCCGAGCAGGCCCTGCAGGACTACCAGGGCCAGCTGGAGAAGGTCTTCACCGAGGTCCGCGAGGCCACCTCGCAGCCGGCCGCCGGTGACACCCAGGCCCCGCAGGACGGGTTCCCGGTCGCGGTCCCGACCGCGGTCTCCGCCGAGGTCGTCAAGCGGATCGCGGAGTCCCAGGTCAACATCCCCGACCACATCACCGTCCACCCGCGTCTGCAGCCGCAGCTGCAGCGCCGTGCGGCGATGGTCGAGGACGGCACGATCGACTGGGGCATGGGCGAGACCCTCGCCGTCGGCTCCCTGCTGCTGGAGGGCACCCCGGTCCGGCTGGCGGGCCAGGACTCCCAGCGCGGCACCTTCGGCCAGCGCCACGCGGTGCTGATCGACCGGGAGACCGGCGAGGAGTACACCCCGCTGCAGTACCTCTCCGAGGACCAGGCGCGGCTGACCGTCTACAACTCCCTGCTCTCCGAGTACGCGGCGATGGGCTTCGAGTACGGCTACTCGCTGGCCCGCCCCGACGCGCTGGTGATGTGGGAGGCGCAGTTCGGCGACTTCGTCAACGGCGCCCAGACGGTCGTGGACGAGTTCATCTCCTCGGCCGAGCAGAAGTGGGGCCAGACCTCCGGCGTCACCCTGCTGCTGCCGCACGGCTACGAGGGCCAGGGCCCGGACCACTCCTCGGCCCGCCCGGAGCGCTTCCTCCAGCTGTGCGCGCAGAACAACATGACGGTCGCCATGCCGACCTCGCCGTCGAACTACTTCCACCTCCTGCGGTGGCAGGTGCACAACCCGCACCACAAGCCGCTGGTCGTCTTCACCCCGAAGTCGATGCTGCGCCTGAAGGCCGCCGCCTCGAAGGCGGAGGAGTTCACGAACGGGCAGTTCCGCCCGGTCATCGGCGACAGCACGGCCGACCCGGCCGCGGTCCGCAGGGTCGTCTTCTGCGCCGGCAAGGTCTACTACGACCTGGAGGCCGAGCGGACCAAGCGCGGTGCCACGGACACGGCGATCATCCGCATCGAGCGGCTGTACCCGCTGCCGGGTGACGAGCTCCAGGCGGAGGTCAACAAGTACCCGAACGCCGAGAAGTACCTGTGGGCGCAGGAGGAGCCGGCGAACCAGGGTGCCTGGCCGTTCATCGCGCTCAACCTGATCGACCACCTCGACCTGGCGGTCGGCGCGGACATCCCGGCCGGCGAGCGGCTGCGGCGCATCTCGCGCCCGCACGGCTCGTCCCCGGCGGTGGGTTCGGCCAAGCGCCACCAGGCCGAGCAGGAGCAGCTGGTGCGTGAGGTCTTCGAGGCGTAGGTCTCGCTGACGCCGAAAGGCCCGGTACCGGGTTCCGACCCGGTACCGGGCCTTTCGCCTGCCCAGGGTGTCTGCCGGGCCTCGTGCGCGGTGCGGGACGTTCGTGGCCGATCGCGCGGTTCCCCGCGCCCCTCTCGGGGCGCTTCAGCCTAGGTATGCCTCGAAGTCCCAGTAGGGGCGGACCCGTTGGCGGGCCGAGATGGTGTGGGGGTGCTGGGCGCCCAGGGAGCGGGTGAGGGCCAGGAGGGCGTCCTCCTCCAGCTTGCCCGCCTCCTCCTGCTCGTGTGCCGCCCGCAGATCCGCGGCGAGCGCCACCTGGCAGGACAGGGTGAGCGGATGCTCGTGCCCCAGGGTGTGCCGGACCCGGCGCAGGGTGTCCCGGCTCAGCTCGACCGCGTCCTCGATCCGGCCGTTGAGGTTGCGCGCGCCGGCCGCGTTGAGGGCACAGCCCAGGACCCAGGGGTGGTCCGGGCCGAGCGTGGCGGTGAGACCGGCGAGCGCGGACTCGAACATGGACAGCGCCTCGGCGCGCTCGCCCGCGGCCTGCATCACCAGCCCCGTGTTGGAGAGCATGCCGGTGGCCACGGGGTGCGCGGGGCCGAGCAGTGACCGGTAGCCCGCCTCCGCCTCGTCGATGAGGTCGCGGGCCTGGCTGAGGTCCCCGTGTTCGCGCAGGAAGTTGCCGTAGTTGGTGATGAACGACAGGGTGCGGTAGTGCTCACGGCCGTGCAGCTGGATCAGCTGGTCCAGCAGGGCGGCCATGGCCGGCCCGACGTCCGGGCCGGGGCCGCCCTCGCGGCGCCGGCACATGGCCAGCTGGGAGCGGGCTTCGAGGGTCTGCGGATGCTGCGGGCCGAGCACCTGCACATGGAGCCGTACGACCGGTTCCTGCCGGGCCAGCGCCTCCCGGTAGCGGCCGAGCAGCCGGAGGCTGTGGGTGACCGCGTTGCCGGAGTGGAGGGTGTTGATGTGCCGGGCACGCAGCACGCTCTCGCCCCGGGCGAGGGTCTCCAGGTCGAGGTCGAGCGCCTCGGCGTACCGGCCCAGCATGCGCAGGGTGACGGCGAGGTTGTGCCGGGCGACCAGCGTGGGGGGCTGGTCCTGGCCGAGCAGCCGCTCGTTGCCGTCGAGCACCTCGCGCTGCAGGTCGTACGCCTCCTGGTAACGGCCCAGGGAGCGCAGGCCGGACGCGATGGCGCTCTTGCTGACCAGTTCGCCGATCTCGTTGTGCCGGGGCGCGGCCCGCAGCTGCTTCAGCACGCCCCGGTGCAGCTCGTACAGCTCGCGGAACCGGCCGCGGTTGCGCAGCATGTTGCCCTCCTGGGTGGCCAGGTCGAGCATCGGCTGGTCGATCGGGTCCATGAACCGGGACCACCGTTCGCGCACCTGCTGCGCCAGTTCCAGGCCGCCGCTGTACTCGCCGCTGCGGGTGCAGTAGCGCAGACAGTTCAGCACCAGCTCCTGCACGCGTGGCTGGCGGCTCTCCAGGGCGCCGGAGGGCTGCAGGTGGGGCAGGAGTTCGGCGTAGCGCGGCCAGTTCCGGCTGTCGGCGGGGTTGCCCGGGTCGGCCTCGGCGAGCAGGGTGCGCACCGCCCGCCGGTGCAGGTCGCCGCCGTTGTCGCCGGTCAGCTTGGAGACGATGTCGTGGACCAGCCGGTGCATGTGCACGGACTCCTGGTGCGGGCCCGCCTCGGCGGCGAGCGGCCCGCGGGTCTCCCGGGTGAGCACCGAGTAGTTCACCAGGGTGTCCAGGGCCCGGGTCCAGGCGGGGAGGTCGGCGGACATCCAGCGCAGTTCCTCGGGCAGCTCCGCGCGCGGGTAGGCCCGGATGAGGCCGAGCGGGATGCGTCCGGGGGCGAAGGACGTGCACAGGCCGAGCACGTCGATGGCCTGCGGCTGGGAGCGGCGCAGCCGGTTGAGCAGTATGGCCCAGGAGGTGAGGGAGGACTGTGGGAAACCCTCCCCGGTGACGGGCTCGTCGACGGTGGACAGCCGCCGTTCGCGGACCATCCGCAGATACTCGTCCACCTCCATGCCGGACTCGCCGAGCCAGGAGGCGGCCTGCACCAGGGGCAGCGGCACGTCACCGAACTCGGCGGCCACCTCGTCGGCCTCCCGTGCGGTGATGTGCGGGGCGCGGCGCATCAGGTAGCCGGTGGACTCCGCGCGCACGAACGTGGGGATCTCCAGCACGTCGGTGTGCTCGCTCCAGCCCCGGTTGCGGGAGGTGACCAGGACGTGTCCGGTGCCCTGCGGGAGCAGCGCCGTCACGCCGTCGATGTCGTCCCAGCCGTCGAAGACCAGCAGCCAGTTCGCGTACGGCTCCCCGCGGCGCAGCGCGTTGCGTACGGCGCGGATGCGTTCGCCGGGCTCGCTGCCGATGCGCAGTCCGAGTTCGACGGCGAGTTCGCCGAGGCGGTCGCGCTGGATGGTGCGGTCGTCGCTGTTGACCCACCACACCAGGTCGTAGTCGGTGCTGAAGCGGTGCGCGTACTCGGCGGCCAGCTGTGTCTTGCCGATGCCGGACATGCCGACGAGGGTGCAGGCGGCGGCCCCGCGCTCGGCGTCGGCGAGCCGCTGGTGGAGTTCGCCCAGCAGGTCGTCGCGGCCGGTGAAGCGCGGGTTGCGGCGCGGCACCTCGCCCCAGATCTCGCAGCGCTCGTCGGGGTAGCGGATCCGGTCCGGCAGCGCGCGCGGGCGGGTGAGCGGCTCCAGGCCGAGCCGGCGCAGCAGCCGCTCCTCGGCGGCCTCCTCGCTCAGCGCCCACAGGCTGGCCGGTTCCAGTACGGCGGTGGCGGGCAGCAGCGGCCGGTTGGTGAGGTTGACCGCGGCGAACCGGTCGGCGTGCGCCGCGACGAAGCCGCGCAGCGCGTCGTTCCACTCGCCCGGCGGGCGCGGGCCCAGCTCGAAGAACCAGTCGTTGAGGACCAGCAGCACCCTTCCGCTGGCCAGCAGCAGATCGCCGAGCGAGTCCTCCAGCGCCACCTCGCGCGGCGGGTCCCAGCGCTGCAGCGTGGCCCGGTGCCCGTGCCGTTCCAGGCACTGCGCGATCCACGCCGCCCACGATCGGTGGTACCCCGGGAAGACCACGAGCACATGCTCGGGTACCGCCGCACCGTTCGCGCCCGGCCGCCGCTGTTCCGCCATCGCCGCTCCCTGCTCCCACCGCGGCCCCCGGTCTCCTGCGGCTGCCGCGTGCATAACGTAACGCAATAACCCCTCTACGGAGGGTCATCCCCGCGGCCGGGCGGTCACCCCGAGGTGCGCGTGGTGGCGGCCCATGTGCCGGACGAAGTCCCTCCCGCAGGGGGTCAGTTCATCGGACTCGGCCAGCACGGACAAGGCCTCGGCGACCTGGTCCCGGCACGTCTCGAACCGTTCCGCGGCGCGCCGCCGCCACGCCCAGGCGGGTCCGGTGCGGGCCCGCGACCACAGATCCAGCAGCGCCAGGTGCGCGTAGGCGCCCTGGAGGACACCCGGGACCGGGCGCGGGTCGCCCCGCCAGCCGACCCGGTGCAGGCTGCCGCCGGGCCGCCACAGCGGGACCAGCTCGTCCAGCACGGCCAGCTTCGTGTGGTGTGTCTCGTGCACCAGCAGCTCGGCCAGCTCCCGCCGGTCGGCCGGCAGCTGCGCCAGGACGGCACCGGGCGCGGTCCGCACGGTGGCACTGAGCGGCGGTCCGGCACCCGCCGGGGGCACGAGCGGGACGACGGCACGGACGAGCGCGGTGGTCTCGGCGGCCCGGGCGGGGTGGGTCGCGGCCAGCAGGGCGTGCGCGTCCCGCCACCGGGCGGCCCATGCCGCGTGGTCGGAGAAGGGGCGCTCGGCCGCGGGCAGCGCCGCCGGTCCGATGCCGCCCGCGGGCACCCGGCAGGGGTCCACGTCGTCGAGTACGGCGGTGCCGCCGGGCAGCGTGTGCAGCCCCGACCAGGCGAGCGCGCCGTCGGCGGTCCAGCGGGTGCCGGGGCCGGGCAGCAGCAGGGTCCGGCCCGCGCCGTCGGTGATCCGCATGGCCCCGGCCCGGCCGGACAGCCGGACCCGGCCGCGGACGCAGCGCAGCAGTCCGATCCCGGGCAGCGGCAGGATGCCGGCCGGCAGCGGGCGGGTGGTGGTGAACCGGCAGCGGGCGCGCAGGGCGGCGGCGACGGCCACCGCTCCCAGGCCGGCGAGGGCCTCCTGGAACTCCGGTCCGTCGGGCGCGGCGAGCACCGTGGCCAGCCAGGCGCCGGTGGTCGGGTAGTCGAGTACGGCGCGTACGGCCGCCGCGTCGGTCCGCTCGGCCCGCTCCAGCAACGCCCAGTCGCCCTCGAAGCGCCGCCGTACCGCCGCCGGCAGGGCACCGCGCACGGCGTCGACCCGGACCAGGAGGGACTTCAGCAGCAGCATCCGCCGCGCGTGCAGAGCGGCGCCCAGGACCGCGGTGACGGCGGCCACCGGCCGCGTACGGGCCAGATCGACGAGCATCCCCGCCGGAACCGGGCCCGGGACGGCCGGTCGGACGTCCCCCGGTGGGCCGGGCTCACGCCGAGGTGGCCAGGGGGCTTCCGGGAGAGCGGGGGCGGCCGGGCGTATGTCTCCCGTGGGCCCGACGGCTGCCGGGTTCATGCCACGGTGTCCTCGCCGTGTAAGGGCCGCCGCGCGGGTCCGGCCGAAAACGCGCGCTCGGGTCCGCCCGGCGCGATCCCGTCGTCGCCGCCGGTGGTGTACCAGACCCGGCGCAGCCCCTCCGGATCGGCGAGCACCCCGGCGACCGCCGCGAGCACCGCCGGATGGTCCATGGCACGCAGTGTCCGCAGGTCGACGTCGGTGAGGTCGGGCGGGAACACGGCCTCCGCGGCGTCCTCGCCGAGGCCGGCCCCCCGTGTCGTTGGCTCCCCCACCCTCGGCTCCTCCCCGCACTACGCCCGCCCCGCGCAGCCGCAGTGGCTGCCCACTTCTTCCCGACAGGCCGGAAGCAGAAACCCCGGGCGGCTCAACTCCGGTCAAGTTCGCCCGTGTCGACCCAGTCCTGGGACCACGGCCACCACGGCGGAGCCGTTTCCCGCCACGCCTCCCGCGGCAACGACCGGGCGTCCACGGGCGGCGGTTGCCGCTCCGCCCGCCGGGTCAGCTCGACATCGGCCCAGTCGACCTGGCGCAGCGCCCCGACGAGCCGCTGCCACTGTTCCCGCGCCGCCCGGAACGCACCGCCGGCCGCCCCGGGCCGTCCCATCAGCGCCAGCACCGCCCCGCACCCGTGCCGGGCCCGGGCGGCCGTCACCGAGCCGGGGTCGCCGCCGTGGGCCGCCGCCGCCTCCCGCTCGGCGTTCTCGTACGCCTGCAGCGCCTCCATCAGCACCGGCGCGCCCGCGTGGTACCAGCCCTCCAGCCGCACCCGGCCCAGCTGGAGCCAGGCCTCCGCCCGTACGGCCGCGTCGGTCGCCGCGCGTACCGCCTGGCCGAGCAGGTGCCGGCTCTCGAACAGGTCGGGCAGGAAGCCGAGATGGCGGAAGCGCTGGGCGAGCGCGCTGCCGACCAGGCCCTGCAGCCGGCCGCGGTGCGCGGACCGGGCGGGCAGCGACTTCAGCGCCTCGCGCAGCACGTACTCGGCCCGGTCCACCACGCCGGCGCCGTCGCCCGCCGAGGCCCGCCTGAGCAGCGACTCGCCCCAGGCGGTGAGGAGCTGGACGCGCAGGGGGCCGTCGGCGGGGGCGAGCAGCGCGGCACGCTCATAGGCCGCGTCGGCCTCCCCGGGTTCCCCGGCCGCGGCGTGGAACGCGGCGAGGGCGGCCAGGGTCGGCAGCAGCAGGGCCGGGTCGTCGCCGGCGGCGCGCCGGGCTTCGTGCAGGGCCTGCCGGGTCTCCGCGTCCTCGGCGCCGGCCGCGCGCAGCGCCCGTGCGAGATCGAGCAGTGCGGGCCCGCGCACGGTGTCGCAGGCCCGCTCCCGCGCCAACAGCGCGCACGCCTCGCGCAGTTCGGGTACGGCGGCTCCGGGGTGCCGCAGATCTAGCAGGATCCGCCCGCGCAGCAGCAGCCGCTCCCGATGGGCGACCACCTCCCAGGGCGCCCCCGCCGCGACGCCGCCTTCCCGGCCGTCGCCGTCGAGGGGCGACGCGTCCACGACGTCCCCGTCGGAGTCGCCCCCGTTCGGGCCGCCCGGGCGCTCGGCCCGTGCCACCGCGACGTCCGCGGGGGCGCCCGGCCGGCTGCGGGACGCGGAGGTGATCCGGGGCCAGGGCGGGGCGTCGGCGTCCAGGGCGCGGAGGGCCTCCGTCAGCTGGTCCGTCTCCGCCGTCAGGCGCCACAGCTCGCGTCGGCAGGAGGCGAGTTCCAGGGCGGCCTCGGCCCGCTCCCGGCCGTCGGCGGGGGCCGTGGCGTACGCGGTGGCGAGTTCGGCCGCGGCCTCCCGCAGCAGCGCGGCCCGCCGGCCCTCCGTGCGCGCGCCCGCCGTGCCCGCCTCCGCGCGCAGCACGCGGCCGAGGACCAGGCGGGCCCGGGTCGCGGTGCCGGGGGCGGCGTCCGGCGCGGTGCCGGTGCTCGCCGTGGCGGCGCGGGCCTGTTCCCGGGCCCGGCGCAGCATCTCCGGGTCGGCCAGCTGCCGCCACCGGGCGAGCAGCCGTTCGGCCTCGGTCAGCGGGTCGGGCGTGACCAGGTCCGGCAGGTAGAACCGCAGCACGCGCGCGGGGATGCGGGCGAACAGTTCGGCCTCCACGCTGCCGCCCTCCCGTCCCCCGCCCTCCCCGGCGAGCCGCCCGGTGCCGGCAGTGGGGTCGTGGTCGGCGAGCCGGGCCGCGGCGAGGGCGGCGAAGTTGCGGGTGCCCTTGCCGAAGTGCCGTTCCACATAGGCCGAGCAGTGCTTGAGGACGAGACCGGCGGTGTCCTGGTCGAGCGAGGACAGCAACAGGTCCTGCATCCGGGGCGAGTAGGCGAAGCAGGGCTGGTCCCCGGTGCCGGGCAGCTGCCGCAGCAGGCCGCCGAGCAGCACCTCGGCCAGTTCCATCGGTCCGGTGTCGGGCAGCATGGCCCGCTGGACCAGCTGCATCACGGGCAGGGTGAGGGGCGCGGCGGCGAGGTAGACGGCCAGCCGGAGGGCGCCGGACGAGGCGCCGGCGCGGAAGGCGCGCAGCCGGTCGTCGTCGCTGCGCTGCGGCGAGGCGGGGGCCGGTTCCGCGGGTGCCGTACCGGGGTGGGCGAAGCCGGCCCAGGCGTGCTCACGGGTCGGTCCGGTGCCCGCGAGCAGCCGGGCGAACGTCTCGAACGCCTCCGGGGTGGGCTGGAGGACGGGCACGGGCCGGGCGCCGGGCGGGATCTCCTCCCAGGGCTCGTCCTCGGGCAGGAAGTCGAGACGCCCGCCGGTCTCCCCGGTGCGGACCAGGAGTCCGGGCTCGGCGGGCAGTGCGGTACGGCCCCACAGGCGGGGCGGCAGCGGCTGGATCACGGCCAGCGGGGCGGTGCGCGGCCAGCCGTGCAGCAGGCGCTGCGCGGTGCCGTCCTGCCACAGCGGACCGACGCAGTCGCTGATGACGAAGGTGAGCCGGCGCCCGCTCGGGTCGTGCAGCTCGTCGGCGGGGCGCAGCCGGGTGCGCCGGCCGGGACCGGCGGTCGTACCGACGAGGGGGGTGCCGGAGTCGTCGGCGTACAGGTGGTGGACGCGGACGGAGGCGAAGGCGCCGGACTGCTGGCAGGCCTGGCGCAGTTCCTCGACCATCTCGCCCCAGACGGCCATGGCGGGGCCGGTGTCCATGAGCAGCTGGACGTCGCAGCGCCGGCGGCGGCCGGGCCGGGTGACGGGGAGCAGGATGCCGCTGGCGGCGGCCCGGTCGGCGGTGGCCGCCTCGTCGATCCGCTCGTCCCGGCCGCGTACGGAGGCCGTGCGGTAACGGCCGAGGGCACGCAGTGCCTTCTGCAGGCCGAGCAGTCCGGGCAGGGCGCCGGCGGAGGGGGCGCGGACCGGGAAGGCCACGGGGGCGTCGCCGGACCGTCCGTGGGAGGCGGGGCCCGTGGTGTGCAGCGGGACGGCGGGGGCGGGGGTGTCCGTGGGGGGCGTCGGCGGGGCGTCCGGGCCGGCCGGCGGACCGGCTCCGGGCGGTGGGGTCTGCGGTGGGGTCTGCGGTGGGGCCTGCGCCTCGGCGCCGGACGCGCTGTCCGGCCCCCCTGCGGGATCGCCTGTGCCGGGGTCGTCGCCGGGCGCAGCCGTGCCGAACCGCCGGGCCAGCCACAGCGCGTCCGCCACGTCCTCGGCGGTCGGCTGGAGACCACCCTGGCGCAGCTTGCCGATCAGCTCGTCCAGACGCATCCCCGGCATCCGCCTCTCACCTCGTGCGGTCGAGCGGTTGCATCAGCATCTCGGCGATCCGCTCCCGGGTGAGGCCCTGCGCGTGCGGATCGTGCTGGGTGAGGAACAGGGCGTTGAGGAGCTGATCGGCGGCGAGCACCTCACCGGGTTCGCGCTCCAGGAACCGGCGGATGAGGTCGGCGCCGGCGTCGGCGCCGTCCGCGCCGAGGTGCGCCTCGACCATGGCGGTGAGCTGCTCCTCACCGGGCGGGTCCAGTTCCAGTTGCACGCAGCGGCGCAACAGCGGGGCGGGAAAGTCGCGTTCGCCGTTGGAGGTCAGCACGATCACCGGGAACGCGGTGCACGCGATGCGCCCGCCGTGCACGGCGACCCGGTCGCCGTCGTGCGTGAGGACCTCGACGACGGGTTCCCGGTCCGCCAGCCGCTCCAGCTCGGGGATCGAGAACTCGCCCTCCTCCAGGGTGTTCAACAGGTCGTTGGGCAGGTCGAGATCGCTCTTGTCCAGCTCGTCGATGAGCAGCACGCGGGGCCGCTCGGCGGGCAGGAGCGCGGTGCCGAGCGGTCCGAGCCGGATGTAGGAGCCGATTCCGGAGGCGGCGGCACCGCTGTCGGCACCGCGGGCCCGCTCCAGCTGGACGTCCTGGAGCCGGGCTATGGCGTCGTACCGGTACAGCCCGTCCTGCAGGGCGGTGCGGCTGACGATGGGCCAGCGCAGCACCCTGCCCAGGCCGAGTTCATGGGCGACGGCGTACGCGAGCGTCGACTTGCCCGTTCCCGGGTTGCCGGTCACCAGCAGGGGCCGGCGCAGATAGAGGGCGGCGTTGACCGCGTCCACCTCGGCCGGCCGGGGCGCGTAGTTCTCGACCAGACGGCGGCGTACGCCGAGCCGGCGGGCGCTGCTCGGATCCTCCGGGCCGCTCCCGGCGCCCTCCCGGGAGGCGGCGAAGTCGCGCCAGGGCGGCGGCGCCGGCAACCGTCGCATGCCGTCGTGCGGCTGACCCACACCGCGGTAGATCCGCCAGTCGTTCACCTTGGGCTCCTCCCGGCTTTGGTGATCATGCAGCGGGCCCGGCCGTCCGACGTAGAAGGCTACCGTCCGCCGCCCGCGTCCGCCGAGGTTCGCGGCGCCCGGTGCCCCCCGCCGCCGTCCGCGAACATCCGTACGGCTCCATCGAGTTGACCCCGCGTCCGCCCGCAGGGCGGGACACCGGCGGGTCAGCCGCCGGGCGTGGCCAGCGGCGGCGGCCGCATGCTCTCGGTCCCGTACGGCGGCCGGTCCGGCGGGTCGAACAGTACGGCGATCTTCCCGCGCAGACCGTGCGCCCGGGCGGTGTCGGGGTCGGCCAGCCGGATGCGCAGGTCGCGGACCGGGCCGTGCAGCCCGTCGGCGTGCCCGGCGAGCCCCAGCAGCGCGGCGGCCTGCTGCTGGAAGTCCCCGCACTCCTCGTGATCATGCCGGTCGCGGCGCCACAGCACCACCGAGTGCCCGGAGCGCAGCGCGTCCCGCATCGCCGCGTATCCCTGGCCGCTGCCGACGGGACCGCAGTGGACGGGGACGGACGCGTCACTCAGCGCCGACAGGGCGCCGTAGTACGGGTACTTGCCCCCGGCCGGGGCACCCGGCGGATGAGACCCGGCCGGGGACCGCCCGTCCAGCGTCCCGTGCGCCAGCGGTCCGCGCAGGACGGCCTTCCAGCGTCGGCGCCACTCCGGGGAGGGCGGCAGGCCGTTGCGCCGGACGTCCCGGACGACGACGGTCCGCCGCATCCCGAGCGGCAGGGCCCGCTCGTCCACGAAGTCGTCGTCCTCGTCGTCCTCGTCGTCTCCGGCGCCGCCACCGCCGTCGCCACCCCAGCCGTCGTCGGGTGCGCCGGGCAGCAACTGCCAGTCGTCCACCGGGAGATCGAACAGCTTGCGGGGCAGGAAGACCTCGATCGCGGCGAGGTGCTCCCCGTGGTCCCCCTGGCTCAGCGCACGGGCCAGCGGCTCGCGCAGCACGGCCGCCAGCTCCTCGGCCCGTGCGCCTCGGTCGTCGCCGGCGACCGGGGTGACGTCCTGCCCGTCGTAGATCAGCTGCACGCTCCACGGGTGCCGGCCGTAGGTGGCCGGGGCGACCTTGACGAGGACGTCGGTGCGGGTGCCGGAGAAGGGGACGCCGGCCGGCCGTGCCGCGCGGCTGGGGTCGGCGGTGGACCAGGGGGGCGGTTCCACGGCGACTGCGGGGGTCCCGGCAGTCCCGGTCCCGGTGGGCGCGGGGGGCGCGGCGGGTCCGACGGGCGCCGGGGCGGGCGGCGCCGGTACGGGCACGGCGGTGAGCGGCGGCGTACCGGTGGACGACGGCGTACCGGCGCACCCGGCCGGGGGCGGCGCTTCGGCGGAGCCGGCCGGGGGCGGCGCTTCGGCGGAGCCGGCCGGGGGCGGCGCTTCGGCGGAGCCGGCCGCGGACAGCGCTTCGGCGGAGCCGGCCGCGGACAGCGCGTCGGGGGCCTCGGCCGGCGACGGCACTCCGGCCGCCCCGTCCTGGGGCAGGACGCCGGCCTCGTCCGGCACCGCCGCCCCGCTCACCATCGACGCCCCGTGCGGCACCTGCGGCCCGTTCGCCACCGGCGCCCCGCTCACCATCGGCGTCCCGTCCGGCGCCTGCGCCCCACTGTGTTCGACCGCGTGCGCCATCTCGCCGACGAAGGGCTGCCGGGCGTCCGGGATGGCCATCGGCGTCCCGTCCGGCGCCTGCGCCCCGGCGGACCGGCCGTCGGACAGCCCCCCGGCGGGACGGCCGCCGGGGGGCGGGGGCGCGCCGTCGGCCCGCTGCGCCCCGCCGGTCCCCTCCAGCAGCGCGCGGATCGCCTCGCCGACGGCCCAGTGGCTGTGCCCGGCGGCCTGCGCGGCGATCCACTCGGTGAACGCCCGCAGCCGCCGCGCGTCCACCTCCCCGGCGTGTTCCCGGTCGGTCCTGCGGGCCACCCGGGCCGCGTACAGCAGCACGGCGTCCAGGTCGACCAGCGTTCCGCCGCCGTCCGGCTCCAGCGTGCGCAGACCGTGGAGCAGGCCGGCGCCCTCGCGCCACGTCCGCACGTTGCGCAGCACCAGCGAGCGCAGGCGTTCGCCGCGCACCTGCTCCTTCACGTCCTCCACGAGGTGGACGACCTCTCCGGCGCCGGCCGGCGGCGGCAGGTGCGCGAGATGGCCGTACAGGCGCGTGCGCAGCTCGGCGGTGATTCCGGAGACGGACGTCACGTGCCCGGGCAGGGCGGTGTGGAAGGCGGTCCAGTCCGGGTACGGCGACGCGGTGCCGAGGAGGCTCGCGTGGTGCAGGTCGTGGGCGCGCAGCACCTCGCGCACCACGCGGCCGGCCTCGCGCGAGTCCAGCAGTTCGTACAGCGCGGTGACCGGGACGGCGACGCCCTCCTCCCGTCGGCGCCCTTTGATCACGCCGATGACGGATCCGTGCCGCAGGTCGAGCACCGGGCCGCCGGACAGTCCGCCGATCGGCAGGCTGCCGGCGAGCAGCAGGGCCCGCGCGTCGGATCCGGCGAGTTCACCGGTGCCGTGCCGGATGCCCAGCTCGCCGGTCTGCACCGACCAGCCGTAGAGGCCGAGGGGGGTGCGGGGGCCCGCTTCCCGGTCGCCGAGCCACAGGCAGCGGACCTCGTCGGCGCCGGCGACCCGGACGAGCGCGAGGTCGGGAAAGGGCCACGGGTCACGCGCCGGTCCCGCGCCCTCCGGCCGGGGCACCACGACGACGGCCGTCCCGGTGCCGGTGCGCGGCTCCCAGGCGCCGACGGCGGTGCGCTCCTGCCAGGTCACGCTCAGCGCGCTCTCCCCTCGGCACACCGCGGCTCCCCCCTTCCCCACGACGTGGGCGCAGGTCAACAGCCAGCCCGGGGCCACGAAGAACCCCGACCCCCAGTACGAGTCACGGTCCGTTGCATACCCGTCACCCGGTGCGCCGATGCGTGCGAGAGAGGGGCGCACCATCTCGTCGAAGGCGCTCATACGGCGCCGGGAGCCGGGGGCCGCGGCGGTACGACACCACCGCCCCGCGCCGCCCGATCCGCGCCGTCCGCCGCCGTGGCCGGCTCGGTCCAGGTCAGGGAGACGGTGAGGGAGGACGTGCCGCCGCCCTCCGCGATGGCGCTCACGATCTTGCCCGCCTGCGCCGTCAGTTCGATCCCGAAGCTGACGGAGACTTCGACGGGTGCCGGTGTGTCCAGTCCGGCGCGCAGGGAGCGCACGACGCCACCGACCGTGCCGGCCAGCCCCTCCGCCATGTCGATGACCCGGCCGCCGAGTCCGGTGTCCCAGTAGCCGCCCTCGTCCAGCGCCTCCTCGTCGGCCGCGCCGATCCTGGCCCAGACGACGGTTCCGTCGTCCAGGCGCACACGTTCGACTCCTCCGGCCATGACGCACCCCCGTTCGCCGATGGGAGGAGAAGGCTAACTCCCGGGGCCGAAGAGGGGGAGGGGAAGACGAGAGCCGGTGAACGATACGGCCGATGATCGCCCCTGAGGGGGCGGAAACGGCCGCGTCAACGGAAACGGCCGCATCACCGGGAACGGCCGCATCACCGGGAACGGCCGCATCACCGGGAACAGGTGCATCACCGGACCCCCGGCCCGTCGGCCGTCCTGGCGCGCGTCGCCCTCTCGTGGCCGCCCACTCGGTTACTCGTCGTCCTCGTCGTCGAGCCGCGCGAGCCAGGTGGCGAGCCGCTCCACGGGCACTTCGAAGTCCGGGTTGAGATCCACGAACGTGCGCAACTGCTCGGCAAGCCACTCGAAGGTGACCTCTTCCTCGCCGCGCCGCTTCTCCAACTCCTCGATACCGCGGTCGGTGAAGTACATAGGGGTGCGTCTCCTGCGTTCACGTCCAGCCGGGAATTAACTCCCACCAGCCTATGCGGCCCCGGCCGGGACGACGGCCCGGGAGCCCCGCACGGTCCGGGAGCCGCCGCACGGCCCGGGGCCGGTGGCACCACCCGGCCTTGACTTCCCGCCTCCGCGATATATCGTGTTTGGCGAGAGACGCGATATGGCGCGTCGCGAATGTCCGGCCGAGGAGGCCCCATGTCCGAGTGGTCCGTCGCCGAACCCCAGAAACTGACCTTCGACACCCCCGTGCGCGACCTCCACGTCCGCATCGTCAACGGCACGGTGAACGTCGTGGGCACGGACGAGGGCCGCGCCCGTCTGGAGGTGTCGGAACTCGAAGGGCCACCCCTGCTGGTCAGCGAGAGCGGCGGCACCCTCACCGTGGCGTACGAGGACCTGCCCTGGAAGGGCTTCCTCAAGTGGCTCGACCGCAAGGGCTGGCGGCGCAGCGCCGTCGTCTCCCTGGCGGTTCCCGCCGACACCCGGGTGGAGGTGGGGGTGGTCGGCGCGGGCGCGGTCGTCTCCGGCATCCGCGGAGCCGCGGTGATCAAGGGGGTGACCGGCGACACCACCCTGGTCGGCGTCTCCGGTCCGGTGCGCGCGGACACCGTCTCCGGGAACCTGGAGGCCCAGGCGGTCACCGGCGACCTGAGGTTCCAGTCGGTCTCGGGAGACCTGACGGTCGTCGAGGGTTCCGGCCCCGCCGTACGCGCCGACACCGTCAGCGGCTCCATGATCGTCGACCTGGACCCGGACGGTCCGACGGAGGTCGGCCTCACCAGCGTCTCCGGCGAGATCGCCATCCGCCTGCCGCACCCGGCGGACGCCGAGGTGGAGGCGAACACCGCGAGCGGCACGATCTCCAACGCCTTCGACGGACTGCGGGTGCACGGTCAGTGGGGCGCCCACAAGATCACCGGCCGCCTGGGCGCGGGCACGGGCAGGCTCCGGGCCAGCACGGTCTCCGGCTCGATCGCGCTGCTGCGCCGCCCGCCCCGGGAGGAAGAGGAGAGCGCCCCTGGGAAAAGCGGGCGCCCCCGGGCCGCCGGCACCGGCACCGCGCCCCGCCCGGCCGACCGCTCCCCGGCCGCGCCGGGGGACAATTCCGTCTCCGGCCAGGACGCCGGCGTCGGCGGCGCCCCGGCCGACGGCACGACCGACAAGAAGGTGCTCTGACATGGCCCCCGTCTTCGCCCACGGCCGCCTCCGCCTGTACCTGCTCAAGCTGCTCGACGAGGCCCCGCGCCACGGCTACGAGGTGATCAGGCTCCTGGAGGAACGCTTCCAGGGTCTCTACGCGCCCTCGGCGGGCACGGTCTACCCCCGCCTGGCCAAGCTGGAGGCGGAGGGTCTGGTCCGGCACACCACCGAGGGCGGCCGCAAGGTGTACGCCATCACCGACGCGGGCCGCGCCGAACTGGCCGGCCGCAGCGGCGAGCTGGCCGACCTGGAGCTGGAGATCCGCGAGTCGGTGGCGGAGCTGGCCGCCGAGATAAGGGCTGACGTGCGCGGTGCGGCCGGCGACCTGCGCCGCGAGATGCGTGCCGCCGCGACGGAGGCCCGCCGGGGAGAGCCGCCCTACGGGGAGTACGGCGAGACGGGCGAGAAGGAGGCGTGGAAGGCCGCCAAGGAGGAGATGCGCCGGGTCAAGCAGGAGTGGAAGGAGCAGGCACGGCGCGCCAAGGACGAGAGCCGCCGGGCCCGCGAGGAGGCCCAGCGGGCCCGGCGCCAGGCGCAGGAGGCGCAGACGCGGGCCCAGGAGGAGATGCAGCGCATCGCCCGCCGGGTGCAGGACCGGGTCCAGGACCACTTCACACGCGGTGACTGGCCGACGGGCGTCCGCGAGGGCCTGACCGAGCTGGCCAAGGAGTTCGGAGAGTTCGGGAAGGACTACGGCAAGGAGTCCGGCAGGGACCGGGGTTCCGGCCGCCCCACCGAAGGAACGCCGAAGTCGGCCCCCGCCGCTGAACCGCACCACACGCCCGCCCCGGAGGACTTCCCCGCCGAGTACGAACCCGCCTGGGCCCACGAGGACTCCACCGCGGACCCGGCCCGCGATCTGGACCGTCTCCTGGACCGCTTCCGCGACGACATCCGCGACGCGGCCCGCGACCACGGCGTCACCCCGGCCCAGCTCCGCGAGGCCCGCCACCACCTGTCCACAGCGGCGGCCCGCATCGCGGCGCTGCTCCACACCCCGACCCGCTGACACAGCCCCCGACCGAGCCGCCCGGACAACCCACCCACCCTCCATCCGACCGGAACGGCCGACCGAGGGGCGGGCAGGCACCCGGTGCCCCAGGCGAAGCCCCGGCCGCTCGCCCACCAACCGGAACGCACGGCCGACGGGCGGGCAGGCACCCGGAGTCCGAGACGGAGCCCCGACGGCTCACTCCCCAACCGGAACGGACAACCGACGGGCAGGCAGGCACCCAGGGCCCGCGGCGGAGCCCCGACGGCTCACCTTCCCGCCGACCCGGCGGCACGGAGGGGCGGGCAGACCCTCGACACCGCCTCGAAGGTCACCCCCTGGTCGGCCAGCACCTCCCCCGCCACTCCCGGCAACACGGTGAGCGCCAGCAGCAGATGCTCACCCCCGATGTGCCGGTCATGCCGGGCGAGAGCAACCCGCAGCGCCCGCTCCAGCACCTCCTTCGCCCCCCGGCTGAAGGCAGGCCGACGCCCGGCCCACCACCGCCGGTCCCCCCGGTCACCGGACATCGCTCCGACGCCGTGCACCTCCTCCACCCGCGCCACGATCTCCGCGACGTCGATGCCCAGCCCCGCCAGCGCGTCCGCCTCGGCGCGGGTGAGGCCGGCCTGCCGCCTCGCCTCCCGCAGGGCTCCGCGCACCACCTCCCGGCGCTCCGCGAGGCCGAGGGCGGACAGCGCGAAGGACGCCCGGCTGCCTTCGCCGTCGAGGAGCGCGAGCAGCAGGTGCTCGGCGTCGACGGTCCGCGCCCCGGCCTCCCGCGCATGGGCACACGCCCCCTCGACCACCCTCCGGGCGTCCTTCGTGAACCGCTCGAACATCAACGCCTCCCGTACTTCTTGTGCACGGCCTGCCTGCTGACACCGAGCTCCGCGGCGATCTCCTGCCACGACCAGCCCTGATTGCGCGCGCTGCGCACCTGCACCGCCTCCAGCTGCTCCAGCAGCCGGCGCAGTGCCGCCACGGCCCGCAGGCCGACCCGCGGATCGCGGTCGCCGGCACGCTCGGCGAGATCGGTTGCCTCACTCATGCTGTCAATGTAGGTTGACACACCCCCCTTGTCAACCATCATTGACAAGGGGGGTGCGCGAGAGGCGGGCCCGGCTCCCGGACCCGCCTCTTTACCGAACGTCCCGTCGTCTCTCAGTGGTTGGTGAGCACGATCTTCCCGAACTGCTCGCCGGAGGCCAGCCGCTCGAAGCCCTCGCGGGCCCGGTCCAGCGGCAGTTCCTCGTCGATGACGGGCCGTACGCCGGCCTCGGCGCAGAAGGACAGCAGGTCCTCCAGCTCGTCCTTGGTGCCCATCGTGGAGCCGACCACCTTCAGTTCGAGGAAGAAGATCCGGGTCAGTTCGGCGTGCGAGGGCCGGTCCCCGCTGGTGGCACCGGAGATGACGAGGGTGCCGCCGGGCCGCAGGGACTTCACCGAGTGGGACCAGGTCGCGGCACCCACGGTCTCGATGACGGCGTCCACCCGCTGCGGCAGCCGCGCCCCGGGCTCCACGGCCTCCACCGCCCCGAGCTCCATGGCCCGCTTCCGCTTCGCCTCGTCCCGGCTGGTGGCGAAGACACGCAGCCCGGCCGCCTTGCCGAGGATGATCGCGGCCGTGGCGACACCGCCGCCCGCGCCCTGCACGAGGACCGAGTCGCCCGGCCGCACCCCGGCGTTCGTGAACAGCATCCGGTACGCGGTCAGCCAGGCCGTCGGCAGACAGGCGGCCTCCGCGAAGGACAGCCCCGCCGGCTTCGGCAGCACGTTCCAGGTCGGTACGGCGACCTGTTCGGCGAAGGTGCCCTGGTAGCGCTCGGTGAGGATGGAGCGCGGCTCGCGGGGGCCGACGCCGTGGCCGGTCTGGCCGATGACGGAGTGCAGGACGACCTCGTTGCCGTCCGCGTCGATGCCGGCGGCGTCGCAGCCGAGGATCATCGGCAGCCGGTCCTCCGGCAGGCCGACGCCCCGCAGGGACCAGAGGTCGTGGTGGTTGAGGGAAGCGGCCCGCACGGTGATGGTGCTCCAGCCGGGACGGGCCTCGGGAGCCGGACGCTCCCCCAACTCAAGGCCGGTGAGCGGCTGGTCGCGGTCGATTCGGGCGGCGTAGACAGCGAACATGCTGCCGACGATAGGTGCGCGACGCGGTCGACGGAACCTCGGCGCCCTGTGACACATGCCCTCTTGCGCCGCGGCACTCGTGCGGCGCAGTCCGGCGACAGCGCCCCGGACATCCCGCCGTCACCCGGTCAGGCGGGGGGACGGGCAGCGAAACGGCCCCGTCCGAGCGGACGGGGCCGTTCCGGCGTGACGTCAGCGGCGGGCGACACCCGCGGCGCGGGCGGCGGCCGCGACCGCCGCGGTCACCGCGGGAGCGACCCGCTCGTCGAACGGCGAGGGGATGACGTAGTCGGCGGCGAGGTCGTCACCGACCACCGCGGCCAGCGCCTCCGCCGCGGCGATCTTCATGCCCTCCGTGATCCGCGTGGCCCGCACCTGCAGCGCGCCCGCGAAGATCCCGGGGAAGGCCAGCACGTTGTTGATCTGGTTCGGGAAGTCCGAGCGCCCGGTGGCGACGACCGCCGCGTACTTGTGCGCGACGTCCGGGTGCACCTCGGGGTTCGGGTTGGCCATCGCGAACACGAAGGCGCCCTCGGCCATGGAGGCCACGGCCGACTCCGGCACCGTCCCGCCGGAGACGCCGATGAAGACGTCCGCGCCCGCGAGGGCGTCCTCCAGCGTGCCGGTGAGGCCGGCCTTGTTCGTGAATCCGGCCAGCTCGCGCTTGACCGGGGTCAGGTCCTCCCGCCCGGCGGACACGACGCCCTTGCGGTCGGCCACCGCCACGTCCCCGATGCCGGCCTCGACCAGCATCTTGGCGATGGCGACACCGGCCGCGCCGGCGCCCGAGATGACGGCCCGCAGCTGCCCGATCTCGCGTCCGCTCAGCCGCGCCGCGTTGCGCAGGGCGGCGAGCGTCACGACGGCCGTACCGTGCTGGTCGTCGTGGAAGACCGGGATGTCCAGACGCTCCTGGAGCCGGCGCTCGATCTCGAAGCACCGGGGCGCCGAGATGTCCTCGAGGTTCACTCCGCCGAACGAGGGAGCCAGCCGCACGACGGTCTCGACGATGTCGTCGACGTCGGTGCAGTCGAGCGCGATCGGCACCGCGTCGACCCCGCCGAACTGCTTGAACAGGATCGCCTTGCCCTCCATCACGGGGAGGGAGGCCTGGGGACCGATGTCCCCGAGTCCGAGCACGGCCGTACCGTCGGTCACGACGGCGACCACCGACGACTTCCACGTGTAGTCGTTGACCAGCTCCGGCTGCTCCGCGATCGCGGTGCACACGCGCGCGACGCCGGGTGTGTACGCGAGGGACAGGTCGTCCTTGTCGCGGACCGGCACGGTGGCCTGCACGGCCATCTTGCCGCCGCGGTGCAGCGCGAACACCGGATCGAAGGAATCGAGGGGCTCGGCCCCGCCGTCCTGGTCCGTATTGCTGTCGCTGCGAGGATTGACGATCTCCGCTGCCACTTTGTCTTACCCCTTAGGTATGCATGGTTTGAGGGTCGACCACTCCTGGTGAGGGGTGGGCGGGCACCGCGTACGGCCCGTTTGCTGATACGTGCGAGGCCATACGCGACGGGCGCGCCGCACACGCGCCCTGAGCCCCGGATGAGGGGTGTAAAGAACCTTCTTACCGGACGGACGGCGCCCGCGACGAGTCCAATAGGTTCAAGGTCACACCCGGAGGTGGAGGGCGGCCGAAGGCGGGACACGGCGGAGGGGCCGCGACGGCGTGGGAGCGCGCGAGTCCGGCTGATCACATTCTGAGACACGCCGAAGATTTTCCGGCCGGAGCGCTTGATTCCCGCAGATGGTTCGGCGGCCAGGGACCAAGGATGTACCGACCTGATGCGGTTCGGGGTTCACCCGTTATCCGATTTTGACATAGCGAGTCCTCTGAATGGCGTAGTCCGAATGGCAAGATGCCGTAAACCCACGAGGTCGCGACACCCGAAGGTGTGTGTTTCCGTCGACCCATCGGCAACTCTTCCCATCCGCCGGAGGAACCACGATGACCGCAAGCTCCACCCGTCGTACCACCGCCGCGCGCTCCCGTCTGGCCGCGGTCGGTGCGATCGCGGTCGCAGGCACCCTGCTGCTCACCGGCTGCGGTGACCAGACCCAGGACAAGGACAAGAACTCCGGCAGCGCGTCCACCAGCACCGCCCCGCTCGCCGACAAGCTCCCCCAGGCCATCCGGAGCAAGGGCAAGATCAAGGTCGGTTCGGACATCGCGTACGCCCCGGTGGAGTTCAAGGACTCCTCCGGCAAGGTCGTCGGCCTGGACCCGGACCTCGCGGCGGCCATGGGCAAGCAGCTCGGGGTGACGTTCGAGTTCGAGAACGGCACCTTCGACGCCCTGCTCACCGGTCTTCGCTCCGGCCGCAACGACATCGCGATGTCGGCGATGACGGACAACAAGAACCGCCAGCAGGGCATCGACCCCGACACGGGCAAGAAGGTCGGCGAAGGCGTCGACTTCGTCGACTACCTGACCGCCGGCGTCTCCATCTACACCCGCAAGGGCGACACCCAGGGCATCACGAACTGGTCGGACCTGTGCGGCAAGAAGGTCGCCGTCGAGCGCGGCACCGTCTCGGAGGACCTGGCCAAGCAGGAGGCCAAGAAGTGTCCGGGCGGCAAGAAGCTCGCGATCGAGGCGTTCGACGACGACCAGCAGTCCCAGACCCGGCTGCGCTCGGGCGGTGTGGACGCGGCCTCCTCCGACTTCCCGGTGGCGGCGTACGCGGTGAAGACCTCCGGCGGCGGCAAGGACTTCCAGATCGTCGGCGACCAGGTGGAGGCGGCCCCGTACGGCATCGCGGTCGCCAAGGACGACGCCCAGCTGAGGGACGCGCTCCAGGCCGCGATGAACGCGATCATCAAGAACGGCGAGTACAAGAAGATCCTCGAGAAGTGGGGCGCCCAGGACGGCGCCGTCAAGGAGTCCGCCATCAACGGCGGCAAGTGACCCGCGACCGGCAGAAGCGGCCACTGAGAGGCATCATCCGTGACTGACATCCACAAGACGGCGGAGCCGGACGGCGCGCCCGCCGCCGGCGCCGAGGCCATCAAGGCCATCCCGGTCCGGCACTACGGGCGGTACGTCTCCGCCGTCATCGCGATCGCGCTGCTCGTCGCGATCATCTACGCGTTCGGCCAGGGCAAGATCAACTGGGGCGCGGTACCGGACTACTTCTTCGACGACCGGATCATGACCGGTGTCGGCAAGACCCTCCTGCTGACGGTCCTGTCGATGGTGATCGGCATCGTCGGCGGCATCGTGCTCGCGGTGATGCGGCTGTCGAAGAACCCGGTGACGTCGTCGATCGCCTGGTTCTACATCTGGTTCTTCCGGGGCACCCCGGTCCTGGTCCAGCTCGTCGTCTGGTTCAACCTGGGTCTGGTCTTCACGTACATCAACCTCGGTCCGCTGTACAAGGACGAGTGGTCGGACTTCATGACCCCTCTCCTGACCGCGCTGCTCGGCCTCGGCCTGAACGAGGCCGCGTACATGGCGGAGATCTGCCGCGCCGGCCTGCTCGCCGTGGACGAGGGCCAGACCGAGGCCGCCCACGCGCTGGGCATGAGCCACGGCAGGACCCTGCGCCGGATCATCATCCCGCAGGCGATGCGGGTGATCGTGCCGCCGACCGGCAACGAGGTCATCAACATGCTGAAGACCACCTCGCTGGTGTCGGTGGTCCAGTATCCGGAGCTGTTCCGCTACGCCCAGGACATCGGCCAGAACTCCGGTGCCCCGGTGGAGATGTACTTCCTCGCCGCGGCCTGGTACCTGGTGATGACCTCGATCCTGAGCGTGGGCCAGTACTACATCGAGCGCTACTACGCCCGCGGCTCCAGCCGCCAGCTGCCGCCGACCCCGTGGCAGAAGATCAGGACCAGCATGTTCTCCCTGGGCCGGCCCAAGGGAGGCATGGCATGACCGACAAGCTGAGCAAGACGCAGGACACCCCGGCCGCGGGGACCGTCCCGATGGTCAGGGCGCAGGGCGTGCACAAGTCCTTCGGCCACGTCGAGGTGCTGAAGGGCATCGACCTGGAGGTGAAGCCGGGCGAGGTGTTCTGCCTCATCGGCCCCTCCGGCTCGGGCAAGTCGACCTTCCTGCGCTGCATCAACCACCTGGAGAAGATCAACGCCGGGCGGCTGTACGTCGACGGCGAGCTGGTCGGCTACCGGCAGCAGGGCGACAAGCTCTACGAGCTGCGTGACCGCGAGGTCGCCACGAAGCGCCGTGACATCGGCATGGTCTTCCAGCGCTTCAACCTGTTCCCGCACATGACGGCCCTGGAGAACGTCATGGAGGCGCCGGTGCAGGTGCGGGGCGTGAACCGGTCCGAGGCCAAGGGGCGCGCCATGCAGCTGCTGGAGCGCGTGGGTCTGGCCGACCGGGCGGGGCACTATCCCTCCCAGCTCTCCGGCGGCCAGCAGCAGCGCGTGGCGATCGCCCGGGCCCTGGCGATGGACCCGAAGCTGATGCTGTTCGACGAGCCGACCTCGGCCCTGGACCCGGAGCTGGTGGGTGACGTCCTCGACGTCATGCGCGACCTCGCCGAGTCCGGCATGACCATGGTCGTCGTCACCCACGAGATGGGCTTCGCCCGGGAGGTGGGCGACAGCCTGGTCTTCATGGACGACGGTGTGGTCGTCGAGTCCGGTCACCCGAGGGACGTTCTGACCAACCCGCAGCACGAGCGGACGCAGTCGTTCCTGTCCAAGGTGCTCTGACCTTCACCCGGTACACGGGACAGGGGCGGTACGGGGATTCCCGTACCGCCCCTGTCCGTCATGGCCGGCTCACTTCACCGCCAGCACCAGGGTGTCCGACGGCGAGGACCACACCGGCCGCGCCTCGCCGAAGCCCCGGGCCCGCAGAGTGCGCACGTGCCACGCCGCCGACGGTGTGTCACCGTCCGCGTGTTCGCCGTAGATCGCGAAGCGGCGGGCGGTCGGCTCGGCGAGGGCCGGGTCCTTCGCCGCCAGCTGCCACCACTCGGCCCAGTCCAGGACGCCCTCCCGCTTGGCCTGATCCATGCGGGCGTGGCGCTGCGCGCGCTCCGCCGCGTTGATCCGCGGCGTGCTCTCGTCGATCATGTGGTCCGCGTTCATGAAGACACCGCCGTCGCGCACCAGCTCCGCGACCTGACCGTAGAGGGTGGCGAGGGGTTCGCTGTGCAGCCAGTGCAGGGCCGTGGCGGTCAGCACGGCGTCGTAGGAGTCGTACGGCAGTTTCGCCGGCCAGTCGGGGTCCTTGAGGTCGGCGGAGACGAGGTGGACGCGGTCGTCGCCCTCGAAGGTGCCGTGCGCGATGGCGAGCAGCGCCGGGTCGAGGTCGACGCCGGTGCTGGTGGCCTCGGGGAAGCGCCGGAGCAGCCGGGAGGTGATGCTGCCGGTGCCGCACGCGAGGTCGAGCACGCGTGGCGCTGTGCCGACGAGTGCCTCGACCATGTCGAGCATGACCCGGAAGCGTTCTTCGCGGTCCGGCATGTACCACTCCTGCTGCCGGTCCCAGCTCTCCTGCCAGGCCGCCCAGTCGGTTCCGGTACTCGTGGTCATGGAACCCGTCTCCCCTCGGTTCGCGTAATACCCTGGAAGCACGACCGGCTGTTACCCGACCGCTGACACGACGATAACGCGCCCCCGTAAGGACTACAAGTGGAACTGGCCTATTACTCGGATTACGCCGTCCGTCTCGTCAACAGCGAGGAACCGGCGCGGGGCAAGGACTCCCTGACCTCGGTCGAGGCCGTCCGTGACCTCTTCGGCGTCAACGCGTCGGCCGCCCGCCGCGCCACCGACGCCGACGTCACCCGCTTCCGCTCGGTCCGGGCACGGCTGCGCTCGGTCTTCGAGGCCGCCGACAAGGGCGACGAGACGCTGGCCGTGGACCTGCTGAACTCACTCCTGCTGGAGTTCCCGGTCAGCCCACAGATCTCCGGACACGACTTCCGCGACGACGACGGCCGCCCCCTCTGGCACATGCACCTGGCCGACCACCCCTCCAACGCCACCGCCGGTTACGCGGCCATCGCGGCGATGGGCCTCGCCTTCCACCTCACCGAGCACGGCGTCGACCGCCTCGGCCTGTGCCAGGCCTCCCCGTGCCGCAACGCCTACCTGGACACCTCCACCAACCGCTCCCGGCGCTACTGCTCGGACCGCTGCGCCACCCGCGCCAACGTGGCCGCCTACCGCGCCCGCAAGCGCCTGGACGCCGACCGGTCCGCCGGCAGCGGCCTCACCGCGGAGAGCGCCCAGCGCAGCAGCGCGAACGGCGAACGCTGACCGGCCCGCACCGGCCGGAACCGGAACCACGCCTTGC
The DNA here is from genome assembly GCF_040647235.1 of Streptomyces sp. NPDC042638. NCBI lineage: Bacteria > Bacillati > Actinomycetota > Actinomycetes > Kitasatosporales > Streptomycetaceae > Streptomyces > Streptomyces sp. NPDC042638. Next base: position 179,073 of record NZ_JBEZBT010000005.1, read on the forward strand.
CGAGGATCAGTTCCTCGGGCACCACCCCGTAGTCGGTGCTGTCCCCGCCCGCGTACGGGTTGTCCCCGAGCACCCACCAGCCGCCGTCCCGCCGCTCCGCCGCCCGCTTGACCACCAGCAGGTCCTGCTGGAAGGGATGACGCAGGACCACCACGTCACCGGGCCTGACCACGCCTCCGTACCGCACCAGCAGCTGATCCCCGTGACGCAGGGTGGGCACCATGGACGGGCCCGTCACCTCGGCCAGTCCGAAGGGCGCCACAGCCCTCCCCCGCTCGGTCTCCTGCGACAGCTCCGGCATCCCCGGCACCTCCCCGGTCCGTTCCTCCACCAGTCTCAGTCTCACCCTGGACTTTTGTCCTAAGCCCCAGGGGGCAGCCGAGAAATCGACTTCCTCAGGGAGTAATGTCGCACCTGAGAAGACGATCACGAGGAAGGAATGCTCCATGCTTTCCCGCCTGTTTGCCCCCAAGGTTCAGGTCAGCGCCCACTGCGACCTGCCCTGCGGCGTGTACGACCCGGCCCAGGCCCGCATCGAGGCGGAGTCGGTCAAGGCTGTCCAGGAAAAGATGGCCGGCAACGACGACCCCCACTTCCAGACGCGCGCCACCCTCATCAAGGAGCAGCGCGCGGAGCTCGCCAAGCACCACGTCTCCGTGCTCTGGAGCGACTACTTCAAGCCCCCGCACTTCGAGAAGCACCCCGAGCTGCACCAGCTGGTCAACGACACCCTGAAGGCCCTCTCGGCCGCCAAGGCGTCCACCGACCCGGCGACGGGCCAGAAGGCTCTGGACTACATCGCCCAGATCGCGGAGATCTTCTGGGAGACCAAGAAGGCGTGATCTCTCCTTACGCGTTCTGACCTGCACGTTCTTCGATTGCAGTGTCTACCTGACCGCACCCGGTCCGCAGGCCGCCGAGCACGGCGCCCATGACGGACCGGGTGCGGTCTTGTTCTCCGGGCCACACATGCGTCCCGTCACCCGAGCGCGGCCCTCACCGCCTCCACCACCAGAGCGATGAGTCCGTTCACCAGGGCGGTGGACACGCCGCCGACTGCCGCTGCCAGCAACGCGTTTCGCTCGCTACGGGCCAGTCGCGGCCTGCGCCGGGTCCTGCGCCTGCCCTGCTCCTCCTCGCGCACCTGCGCCTCCGACGGAAGGTCCGGCGGGCCACTCTCCAGCCCGCTCACGTCGCTACGCTGCGGGGTCGCAGACGGCACACGACGAGTTGCGACGGCAGGATCACGGGTGCGGCCTGCGCCCGGCAGAAACCGGGACGGGGCGAGAGGGAAGCGGGATGATGCCGCGATGAGCCGAGACGCGGGTCGGCACGACGGGTCGAGCGGCGGTGGTCAGCGCCGGATCCCCGCACCACGGGTCGCCCCAGGACCGTTACGCGAGCTGAAGGCGCTGCTCTACCGCCTCTACCTGGAGGCCAGGACTCCGCCGGTGGCACGGATCGCCGACCTGATCGCCGCCGACCCGGACGACCTGCTCCCGGGGTGTCCTTCGAAGGACACGGTGCACAGGATCATCGGCTCGGGTGAATTCCCCGCGCAGCAGGCGAATGTCGTTTCCGTCGCCGCGGTACTGGCCCGCGAGGCCCGCTGGGACGTCGCGGACACGGTGGAGCGGGTCCGAACGGCATGGGTGGACGCGCTCCTCGCCGAGCCCCCGGGCAGGCCGTTGGGTGAACTCGGTCCCTACGCCCTCGAAGTGCACCGGTCCATCACAGTCCCCGAGGACGAGGACGAGGACGCACCAACGCTGCCGACCTATGTGGTGCGTGATCACGACCGGCGCGTGGAAGAGAAGGTCGACCACGCGGTTTCAGGACAGAGTGTGATCATCACCCTTGTCGGAGAATCCTCCACAGGGAAGACCCGCACCTTCTGGGAGGCGATCCAGCGGCTGCCCCCCGAGTGGCGCGTCTGGCAGCCTCTGGACTCCGCTCCGCACTCCGATCCGGCCTCGGACCTCGAGAAGGTCGGCCCGCACACGGTGGTGTGGCTGAACGAGGCTCAGCGCTTCCTCCTCACCGCCGACCCTGCGGAGGGGGAGCGGGTGGCGGCCGCGCTTCGGCGGATCATGCACGCCCCGGATCGACACCCCGTGCTGATCCTGGTGACCCTCTGGCCCGCGTACTGGGACCAGTTGACATCGGAACCGCGCGACGGCCAGAGAGACCTGCACCCCCACGCCCGCCATGTTCTCAACGGGAGTTCCCTTCGCGTCCCGGTCACCTTCGAGCCGGACGACCCGGACGACTTGACGGAGGCCGCCGCACGCGACGCCCGGCTCGCTCACGCCTGGGAACACGCTGAACAGCGCCAGGTGACCCAGTACCTGGCCGGAGTGCCGGCACTGATCCAGCGCTACCGGACAGCCCCGCTCCCGGTCAGAGCCCTCATCGACGCGGCGATGGACATCCGCCGGCTCGGATTCGGCGAGCATGTCCCCCTGGAACTGCTCGAAGCCGCGGCATACGAATACCTGACCGATCTGCAGTTGGATCACTTGCCCGAAGACTGGCTGGAGGCGGCTCTGGCGTACGCGGCGCGGCCTCAACGGGGGATCCGCGGGCCATTGACGCGGGTCCGCCCCCGGAGAAGAGGGGTGGCGGAGGGATCGGTGCGGTACCGCTTGGCCGATCCCCTGGATCAGCTGGGGCGGGAGGATCGGCGACGGCCGCCCCCTCCGCCGGGGCTCTGGGATCTCCTGGTGCATCACTCGACAGCAGCCGAGGCGCTGAGCATCGGGAGATCGGCGGAATGCCGCGGCCTGTTCCGCACAGCTGTCACCCTTTACCGGAAAGCCGCCGACTCGGGGAGCAGTGAAGCCGCCCTCGACATCGCCGAGATCCTCTCCATGACAAGCCGGCGGGAAGAGACTGTCGAGTGGTACGTGCACGCGCACACCCTCGGGGACCCCCGCGCACTGCGTTTCGCCGCAGCGACGTCGGTGACCTGCGAGGAGGCGGACTGGGATGCCGCGAAGAACCTCTACACGCGGGCGGCCCGCCGGGGAGACGTCTTCGCACTCGTCGACTGCCTGGACCGCATGAGGGAATGGGAATGCGCCGAGGACGCCGACGAGTGGTTCGACCGTGCACTCACGGAATTCTGGGACCATGTCTCCCTGGAATCCGCTCTGGCCTGGTGCGAGAGACACGGCACGGAGCACGACTTCGGCAGGCTTCTCATTGCGTCAGGTCAACGAGCGAGGGGACTGGACGTACTTGAGCGCTCGGTGGCCAAAGGGAACTTCACGTCCCTCTACACGGTCTGTGAAGAGAGGCGGCTGTCCGGCGGCATCGAATCCGCACTCGCATACCTGAAGGAGCTGGGGCACAGCGAGCACACGGGATCCCTCTTCGCCCCCATGGCTCTGAAAAGCATGCTGCTCCGGGAAGGGCGCGAGGAAGAATGTGCGGCCATCCTGAGAGAGATGATCACCGAGGGGAACAGTTCCGCGGCCGGTGACTTCGCGGAACTGATGCGCGGCCTGGGACGCAGCGACGAGGCCATCGACTTCCTCTCCTCCCGGGCGAAGGACGACACCCGGGTGACCTATGAGCTTGCAGAACTTCTGCGGCGGGAGTCCAGGCGCGACGAGGCGCTTGCCCTGCTGACTGCGATGGCGACTGCTGGAGACGCTCGGGCTCAGCACGCGTCAGCCCGTCTCCTCGAGGAGATGGGACGGCTCGACGAGGCGCTCATCCGGTACCGGAGGAGCGCGGAGGACGGCGGGCACGACACGACTTCCGGCGCCGTGAGACTGCTGTTGCGCGCGAAACGGGCGGACGACGCCCTGAACTGGCTGAGATCGATCAGTGCCCCTGACGGTTCCCATGATCGGATCGAGCGCGCGGTGTGGGTTCTGGAATCCATGGGCCGCGGCGAGGAGGCGAAGCGGCTGAAGGACTACGGCTGGGAACCGGACGGCACCGTCAGCGCCCCTTGGTCCATCCTTCCCCCCGGGGCTCAGGCCGGCTCAGGCGTGACGGCCTGATCCGGACGGGAGGCCCTGGTGGAACTGCGGCACGATGAGGTGGATCCCGTACGCCACCACCGCCGCGGCGCGGAAGCACAGCCCGGCCTGGGCCCGGCCGGCGGCGGACGCACCCGCGCCGTCGGCCTCGACGCCGGACAGGCCGAGGGCTGACCAGTGCCACCTCGGTGGACAGGAACGCGCCGACGATGTCGAGGACCCCGCTGATCAGGACCGCGACCCTCGGTTTGAGCGCGCCGGTGGCGATGCTGGAGGAAAACGCTCCGTCGAGCTCGGGGGACTCTGCTGTGCGGCCCTGTGCGAAGCTGAGCAGATGACCGCCCTGGAGGATCTGCGACGGCTGCGTCGTGTACGGGACCGCATGGACCGCGAGTACGCCGAGCCGCTCGACATGACCGCCCTGGCCCGTGACGCCCTGATGTCCCCGGGCCACTTCCAGCGCAGCTTCCGCAAGGCGTTCGGCGAGACGCCGTACAGCTATCTGATGACCCGCCGGATCGAGCGGGCCAAGACGCTGCTGCGCCGGGGCGACCTCACCGTGACGGAGGTGTGCCTCGCCGTGGGATGTACCTCGCTCGGTTCCTTCAGCTCCCGGTTCACCGAGCTGGTCGGCGAGACGCCGAGCGCCTACCGTGCCCGCGACCACGAGGAGAGCGCGGTGATCCCGTCCTGTGTGGCACGCAGGCTGACCCGGCCGCGCCGTCGTCCGTACTGAGGCGGGGCGCGCCCGCCGGATCTAGGGTGAGTCCATGGACGTGAAACTCGCGCAGTGTTTCCTCGCGGTGGACGACCACGACAAGGCCATCGCCTTCTACCGCGATGTGCTCGGCCTGGAGATCCGCAACGACGTGGGCTTCGAGGGGATGCGCTGGGTGACCCTCGGCTCCCCGCTCCAGCCGGACGTGGCGATCGTCCTGGAGCCCCCGGACGCGAGCCCGGACGCCTCCCCGGCGGACAAGCAGGCGCTCAACGAACTCCTGGCCAAGGGGCTGCTGCGCGGGGTCATCTTCACCACCCCCGACTGCGACGCGCTGTACGAGCGGGTGCGCGAGTCCGGGGCCGACGTCCTTCAGGAGCCGATGGACCAGCCCTACGGGGTGCGCGACTGCGCCTTCCGGGACCCGGCGGGCAACCAGCTGCGCTTCATCGAACGCCCCGCCGGCTGAGGTGATGCGCGACCCGGCCGGCGGCACGTACTGCCTGACCGGCCGCGATCCGGAGACGGGCCGGCTGCCGGACGGCGTCGGCCAGGAAGCCGACGCCGGGTAGCGCCCCGTCTCAGCACGCCGTCTCAGCGCCCCGTCTCACCCCAGGGCTCCACGTCCACCACGGCCTCGACCGGTACGGGGCCGTACACGTGGGGGAACTCCTCTCCGCCCGGCTCGGCGGACTCGTACCGCACCGGCACCCCGACCCGGGCCGGATCCACCACCAGGACGATCAGCTCGTCCGGGCCGTCGTAGCCGCCGTAGAGGAAGTCGGCGACGCGCGGAAGCTGCTCTCGGGTGGAGAAGTGGATGAAGCCCTCCTCCTGGAGGGTCCGGCCCCGGGTGGACCGCTCGTAGGCACCGCGCTCGCGCGCCGCCTCCCACAGGGAACGTTCGGTGACGTGCAGGATGTACGGCAGTTTCGGCATGCGCCCACGCTACGCCGTTCCCCCGGGCCGCCCGGGCGCCCGCACGGCGCCGTTCTCCGCGCCGGCCGCCGACGCACCCTCCGTGCCGCTCTCACCCGGCCGGGTCCGCACGTCGACGGGCCGGCCGGGCCCGGCGGGCCGTCCGGCGTCGGCGCAGGCCGCGCAGTCGGGGTTGCGGCACGGGGCCGGGCCCCAGACCGGCACCCAGGCGCCCAGGGTCTTGTGCCGCTTGACGACCGTTTCGACCGGCTGTCCGCAGACGGGACAGACGCGTTCCTCGCTGCCCATGCTCTCAGGGTAGGGCGGTCGCGCCCTCAGCGCTTCCTGCCGTACGTACGGACCAGGGCACCGTTGGCGAAGGTGCGCACGGAGTCCAGGGTGAACTCCTTGAGGTCCAGGCCGGTACCGAACATCGGCATGCCTCTGCCGTAGACGAGGGGGTAGGTCTTGACGACGATTTCGTCGATCTCGTCGAGCAGCGCTCCGGCGAGCCGGGAACCGCCGCACAGATAGATGTCCAGTCCGCCCTCCTCCGCCTTCAGTGCGCGGACCCGGCCGGTCAGGTCGTCGGCGATGACCTCGACGTTCGGATCGGGCGACGCGCCGAGCGTGCGGGAGGCGACGTATTCGCGCAGGTGGCCGTAGGGGCTGGTGATGCCCTCCCGCAGGGCCACCTCGTAGCTGGCCCGGCCCTGGACGACCGTGTCGAAGCGCTTGTTCTCCAGGTGGTCCACGCCGAGCGCCTTGCGGCCGTGGGTGGGGAGGGTCTCCGGCAGTTCCGCCGTGAGGAAGCCGGTGAACTCCTCGTCCAGGAAGCGGAGCATCGCGGAGGCGTCGCCGTGCTCGTCACCGATGAAGCCGTCGAGCGAACAGGCGACGACGTACGAGAGCTTGCGCAAGCGGATCTCATTTCGTTGAGGCGGGGAACGACCGGAGCGGACGGCTACGGTACCGCTCCAGCTGTAGTGCTTCATTTGTAGTACTCCAACTGTCGTGGTGCAAGGGGTTTGCAGGGACGACTCAGCGGCGGTCCCGCGCACGGTGAGGGTGCGCAGGGACCGCCTCACCGGAGTCCTCGGCGGCCCAACGGGGTCAGGAGCCGTACGGGCCGGGTACTCCGGGTTCCTCATGACCGCGGCCGGCGGTCCTCAGGCGGTCCGGCGGGTGACGAACTCGGCGAGGGCCAGCAGACCGCCCGCCGCCTCGGGATCGGGGACCGCACGGGCCAGCTCCTGCATGGCGCGGGCCATCCGGTCGGCCGCCTCGGCCTGTGCCCAGTCCCGGCCTCCGGCGCGCTCCACCGCCAGCGCCGTACGCGCGATCTCCCCGTCCTGCGCCCCTCCCTCGAGGTACGGCTCGCCGTACAGCGCGGCCAGTTCGGCCGCGGCCGGGGTGCCCGAGGTGAGCGCCGCCACCACCGGCAGGGACTTCTTGCGGGCGGCGAGGTCGGCACCGGCCGGTTTGCCGGTGTGCCGCGGGTCTCCCCATATGCCGATGACGTCGTCGATCAGCTGGAAGGCGAGTCCCGCCTGGCGGCCGAAGCCGTCCAGTGCGGCGACCTCCTCCGCGCTCGCGCCCGCGTACAGCCCGCCGACCGCGCAGGCACAGCCCAGCAGTGCGCCGGTCTTGGCCTCGGCCATGGCCAGCACCTCGTCCAGGGTGACCGAGTCCGGCGCGCGCCGCTCCATGTCGGTGTCCACGTGCTGCCCCTCGCACAGCTCCACGACACAGGCCGCCAGCCGGGCCGCGGCCGGGACGGCGGCCGGGTGCGGGTCCTCGGCGAGCAGCCGGAGGGCCAGCGCCTGGACGGCGTCCCCGGCGAGGATCGCGTCGGCGTCCCCGAACACGGTCCAGGCCGTCGGCCGGTGCCTGCGCGTGGTGTCCCGGTCCATCACGTCGTCGTGCAACAACGTGAAGTTGTGGACCAGTTCGACCGCCACCGCTGCCCGGACCGCCGCCGTCCGCGCCGCCGGGCCGCCGAGCGCGGCGGCAGCGGCCAGCACGAGCGCCGGCCTGATCGCCTTGCCCGCGTTGCCCGTCGCCGGCGTGCCGTCGGCGTGCTGCCAGCCGAAGTGGTAGAGCCCGACCCGGCGCATCGCGCCGGGCAGCGACTCCACCGCCGTGCGCAGCTCCGGGTCGACCAGGGCCCGGGTGCGCTCCAGTTGTGCCACCGCCTCCTGCCCGTCAGGCGCACCGGCGGCGGAGTCCTGGGCCTTCTCCCGAGGCTCCCCCGCCGTGCCGGGACGCGGCACCCCGGCAGAACGCTCGTCGGTCTCCGTCATGAAATCGGCCATGCTCCCCCCTTGCCTGATCCGCGCGGGCCGGCGGCACCGGCCCGCGCGGACGCATACCACGAGGGCCTACCCGCCCCGGTGGGCGGGGACACGGCCGCGACGTGCGGAAACGTCACCTCCAACGGCCGATCTCGACGTTCTCCAGGACACCGAGCGCGTCGGGCACGAGGACGGCGGCCGAGTAGTAGGCCGTCACCAGGTACTTGATGATGGCCTGTTCGTTGATGCCCATGAACCGCACGGACAGGCTCGGCTCGATCTCGTCCGGGATGCCGGACTGGCGCAGGCCGATGACGCCCTGCTCCGACTCGCCGGTACGCATGGCGATGACGGAGGTCGTACGGGCCTCGCTGATCGGGATCTTGTTGCACGGGTAGATCGGCACACCGCGCCAGGTGGGGATGCGGTTGCCGGCGACGTCGACGGTCTCCGGGACCAGTCCCCGCTTGTTCAGCTCGCGTCCGATCGCGGCGATCGCGCGCGGGTGGGCCAGGAGCAGCTTGGTGCCCCGGCGGCGGCTGAGCAGCTCGTCCAGGTCGTCCGGGCTGGGCACGCCGTCGTGCGGCTGGATCCGCTGGTCGTACTCGCAGTTGCTGAGCAGACCGAACTCCGGGTTGTTGACCAGCTCGTGCTCCTGGCGCTCCTTCAGCGCCTCGACGGTGAGCCGCAGCTGCTGCTCGGTCTGGTTCATCGGCTGGTTGTAGAGGTCGGCCACGCGCGAGTGGATGCGCAGGACGGTCTGGGCGATGCTCAGTTCGTACTCGCGGGGCCGCGGCTCGTAGTCCACGAAGGTGTGCGGGATGTCGGGCTCGCCGGAGTGGCCGGCCGCCAGCTCGACCTCCTTCTCGCCGTACTTGTTGGTCCGCTGCTCCGGGACCGCGCGCAGTTGCTCCAGGTGCCGGCGCAGCGAGTCGGAGCGCTCCGCGACCTGCTCGAAGTCCTGGCGGCTGAGGGTCAGCACCGTGCTCGCGGTGTCCGCGCGGACGGTGTACTCCCAGATGGCCTCCGGGTCGAGCAGCGCCTGGTCGCCGAAGTAGGCGCCGTCGGCGAGGACTCCGAGGACGGCGTCGTCGCCGTAGGGACCCGTGCCGATCTTCTCCACCCGGCCGTGGGCGAGGAGGTAGACCTCGTTCGTCTGGTTGCCGAAGTCGGCGATCACCTGACCGGGCGCGAACTCGCGCTGGTTGCAGCGCCGGGCCAGCTCCGTCAGCACCTCCTCGTCCTCGTACGACCGCAGGGCCGGCAGCTCACCCAGTTCCGCCGGGATGACCTCCACCTGGTCCCCGGTCTTCACGAAGGTGATGCGACCGTCGCCCACGGCGTAGGTCAGCCGCCGGTTCACCCGGTACGTGCCGCCCTGGACATCCACCCAGGGAAGCGTGCGCAGCAGCCAGCGGGAGCTGATCTCCTGCATCTGCGGAACGGACTTGGTGGTGGTGGCCAGGTTCCGCGCTGCCGCCGTCCCGAGGGACTGCTGCGGCTTGCCCTGATCCGTGCGGACCTCTTCGCCTACCGACATAGAGAAATGCCCTCCCATGTATGCCCGGTGCCGAACCGCACCGGGCACCGGTCTCGACCCGAGCCTTCCAGCGCGGAGCATGTGCGCGCCATTACCCGAAAGGAGGGGAATGGATCATCGGATTACTGGGCACGAAGAGGGATCCCGGCACGGCTCTCACGACATACGCCGTCTGTCCGGATCGGCTCGCACAGCATACGAACGATGTGTTCCCTGACGTCCGGTTTCGGTAGAAGCAGGCAGGACAGACGGCCGCGACCGGCGGCCGGACGGGCACGGCGCGAAGGAGTCGGGCATGGCCCCACCCATGTCGGCGAGCGGATTTCTGGACACGCTTCGAGCGGAGGGCGTCACGGTCGCCGAGGTCGGCGACTGGCAGGACCACAACCGCAACCACAAGGGGCCCTGGGGTCCCGTCCACGGCGTGATGATCCACCACACCGTGACCCGGGGCAGCGAGCACACGGTCCAGCTGTGCCGCGACGGCTATCCGGACCTGCCAGGTCCGCTGTGCCACGGTGTGATCACCAAGGACGGCACGGTCCACCTGGTCGGCTACGGGCGCGCCAACCACGCCGGGCTCGGCGACGACGAGGTGCTGCGGGCGGTCATCGCCGAGAAGGGGCTGCCGCCGGACAACGAGGCGAACACCGACGGCAACCGGCACTTCTACGGCTTCGAGTGCGAGAACCTCGGCGACGGGGAGGACCCGTGGCCGGACGAGCAGCTGGACGCGATCGAACGGGTCGCCGCTGCGGTGTGCCGCCACCACGGCTGGACGGAACGGTCGGTCATCGGCCACCGGGAGTGGCAGCCGGGCAAGGTGGACCCCCGGGGGTTCGCGATGTCCTGGCTGCGAGAGCGGGTCGCCGAGCGCCTGAAGGGGTAGCGCCGTCGGGGTGCGGGCCATGCGCGGTGCGGGCGCCGCGGCCCCGGGCCCGCGCGGGCCGTGCGCGAGTGCGGTGCGCGCGGGGTGGGGCGCGGTGCGCCGGGGGGTGGGGCGCCTCACGGCTGGTCGAGCGAGGCGCGGCACGGCAGACCGAGCGAGGCGCGTCACGGCTGGTCGAGCGTGGCGCGGCACGGCTGGTCGAGCGTGGCGCGTCACGGCTGGTCGAGCGTGGCGCGGCACGGCTGGTCGAGCGTGGCGCGGCACAGCAGACCGGGCGGGGCGCGGCACAGCAGACCGGGCGGGGCGCGGCACGGCAGACCGGGCGGGGCGCGGCACGGCTGATCGCCCCGGGCCCGTCACGGCTGGTCGCGCGGTTCCCCGCGCGGGGCACAATGGGGCCGTGACCAGCCCCGACCCGCTCACCCCCCGGCTGCCCTCGCCGCACCAGGAGATACGCGACGATCGTTTCGGCCGCCACGGGCTGCGGCTGCTGCTCAAGCGCGACGACCTGATCCACCCCGATCTCGTCGGCAACAAGTGGCGCAAGCTGGTGCCGAACATCGCGGCGGCACAGGGCCGCGCCCTGGTCACCTTCGGCGGGGCCTACTCCAACCACCTGCGGGCCACCGCCGCCGCGGGCCGTCTGCTGGGCGTGCCCACCACGGGCGTGGTCCGCGGCCAGGAGCTGGCCGACCGCCCGCTCAACCCGTCCCTGGCCCGGTGCGCGGCCGACGGCATGCGGCTGCACTTCGTCGACAGACCGACGTACCGCCGCAAGACCGAGCCGGACACGCTGGCCGGGATCCTGCGCGCGGCCGGTGCCGAGGGGGCGTACGTCGTCCCCGAGGGCGGCAGCAACGCCGAGGCGGTGCGCGGCTGCCGTGCTCTGGGGGTGGAACTGGGCGGCCACGCCGATGTCGTGGCGGTCGCCTGCGGCACCGGCGGCACGCTCGCCGGTCTCGCCGCAGGACTGCCGGCCGGCCGGCGCGCGCTCGGCGTACCCGTCCTGAGGGGCGGTTTCCTGGAAGCCGACGTCCAGGCCCTGCAGGAACGCGCCTTCGGCGCCCGCAGCGGCACCTGGTCCCTGGACGACCGCTTCCATTGCGGCGGCTACGCCCGTACGACTCCGGAACTGGAGGTCTTCGCACGGGACTTCGAGCAGCGCCACGGACTGCCCGTGGAACGTCTCTATGTCGCCAAGTTGCTGTACGGACTCGTCACCCTGGCCGAAGAGGGTGCCTTCGCGCGCGGGAGCACGATCGCGGCCGTCGTCACCGGGCGCCCGTTCCCGGAGGACCCCGACGGCCGCCCCGGGACGCCGCCCGGCCTCAACCGGCCTCTCTGAAGGCCGCCGCCTCCTCCAGGTCCAGTCGTCTGAGCAGGGCGCGCAGCATCTCGTCGTCGATGTACCGGTGGTCCCGGAGCCGGACGAAGACCTCGCGTTCGACGCTGATCATCTCGCGGGACAGCCGGCGGTAGGTGTCGTCCACGGACTCGCCGGTGATCGGGTTGACCTGGCCGAGACGCTCCCAGACGGCGTTGCGGCGGCGCTCCAGGACCATGCGCAGCCGGTCGGCGAGCGGCGGCGGCAGGGTGTCGCGCTCGTCGGAGAGGAGTTCGTCGAGCCGGGACTCCGCGGCCCGGGACGCCTGCGCCTGGGCGTTGGCCTCGGCGAGCGTCTCGGCCTGCCGGTCGCGGCCGGGGAACCTCAGCAGCCGGATCAGCGGCGGCAGCGTCACACCCTGGACGACGAGCGTGCCGATGACGGTCGTGAAGGTCAGGAAGAGGATCAGGTCGCGGGGGCCGGCGGCCATGGTCGAGGGGATGGCGAAGGCGATGGCCAGGGACACCACACCGCGCATGCCGGCCCACGACATCACCATCGCGCCGCGCCAGGTGGGGTTCTCCTCCCGCTCCCTGATCCGCGCGGACAGCAGCCGGGGCAGGAAGGTGGCCGGGTAGACCCACACGAACCGGGCCACGACCACGACCAGGAAGACGGCCGCCGCGTACCAGGCGGCGGAGGTCCCCTGGTACTCGCCGAGCCGCTTGAGGACGATCGGCAGCTGCAGACCGATCAGGGCGAACACCGCCGACTCCAGCACGAAGGCGACCATCTTCCACACCGCCTCCTCCTGGAGCCTGGTGGCGAAGTCGACCTCCCACGCGCGATGGCCGAGGTAGAGGGCGACGACCACGACGGCGAGCACACCGGAGGCGTGCGCCTGCTCGGCGACACCGTAGGCGACGAACGGGATCAGCAGTGACAGGGTGTTCTGCAGGAGGGGCTCGGTCAGATGCGTGCGCAGCCAGTGCAGGGGCGCCATGAGGACGAGGCCGATCCCGACGCCGCCGATCGCGGCGAGCGCGAACTCGCCGATCCCGCCCGCCCAGGTGGCGCCCTCGCCGACGGCGGCGCCGAGCGCCACCTTGTAGGCGGTGATCGCCGTGGCGTCGTTCAGCAGGGACTCGCCCTGGAGGATGGTGGTGATACGGGAGGGCAGCCCGACCCGGCGCGCGACCGCCGTGGCGGCCACCGCGTCCGGCGGTGCCACCACCGCGCCCAGCACCAGCGCGGCGGGCAACGGCAGCCCGGGGACGATCAGATAGGCGGCCCAGCCGACGACGAAGGTCGCGAAGAGCACGTAGCCCACCGAGAGCAGCGCCACGGGCCGCAGCTGCGCCCGCAGGTCGAGGTAGGAGCTGTCGCTCGCCGAGGTGTAGAGCAGCGGGGGCAGCAGCAGCGGCAGCACGACGTGCGGGTCCAGGGTGTACGACGGCACTCCGGGGATGTAGGAGACCGCCAGGCCCACGGCGACCAGCAGCAGGGGCGCCGGCACGGGAGTACGCCTGGCCGCCGCGGCCACCGCCGCACTGCCCGCCACCAGCAACAGCAGCGGCATCACGTCCATGGTCTTCCCCACCCTCTTTTTTCGCGCGGCCACCCGCACACCCGACGTAATCTGGCAATCATGAAACAGTGCACGCACTCCGACGCGCTGCCGCACCCCGAACCGGAGCCGCTCGACGAGACCTGCCCGGAGTGCCTGCGGGACGGCACACACCCGGTGCAGCTGCGGCTGTGCCTCAGCTGCGGCCATGTCGGCTGCTGCGACTCCTCACCGGGACGGCACGCGACGGAGCACCACGCGAGGTCCGGTCACCCGGTGATGCGGACCTTCGAGCCCGGCGAGGACTGGCGGTGGTGCTTCGTCGACCACGTGCTCGTCTGAGCGAGAGAGTCTCGCCCGACCGCGTTCTCGTGTGACACTGCTTGCGGTGGCTGCCGCACGACGGTTCGAGCGTCTGACGTCTGGGTACGTCAACCCGGCGCGCGCTCATCCCATTTGGGCCCGCAAACCCTCTAGACACGGAGCGTATCCACAGCTTTACTGTGAGTGACGCCAGGGGGTTGGGGTCCCGGGACAGGAACGTTCGGAGCGCGATAGCGTCACCGGTTGAACCACGTACGCGTTACCCCGGGGGGAGACCCTCGGCCCCCGTAAAGCTTGTACCACCATGGAGGTGAGGGTGTCCCAGATCGCAGGCGAGCCCGTGGCGAACCAGGACTTCGTGGAAGTCCGGCTTCCGGCTGCGGGTGCCTACCTGTCGGTGCTGCGGACGGCCACGGCCGGTCTGGCGGCCCGCTTGGACTTCACCCTGGACGAGATCGAGGACCTGCGCATCGCCGTGGACGAGGCCTGCGCGATCCTGCTCCAGCAGGCCGTGCCCGGCTCGGTTCTCAGCTGTGTCTTCCGGCTCGTCGACGACTCGCTGGAAGTCACCGTGTCGGCGCCGACGACGGACGGCCACGCCCCCTCGCGGGACACCTTCGCCTGGACCGTGCTGTCGGCCCTCGCGGGCAAGGTCTCGTCCGCGGTGGACGAGGACAAGACGGTGTCGATCAGCCTCTACAAACAGCGTGGCGTCGGCCCCGGGCCGGCGTGAGGAACGGGGACGGGCCGGTGCGGGACGAAGAGCGCGGCACACGGGAGCTGCCGACCGGAGACGGGGCTGCCCCCTGGTCATGGGAATCCCCCCGCTCGGGCGGAGCCGGGAGCGGGGGAAGCGCCGAGACCTCCGGGGCAGCCCCTCGGGACGGTTCCCAGCGCATGGCGGACGGCATCGACGGCATCCCCGAACAGGCCAGACCGCACCCGGAGGGCGACTCCACGCGGGTCGCCGGTGACGATGCCGGACAGGGCACGCCACCGGAGACACGCGACGGTGCCGGACCCGCCGTCCGCGCCGGGGCCAGGGCTCGGGGAAGGGCTACGGGCGGGACGATGAGCGAGCACGAGCGAAATGCCGAGGGCGACGCGCCGGGCGCGGAGCCCAGGCAGGCCGCGCACCACGACGCCCAGGACCGCAGCGGGGCGCGGGCGAAGTTCGTCGAGCTGCGCAAGCTGAACGCGGGCAGTGCGGAGTACGCGGAGCTGCGCAACCAGCTCGTCCGTATGCACCTGCCGCTCGTGGAGCACCTGGCGCGCCGGTTCCGCAACCGCGGCGAGCCGCTGGACGACCTCACCCAGGTCGCCACGATCGGCCTGATCAAGTCCGTCGACCGGTTCGACCCCGAGCGCGGCGTGGAGTTCTCCACGTACGCCACTCCGACCGTCGTCGGCGAGATCAAGCGGCACTTCCGCGACAAGGGCTGGGCGGTCCGCGTCCCGCGCCGGCTGCAGGAACTGCGGCTGGCGCTGACCACCGCGACGGCCGAGCTGTCCCAGTTGCACGGCCGCTCGCCGACGGTGCACGAGCTGGCCGAGAAGCTCGCGATCTCCGAGGAGGAGGTCCTGGAGGGCCTGGAGTCCGCGAACGCGTACTCCACGCTGTCGCTGGACGTCCCCGACACGGACGACGAGTCGCCGGCGGTCGCCGACACCCTCGGCGCCGAGGACGAGGCGCTGGAGGGAGTGGAGTACCGCGAGTCCCTCAAGCCCCTGCTGGAGGATCTCCCGCCGCGCGAGAAGCGGATCCTGCTGCTGCGCTTCTTCGGCAACATGACCCAGTCGCAGATCGCGCAGGAGGTCGGCATCTCCCAGATGCACGTCTCGCGGCTGCTGGCCCGCACCCTGGCCCAGCTGCGGGAGAAGCTCCTCGTCGAGGAGTGAGCACCGCCTACTCGGCCCGGCCCGGCCCCTTGATCCCGAGGGCCCGGGTCGTCTCGCCGTTGACGAGGAGCACCAGCGCCGCCACGGCGACCACCGCGAGGGCGATACCGGCCGGGATGGCCATGCTGTCGGCCTGGAGCAGGTTGTAGGCCACCGGAAGGGCCATGAGCTGGGTGATCACCGCGGGCCCCCGGCTCCAGCCGCGCCGCAGCAGCAGCCCGCGCGCGGCGAGCAGGGGCAGCATCGCGAGGACAACCAGGGTGATTCCGAGGGTCACGGCCTGCTGCCGGTCGTCGGGGTCACCGGTGAGCCCCAGGACGAGCACCCACAGGCCGCCGGCCACCAGGGCGGCGCCCTCCAGCGCGGCCAGCGCCGCCGCGTACGTCAGCCGCCGCGGGCGCGGCCCCGCGGTCGCGTCGGCCGTGGCGGTGTCCGGGGCGGGTTTCTGCTGACTGCTCACCCCAGCAGGGTAGCCGCCGGGCCCCGACGGCAGCTCATGGGTGCGGGCACGGGCGGGCCTCCCCGGACATCACGTGTCCAGACTCACGCCCCCGTCTCTTACCCGATCCCTAACTCGGTCTGGGCCGAGTACCCCCCAGTAGGTACGCTGCCTTGCATGCGTGCACTTCTCGTGGTCAATCCGGCGGCAACCACCACAAGCGCACGCAGACGCGACGTCCTCATCCACGCCCTGGCGAGCGAGATGAAGCTGGAGGCGGTCACCACCGAGTACCGCGGCCACGCACGCGACCTCGGCCGGCAGGCGGCCGAGAGCGACGACATCGACCTGGTGGTGGCGCTCGGCGGTGACGGCACGGTCAACGAGGTGGTCAACGGCCTCCTGCACGCCGGTCCGGCCCCGGACCACATCCCCGGTCTCGCCGTCGTCCCCGGTGGTTCCACGAACGTCTTCGCCCGGGCTCTGGGCCTGCCCAACGATCCGGTGGAGGCCACCGGCGCGCTGCTGGACGCGCTGCGCGACCGCACCGAACGGGTCGTCGGCCTCGGGCTGACAACAGGCCCGCCGGGCAGTGAGGACGAGGCGGCGCCGCCCCGCTGGTTCACCTTCAACGCCGGGCTCGGCTTCGACGCCGGTGTGGTGGGCCGGGTCGAGCAGCAGCGCGAGCGCGGCAAGAAGTCGACGCACGCGCTCTACGTCCGTCAGGTGGTCCGGCAGTTCGTCGGCGAGCCGAACCGTCGGCACGGCACGATCACGCTCGAACGACCCGGCGAGGAGCCCATCGGGGATCTCGTCGTGGCCATAGCCTCCAACACGTCCCCCTGGACGTATCTCGGCAATCGCGCCATGTACACATCGCCCAAGGCCTCGTTCGACACCGGCATCGATGTGCTGGGTCTCAGCCGCCTTTCCACGGCCTCGGTTGCCCGGTATGGCACCCAGTTGCTCACTTCGTCCCCCGAGCGCGGCCCGCACGGCAAGCACGCGGTCTCGCTGCACGATCTGGACCAGTTCACCTTGCATTCGAAGGCTCCCCTCCCCCTCCAGATGGACGGTGACCACCTAGGGCTGCGTACGAGCGTGACGTTCACAGGCGTACGCCGTGCACTGCGTGTGATTGTGTGAGCGGAACGGGCCAAAGTCCTTTCACTCGAACGTTTAGGCCAGGATCCACCCCATGGAAGTACGGCTGTGACCTAGTCGACACCGAGGAATCAAAAAAAACTTTCCGGAAGGGGTTGTATCCGCCGCTGAGGTTTGCGAGTCTCTACATGGCGATCGGGACGGCCCGCAACACCGGCCTCCACTGATCACCAGAACCCCTCTTCAAACCAAGGACCCCGCCGGGTGAAGACTCGGCGTTCGGCCCTTCACTTGTTGAGGGATTCGTGAAAGCGTTCACATTCACAAGCAACTTGCACGTAATACCAAGGAGAGGTAGCAGCCATGGACTGGCGTCACAACGCCGTTTGCCGCGAGGAAGACCCCGAGCTCTTCTTCCCCATCGGCAACACCGGTCCTGCGCTGCTGCAGATCGAGGAAGCCAAGGCCGTCTGCCGTCGCTGCCCGGTGATCGAGCAGTGTCTGCAGTGGGCGCTCGAGTCCGGCCAGGACTCCGGCGTCTGGGGTGGTCTCAGCGAGGACGAGCGCCGCGCCATGAAGCGCCGCGCCGCCCGCAACAGGGCCCGTCAGGCCTCCGCCTGACATATCCACCCCTGCTGACAGCCTGAGCTTGGCGGCGCGCACAGCCCGTACGCATCTCCCGCCCCCGAGCCGCAGCGCGCAGTTCCCCCGATGCTCCCCCACCTCTCGGCCACGCTCGAGATCGGGGGAACCCCATCGCGGTAAAAGCAGAGCAGTAACGAGCATCAGCCTCGGACCGACGGCGGTCCGGGGCTTTTTGCTGCGCCCACTCCCACCGTGGAGCCCTCCTCGCCCGCCGCGACACGCCTGTCGCTCATTTCTGCGCCCGCACCGGAATGTCGAGGATCACCCGGGTCCCCCGGACCGGCGCCGGCACCATGTCGAACGAACCGCCCAACTCGCCCTCCACCAGCGTTCGTACGATCTGCAGACCGAGGTTGCCCGAGCGGTGCGGGTCGAAGCCCTCGGGCAGGCCGACGCCGTCGTCCTGGACGGTGACCAGCAGACGCGCCTCCTTGGTGGTGCCGCCACGCACCGCGGAGACCTCGACCGTGCCGGTGTCACCCTCGCGGAAGCCGTGCTCCAGGGCGTTCTGCAGGATCTCGGTGAGGACCATGGACAGCGGGGTGGCCACCTCGGCGTCGAGTATGCCGAACCGTCCGCTGCGCCGGCCGGTCACCTTGCCCGGCGAGATCTCGGCGACCATGGCCAGCACCCGGTCGGCGATGTCGTCGAACTCGACCCGCTCATCCAGGTTCTGAGACAGCGTCTCATGCACGATGGCGATCGAGCCGACCCGGCGGACGGCCTCCTCCAGGGCCTCCCGGCCGCGCTCGGACTCGATACGCCGGGCCTGGAGCCGGAGCAGGGCGGCGACCGTCTGGAGGTTGTTCTTCACCCGGTGGTGGATCTCCCGGATGGTGGCGTCCTTGGTGATCAACTCGCGTTCGCGTCGCCGCAGTTCGGTGACGTCCCGGAGCAGCACCAGCGAACCGATACGCGTCCCCTTGGGCTTGAGCGGGATGGCCCGGAACTGGATGACACCGTCGTGGGCCTCGATCTCGAACTCGCGCGGCGCCCAGCCGCTGGCCACCTTGGCCAGTGCCTCGTCCACCGGCCCCCGGGTGGGGGCGAGTTCGGCGGTGGTCTGTCCGAGGTGATGGCCGACCAGGTCGGCGGCGAGGCCGAGCCGGTGGAAGGCGGACAGGGCGTTCGGGGAGGCGTACTGGACGACGCCGTCCGCGTCCAGCCGGATCAGGCCGTCGCCGACGCGCGGCGAGGCGTCCATGTCGACCTGCTGGTCGGGGAAGGGGAAGGAGCCGGCCGCGATCATCTGTGCGAGGTCCGAGGCGCTCTGGAGATAGGTGAGTTCCAGACGGCTCGGGGTGCGCACGGTGAGCAGGTTGGTGTTCCGGGCGATCACGCCGAGGACGCGTCCCTGACGCCGTACGGGGATGGACTCGACCCGTACGGGGACCTCTTCTCGCCACTCGGGGTCGCCCTCGCGCACGATCCGGCCCTCGTCCAGCGCCACGTCCAGCATGGGCCGCCGGCCGCGCGGGACCAGGTGGCCGACCATGTCGTCCTGGTAGGAGGTCGGGCCGGTGTTGGGGCGCATCTGGGCGATCGAGACGTACCTCGTGCCGTCCCGGGTGGGAACCCACAGCACCAGGTCGGCGAAGGAGAGGTCGGAGAGCAGCTGCCACTCCGAGACCAGCAGGTGGAGCCACTCGAGGTCGGAGTCGTCGAGGGCGGTGTGCTGGCGTACGAGTTCGTTCATGGAGGGCACGTGTGCGAGCGTACCCGCGGCCCGCGGGTGGCCGGAAAACACCCGCGGGCCGCGGCGCCTGGAAGGGACCCTCAGCCCTCCCGGCACCGCAGCCCGGAGCATCATCGGCCGCGGGGTGTGCGGTCCCGGTCGGCCGAAGGTCGAGGAGCCGGGGCAGTCAGGGCAGAGAGCGCCGGTTCCTCGATCCGCCTTCCTGTGCGGGGAAGACGGAGGCTTGTTGTTCTCGATTGTGGACTAGACCATGATGGCGTGTCCATGGTGGGGAAGCGTCCTCGCCGTGAAGGCGCCGGCACGCGATGCCACGCAGCCTAGCCCGCCCGGCTCAGTCGTGGGGCCAGATGGCCATGGCAATTTCCGCGAGCGCTTCCAGCTCCTCCCGGCGTGCGCCGTCGCGGGCCTGCTGGGACATGCCCTGGATCATGGCGCCGGCGTGCCGGGCGAGGGCGGCGGCGTCGGTGCCGTCCGGCAGCACCCCGGCCGCGATGTCCGCCCGGATCCGGGATTCGAGGGCGGCGATGTTGGCGTTGCGCCGCTCGCGCAGCAGTGCCTCGACGTCGGCGCTCGTGCAGTTGGTGGCGGCGTGCACGATCAGGCAGCCGTACGGATGGGTCGGGTCGGTGTATTCGGCGGCGGCCTCGCGGAGCATGCGTGCGATGCCCTCGCGGGCCGTGGGCTCCTCGGCGAGGGCACGCTCCCCGAAGGCGCCGTGGGTGCCGGCATAGACCCGGACGACCTCGTCGAACAGGGTCCGCTTGTCGCCGAAGGCCGCGTACAGACTGGGGGCGCCGATGCCCATGATGCGGGTGAGGTCGGAGACCGAGGTGGCCTCGTACCCGTGTTCCCAGAAGGCCATCAGCGCCTTCTCCAGTGCTGTGGCCCGGTCGAAGGAGCGCGGCCGGCCCCGTGTCCGGCCCGCACCGCCCTGCGCCTGTGTTTCCTGACCCGTCACCATGGAGACTATTTTATAGCGCGCCCTAGAAAATTGTCGGCGGGGTCGTGTACGGTTTTTGTGTAGCGACCGCTAGACAAATCTGGAGGGGCGGACATGGGTGCGCTTACGGGGAAGACAGCGCTGGTCACGGGCGGGAGCCGGGGCATCGGGCGGGGGATCGCCGAGCGGCTGGGACGGGACGGCGCGAGGGTCGCGGTGCACTACGGCAGTAACGAGACGGCCGCGAAGGAGACGGTCGCGGCGATCGAGGCGGCCGGCGGTTCGGCGTTCCCGATCGGAGTGGAACTGGGAGCACCCGGGGACGCCCGGCGACTGTGGGAGGAGTTCGACCGGCACGCGGACGGGCTGGACATCCTCGTGCACAACGCGGGCATCGGCGCCACACACCCGTTCGGGCAGATCAGCGAGGAGGAGTACGCCCGGCTCTTCGCGGTGAACGTGAAGGCGCCGTTCTTCCTGACCCAGCTCGGCGCGGAGCGGCTGCGGGACGGCGGGCGGGTGGTGAACATATCGTCCGGGCTGGCGCGGTCCGCCGCGATGCCCCACACCATCGCCTACGGGATGACCAAGGCCGCGCTGGACGTCTTCACCCGCGACCTGTCCAAGGTGCTCGGTCCCCGGGGGATCACGGTGAACTCGGTGGCGCCCGGCATCGTGGACACCGACGTCAACGCCTCGTGGCTGCGCGCGAGTGAGGAGGCGTGGAAGGAAGCCGCCGCGCACTCGGCGCTGGGGCGGGTGGGGACGGCGGCGGACATCGCCGACGTGGTGGCCTTCCTGGTATCGGAGGAGGGCCGCTGGGTGACCGGCCACTGGCTCGACGCGACGGGAGGATCGCTCACCTGAGAACGGGGCCCGTCCAGCAGGGGAACGGGAGTTCGCCGGGCGGACGCGAGCCCGCCGCGGGCCCGGAAAAGCGCGTTCTCGTCCACGCCCGCGAACCCCGATTCTGTTAGATTGGTCTAAACCACACAGACGCACAGAGCCCTCTTCAGAACGGCAGGCCCAGCGTGGAAGTTGTCATCGTTCCGGACGCCGCCGCGGGTGGCGAGCTGATCGCCGAGGCCATGGCCCAGCTGCTGCGACGCAAGCCCGACGCCCTGCTCGGCGTGGCCACCGGCTCCACCCCGCTGCCCGTCTACCAGGCACTTACCGCCAAGGTGCGCTCCGGTGCCGTGGACGTCTCACGGGCGCGGATAGCGCAGCTCGACGAGTACGTGGGGCTGCCCGCGGAGCACCCCGAGTCCTATCGTTCGGTGCTGCGCCGGGAGGTGCTGGAGCCGCTGGGTATGGACATGGACGCTTTCATGGGACCGGACGGCACGGCCGCGGACGTCCAGGCGGCCTGCGAGGCGTACGACCGCGCGCTCGCCGCGGCCGGCGGGGTGGACCTGCAACTGCTCGGGATCGGGACCGACGGCCACATCGGGTTCAACGAGCCCTGCTCCTCGCTCGCCTCGCGCACCCGGATCAAGACGCTGACCGAGCAGACCCGGGTCGACAACGCCCGCTTCTTCGACGGTGACATCGAGCAGGTCCCCCACCACGTCATCACCCAGGGCATCGGGACCATCCTGGAGGCCCGGCACCTGGTGCTGCTGGCGACGGGCGAGGGCAAGGCGGACGCGGTCGCCGCGACCGTCGAGGGCCCGGTCGCGGCCGTCTGCCCGGCCTCCGCCCTCCAGCTCCACCCCCATGCCACGGTGGTGGTGGACGAGGCCGCCGCGTCGAAGCTGAAGCTGGCCGACTACTTCCGGCACACCTACGCCGCCAAGCCGGAGTGGCAGGGGATCTAGTCCGGGGGGCCGCGGCGGGGCGGGCGTGCCGGTGTCGCCGCACGCTCCCCCCTGCGATGGACTAGACCAACAACTGGTGCGACGGTATATAGAGGGGATCACGGAGCGTGCGGGTGGAGTCCTGACACAGCAACCCGTGCCACGATGTGAGCCGTGGCCGATGGGATGTCGGTCGCTTTCGGCATTCGGAGCCGGGAAGGCAGAGCATGACCACCGACGTCAGCAGTGCGGAGAACGAGGCCGGCACCACCCGTACCGCGCGCGTGCCCAAGTACTACCGCTTGAAGAAGCACCTGCTCGACATGACGGAGACGCAGGCCCCGGGCACGCCGGTGCCGCCCGAGCGCACGCTGGCCGCCGAGTTCGACACGTCCCGCACCACGGTGCGCCAGGCCCTGCAGGAGCTGGTCGTGGAGGGCCGGCTCGAACGGATCCAGGGCAAGGGCACCTTCGTCGCCAAGCCCAAGGTCTCCCAGGCGCTGCAGCTCACCTCCTACACCGAGGACATGCGGGCGCAGGGCCTGGAGCCGACCTCGCAGCTGCTGGACATCGGGTACATCACCGCCGACGACCGGCTCGCCGAGCTGCTCGACATCACCGCCGGCGGGCGCGTGCTGCGCATCGAGCGGCTGCGCATGGCCAACGCCGAGCCGATGGCGATAGAGACCACCCACCTGTCGGCCAAGCGGTTCCCGGCCCTCAGGCGCTCGCTGGTGAAGTACACCTCGCTGTACACCGCGCTCGCCGAGGTCTACGACGTCCACCTCGCCGAGGCCGAGGAGACCATCGAGACCTCCCTGGCCACCCCGCGCGAGGCCGGCCTGCTCGGTACCGACGTGGGTCTGCCGATGCTGATGCTCTCCCGCCACTCGCTGGACCGCGAGGGCAAACCGGTGGAGTGGGTGCGGTCGGTGTACCGCGGGGACCGGTACAAGTTCGTGGCCCGGCTGAAGCGGCCGGCGGACTGACGGCAGGGCCCTTCGCCATATCGGTATACCGATATGCGGACGAGGTCTTCCGCTGTCACGACACCGTCACCTAGATTGCCTGCGCATTACACAGGTGATCAGCGAGGGGACGGAGCCGTGGCATGTCCGAAACGCCTGAAGTGAGGCCACCGGTGGTGACGCCGGGCCGGGTGATCATCGCCCTGTGTCTCGTCGCACCCTTCGTGGCGATGCTGTGGGTCGGCTCGTACGCCAAGACCGACCCCACGTTCATCGGGATCCCGTTCTTCTACTGGTACCAGATGCTCTGGGTGCCGATCTCCACCGCGCTCACGATGCTCGCCTACCAGCTGTGGAAGCGTGACCAGCGCGCCCGCAAGGGCGCGAACGGGGGTGCGGTGAAATGAAGAACGGCGTCAACGGCGTCGCGCTCGGCGTCTTCATCTTCTTCTTCCTGGCCGTCACGGTCATGGGCTTCCTGGCCGCGCGCTGGCGCCGGGCCGAGAACGAGCACTCCCTGGACGAATGGGGCCTGGGCGGCCGGTCCTTCGGCACCTGGGTCACCTGGTTCCTGCTCGGCGGTGACCTGTACACGGCGTACACGTTCGTCGCCGTACCGGCGGCGATCTACGCGGCGGGCGCGTCCGGCTTCTTCGCGGTGCCGTACACGATCCTCGTCTATCCGCTGATCTTCACGTTCCTGCCCCGCCTGTGGTCGGTCTCGCACAAGCACGGCTACGTGACCAACTCGGACTTCGTGCGCGGCCGGTTCGGCTCCAAGGGCCTGTCCCTGGCGGTGGCCCTCACCGGCATCCTCGCGACGATGCCGTACATCGCACTCCAGCTCGTCGGCATCCAGGCGGTGCTGGACGTGATGGGCGTCGGCGGCGGCGAGAACACCAACTGGTTCGTCAAGGACCTGCCGCTGCTCATCGCCTTCGGTGTGCTGGCGGCCTACACCTACTCCTCCGGCCTGCGCGCGCCCGCACTGATCGCGTTCGTCAAGGACGCCCTGATCTACATCGTCATCGCGGTCGCGATCATCTACATCCCGATCAAGCTGGGCGGCTTCGACGACATCTTCGCCAAGGCGGGCGACGCGTTCAGCCAGATCAGCCCGGTCACCCACAAGCCGCGCGGCGCGCTGGCCCCGCCGGAGGCGGGCCAGTGGACGTACGCCACGCTGGCGCTCGGCTCCGCGCTGGCGCTGTTCATGTACCCGCACTCGATCACTGCGACGCTGTCGTCCAGGAGCCGTGAGGTGATCCGCCGCAACACCACGATCCTGCCGCTGTACTCGCTCATGCTGGGCCTGCTCGCGCTGCTGGGCTTCATGGCGATCGCGGCCGGGGTGAAGGTCACCAACGGACAGCTGGCCATCCCGCAGCTGTTCGAGGACATGTTCCCGGACTGGTTCGCGGGGGTGGCCTTCGCGGCGATCGGCATAGGCGCCCTCGTCCCGGCGGCGATCATGTCCATCGCGGCGGCGAACCTCTTCACCCGCAACATCTACAAGGACTTCATCAAGCCGGCCGCCACGCCGAAGGAGGAGGCCCAGGTCTCCAAGATCGTGTCGCTGCTGGTGAAGGTGGGCGCGCTGGTCTTCGTCCTCACCATGGACAAGACCGTCGCCATCAACTTCCAGCTGCTGGGCGGCATCTGGATCCTGCAGACCTTCCCGGCCCTGGTGGGCGGCCTGTTCACCCGCTGGTTCCACCGCTGGGCGCTGCTGGCCGGCTGGGCGGTCGGCATGGTGTACGGGACGGTCGCCGCGTACGGGGTGGCCTCGCCCACGCAGGCGCACTTCGGCGGCAGCGCCAAGGAGATCCCCGGCATCGGCGAGATCGGCTACATCGGCCTCACGGCGTTCGTGGTGAACGTCGCCGTGACCGTGGTCCTGACCTTCGTCCTGAAGGCCGTGAAGGCGCCCGAGGGCGTCGACGAGACCTCCCCGGAGGACTACACGGCCGACGCGGGCGACCCGGGGGTCCAGGTGGAGCTCCCGCCCGCGACCGCCGGCGGCGCACACTGACGGGCGCCGGGAAGCAGGTCGGGCACCCACAGCGGGCCGCCGGGAAGCACGTACCCGGCGGCCCGCCGTGCTGCCGGGAGTTGACGCTCTGACACCACCGCGACACGCAAGAGACACTAGATGTGGGGGTGACACCCGGGCCCGGCACTAGATGTATGCTCGTCCTCGCTGTCGCCAAGGGGAATCCGGTGCGAATCCGGAACTGTCCCGCAACGGTGTACTCGCGCGCATCCGCACGCCTGTTCAGTCCGAGGACCTGTCGGCAGCCCACCCGGTCGTCCGGTCCGGGTGCGTATCGACGTCCGGGCCTCGTGGAGTGGGCCGGTGGACGCGGCGCCGTGCGCGCTCGTGGCTGCCCCCTGCCCTCCGCCAGGCCCCGTGCCGAGCGAGGGAGAGCCTCCACGTGACCATCGCGCCAGCCGATCCGGCTTCGGTCAGCGACCCGGAGACCGACGGTCCCGGGACCGCGCTGCTGCGGACCCTGACGGAACTGACCGCCGATCTGCCCGACGCCGACCCGGGACGGGTCGCCGCCGCCGCGCTGCGCGGCCGGTCCGCGCGGGCCGACGAGGCGGAGCTGCGCGAGCTGGCCACGGAGGCCGCCGCCGGCCTCATCTCCGAGGACCCCGCCTACTCCCGGCTCGCCGCCCGGCTGCTGACCCTCACGATCCGGGACGAGGCCGCCTCGCAGGGCGTGACGTCCTTCACCGAGTCCGTCGCGGTCGGGCACCGCGAGGGCCTCATCGCCGACCGCACCGCGGAGTTCGTCCGGCTGCACGCCGAGCGGCTGGACGCGCTGGTGGACGGCGCGGCCGACGACCGCTTCGGGTACTTCGGTCTGCGAACCCTGCACAGCCGTTACCTGCTGCGCCACCCGATCGCCCGCAAGGTCGTCGAGACGCCCCAGCACTTCATGCTGCGCGTGGCGTGCGGCCTGGCCGAGGACGACACCACCCGCTCGCTGGACGAGGTCGCGGCCCTCTACGGCCTCATGAGCCGCCTGGACTACCTGCCGTCCTCCCCCACGCTGTTCAACTCCGGCACGCGGCACCCGCAGATGTCGTCCTGCTACCTGCTCGACTCCCCGCTGGACGAGCTGGACTCCATCTACGACCGCTACCACCAGGTCGCCCGGCTGTCGAAGCACGCCGGCGGTATCGGTCTGTCGTACTCCCGCATCCGCTCGCGCGGTTCGCTGATCCGGGGGACGAACGGGCACTCCAACGGCATCGTGCCGTTCCTGAAGACGCTGGACGCCTCCGTCGCCGCGGTGAACCAGGGCGGCCGGCGCAAGGGCGCCGCCGCGGTCTACCTGGAGACCTGGCACTCCGACATCGAGGAGTTCCTGGAGCTGCGGGACAACACCGGCGAGGACGCCCGCCGCACCCACAACCTCAACCTCGCGCACTGGATCCCGGACGAGTTCATGCGCCGGGTCGACGCCGACCGGCAGTGGTCGCTGTTCTCCCCCGCCGACGTGCCCGAACTGGTCGACCTGTGGGGCGCGGAGTTCGACGCCGCCTACCGCGAGGCCGAGGCCGCGGGCCTGGCCAAGAAGACGATGCCGGCGCGGGAGCTGTACGGCCGGATGATGCGTACCCTCGCGCAGACCGGCAACGGCTGGATGACCTTCAAGGACGCCGCCAACCGCACCGCCAACCAGACCGCCGAGCCCGGCAACGTCATCCACTCCTCCAACCTCTGCACCGAGATCCTGGAGGTCACCGACGACGGCGAGACGGCCGTCTGCAACCTGGGCTCCGTCAACCTCGGCGCGTTCGTGGACACGGCGACCGGCGACATCGACTGGGCGCGGCTGGACGAGACGGTCCGTACGGCCGTCACCTTCCTGGACCGCGTGGTGGACATCAACTTCTACCCGACCGAGCAGGCAGGCCGTTCCAACGCCAAGTGGCGTCCGGTCGGTCTGGGCGCGATGGGCCTGCAGGACGTCTTCTTCAAGCTGCGGCTGCCGTTCGACTCCGCCGAGGCCAGGGCCCTGTCCACGCGGATCGCCGAGCGGATCATGCTCGCCGCCTACGAGGCGTCCGCCGACCTCGCCGAGCGCAACGGCCCGCTGCCGGCCTGGGAGCAGACCCGCGCCGCCCGCGGCGTCCTCCACCCCGACCACTACGGCGCCGACCTCACCTGGCCCGAGCGCTGGGACGCCCTGCGGGAGCGCATCGCGGTGACGGGCATGCGCAACTCGCTGCTCCTGGCGATCGCGCCGACGGCCACCATCGCCTCGATCGCGGGTGTGTACGAGTGCATCGAGCCGCAGGTGTCCAACCTGTTCAAGCGCGAGACCCTGTCGGGTGAGTTCCTCCAGGTCAACTCCTACCTGGTCCAGGAGCTGAAGAACCTCGGCGTGTGGGACGCCCGCACCCGCGAGGCCCTGCGCGAGGCCAACGGCTCCGTCCAGGACTTCGTCTGGATCCCCGAGGACGTGCGCAAGCTCTACCGCACGGCCTGGGAGATCCCGCAGCGCGGCCTGATCGACATGGCCGCCGCCCGCACCCCCTTCCTCGACCAGGCGCAGTCGCTGAACCTGTTCCTGGAGACGCCGACCATCGGCAAGCTCTCCTCGATGTACGCCTACGCCTGGAAGTCCGGTCTGAAGACCACGTACTACCTGCGCTCGCGCCCCGCGACGCGCATCGCCCGCGCCGCCCAGGCGCAGGCCACCATCCCCGTGCAGCAGGCCGCCGACCCCGACGCGGTCGCCTGCTCCCTGGAAAACCCCGAGTCCTGCGAGGCGTGCCAGTAGTTCCCGCCCGCCACCCGACCACCACCCCACCCCTGGAGGACGGCGCTTCGCGCCGACAGATATGAACCGCCCCCAGAACCTGCTCGACCCCGGCTTCGAGTTGACTCTCCGCCCGATGCGCTACCCCGACTTCTACGAGCGCTACCGGGACGCCATCAAGAACACCTGGACCGTCGAGGAGGTCGACCTCCACTCCGACGTCGCCGACCTCGCCAAGCTCTCCCCCGAGGAGCAGCACCTCATCGGCCGCCTGGTGGCCTTCTTCGCCACCGGCGACTCGATCGTGGCGAACAACCTGGTCCTGACCCTCTACAAGCACATCAACTCCCCCGAAGCGCGGCTGTACCTGTCGCGCCAGCTGTTCGAGGAGGCCGTGCACGTCCAGTTCTATCTGACGCTGCTGGACACCTACCTCCCCGACCCCGAGGACCGCGCCGCCGCCTTCGCCGCCGTGGAGAACATCCCCTCCATCCGCGAGAAGGCCGGGTTCTGCTTCAAGTGGATGGACTCGGTGGACAAGCTGGACCGGCTGGAGACCAGGGCCGACCGCCGCCGCTTCCTGCTCAACCTGATCTGCTTCGCCGCCTGCATCGAGGGCCTGTTCTTCTACGGCGCCTTCGCCTACGTCTACTGGTTCCGCAGCCGTGGCCTGCTGCACGGTCTCGCCACCGGCACCAACTGGGTCTTCCGCGACGAGACCATGCACATGTCCTTCGCCTTCGACGTCGTCGACACCGTCCGCAAGGAAGAGCCGGACCTGTTCGACGACGGACTCCAGCAGCAGGTCACCGACATGCTCAGGGAGGCCGTCGAGGCGGAGCTGCAGTTCGCCCGCGACCTGTGCGGTGACGGCCTGCCCGGCATGAACACCGAGTCGATGCGGCAGTACCTGGAGTGTGTCGCCGACCAGCGCCTCACCCGCCTGGGCTTCGCGCCGGTCTACGGCTCCGAGAACCCCTTCTCCTTCATGGAGCTCCAGGGTGTCCAGGAGCTGACGAACTTCTTCGAGCGCCGCCCGTCGGCCTACCAGGTCGCGGTGGAGGGCACCGTCGATCTGGACGAGGACTTCTGAGCCGCCGTTCCCGCGGGTCCACGGCGCCCTGAGCGGTCCGGCCCCTCTGTGTTCCCTCAGACGGGCCGGGCCGCTCCGTGGCGCCCGCGGGCCTCGTTCGTCCGCGGTGCCGCCGGCCGCTGGGCCGCCGGTGCCGTGGGCGCCGCGCCGCGCTCCGCCTCCCTGAGCTGCCGGTCGACACGCCGGTCGCGCAGGGCGCCGAGCACGGACGGCAGGATCAGGAGGACCAGGATCCCGAGGGTGACGAGCATTCCGATGAGACCTTCGATCTGGTTTCCGTTCATGGACACCACTGTCGCGCCGGATACTCCTTACCGTGAGCGGCAGGACTGCCGTAGACCCTCGAATTACTGCCACCGCTGAGGCACACTGGCGGCATGCTGGAGAACGTGGCCGTGGTGCTGCTGAACGGGGTGCATCCCTTCGAGCTGGGTGTCGTGTGCGAGGTGTTCGGCATCGACCGCAGCGACGACGGGCTGCCGGTGTACGACTTCGCCGTGGTCTCGGCGGAGGGCCCGCAGCTGAGTACGCACTGCGGTTTCTCCGTGTCCACGCCGTACGGCCTGGAGCGGCTGGAGGAGGCCGATCTGATCGCCGTACCGGCCGGTGAGACCTATGCGGAGCGCGAGTATCCGCGCGAGCTGCTGGCGGCGTTGCGGCGGGCCACGGACCGGGGCGCGCGGGTGCTCAGCGTCTGTTCCGGCGTGTTCGTGCTGGCCGCGGCGGGGCTGCTGGACGGGCGCCGGTGCGCGGTGCACTGGCACCACGCCGAGCAGCTCGCCCGGCGCTTTCCCCGGCTCACGGTCGAGCAGGACGTGCTGTACGTGGACGAGGATCCCGTGATCACCTCCGCCGGGACCGCCGCCGGGATCGACGCCTGTCTGCATCTCGTACGCAAGGAGCAGGGACCGGAGGTGGCGAACAAGATCGCCCGCCGGATGGTGGTGCCGCCGCACCGGGACGGCGGGCAGGCGCAGTTCATCGAGCGGCCCCTGCCGAAGGCACCCTGCGACACGGTGGGTGAGGTGCTGGCCTGGATGGAGGCCAACCTGGAGCAGGAGGTCACCGTCGAGCAGCTCGCCGCCCGCGCCCATATGGCGCCGCGCACCTTCGCCCGGCGCTTCCAGCAGGAGACGGGCACCACTCCCTACCGCTGGATCCTCCGCCAACGAGTGCTGCTGGCACAGGAGTTGCTGGAGGGTACGGACGAGACCATGGACGCCATCGCCTGGCGTACCGGCTTCGGTACGGCCGCCGCGCTGCGCCATCACTTCGTCCGGTCGCTGGGGACGACCCCGAACGCCTACCGGCGCGCGTTCCGGGGCCCGCAGGCCGCCTGAGCGCGCGCCGGTACCAGGTGGCCTACCAGGGCATGGCCCGGAGCAGCAGGTCGTGCGGGCGCAGCGTGATGCCCACGCGTGTGGCGTCGTTCGACCCGCTGACCTGCTCGAAGCGGTACTTCGCCGAGATCGCCGCGGTGATCAGGCTCAGCTGGGTCATGGAGAAGTGGTCGCTGGGGCACTTGCGGTTGCCCACGCTGAACGGGCTCATGGCGTACTTCGGTACCTCCTTGGACCGCTCGGGCAGCCAGCGGTCGGGGTCGAAGTCGAGGTGGCGGGCGTAGGAGCGGCCGTCGCGCTGGATCGCGTACGGGCTGTAGACGATGTCCGCCCCGGCCGGAATGCGATAGCCGCCGAGTACGGTGTCGGACACCGCGCGCCGCGTCAGAATCCAGACGGCCGGCCGGAGTCGCATGGCCTCGACGACGACATTGTTGGTGTGCGTGAGTGAGCGCACGTGCTCGAATCCAACCGGTCGGCCACCGGTCACGGATTCGACCTCGGTCCGTACCTTCTCGGCGTGTTCCGGGTGTTCGGCGAGGACCTGGAGCAACCACATGATCGTGGACGCGACTGTTTCGCTGCCCGGGGTGAGTATCGCGACGACCTGGTCGTGGATCTCCTGTTCCCCGATGGGGTCGCCATTGTCGTCCTTCGCCTCCAGCAATGCCGTCAGCAAATCGTCCGGCTTTTGACCAGATGCCCTGCGCTCGGCGACGATCTCGTCCACCAGCAGATGCAAATCGGCCAAGGCCCGGTTGAATTCGCGGTTGGCCGGGAACGGCAGCCGGTAGAGCGGCCCGAGCGGGATCACCATCCGGCGGTACATACCGCGGAAGACGGTGGCGAGGTCGGTGCTGAGCCGTTCCGCGCGCTCGTCCATGTAGTCACCGCGCAGCAGGCAGCGGGCGGCGATGCGGACGGCGACCCGGAAGGACTCCGAGGTGCAGTCGATGGTCTCGCCGGGTTTCCAGCGATCGGTCAGCGCGTGCGCCTCCTCCTCCATGACCGGGCCGTAGCCGGGTATCGCGTCGAGCCGGAACGCGGGCTGTATGGTGCGCCGTTGCCGGCGGTGCCGCGGGCCGTTCGCGGTGGCCACGCCCTCCTTGCCGAGGAGCCCTTCGAGGGACTCCCACAGCGGGCCGTCGATGCTGAAGTCGGGGCTCAGGGCCAGTGCGCCGGTGAGCGCCGGCGTGGTGACGGCGTACACCGTCTTGGGGCCGAGCTTCAGGCGCACGATCTCGCCGTGCTCGCGCAGCCCGGACATGAAGGCGAGCGGGTCACGGACCAGTTTCAGGCCGTGCCCGAGGACCGGTAGGGCTCCCCCGGCCAGGGGCGGTTCGCGCAGTTCGGACGCCTCGGGGGTCGCGGGGGTCGCGGGCTGCACCGACTCGACGGTCATTTCTCACCTGCCGCTTCGTTCGTGACGTACGGGGGCGTGGAGCGGTCCTCCCAGCTGTCGACCATGTACCGGCCGGACTCGTGGTGGAACCAGTAGACGGAGCTGAACCAGTTGCGCATATTGCCGACGCAGGACCGGAGGGCGGCGCTCAGTTCCTTGCCGCGCACCGTTCCGTCGTCGATTTCCTCGGCGAACCGCAGGGATTTCCGTTCGGCCACGAGGAATTCGGTGATGCACTCCTCGACGCGCCGCCTGACTTCGTCCACCGCTTCTTCCAGGGTCAGCCCCTCATGGGTGATGAGACTGATCCCCAGATTGTGCACCTCGTCGCCCGCTATTTCCTTCGGCAGCGAGCAGAGGTCGTTGTACCATGCGGCGAATTCCTGACTGAGGAGAGCCGCCCGGCGGTACGCCGGGTTTTTCCTTACGGACTCCGGGAGTTCACACCCGGCGCTGGGTTCCAGCAGGTCCGTCCATATCCAGTGGGCGAAGGTGTGGCGGCGCAGGGCGAGATACTCCTCGACGCCGGGTATGTATCCCTCGGTGCGGTTGCGGAATTCCCGGTCGTAAGCCTCGATCACGGCGTGGACGTGCCGGGCGAACCGCTGGTTCCAGGTGCGCGGCAGGAAGCCGTACAGCCGCAGCACGCTGTCCGCGAAGCCCGCCACCAGCGGGTCGGGATGGTGCAGATGGTGCCCGGGTGCGTCGAGGGCCGCGTGCAGCCGGTACCGCAGCCGCCGCCAGTCGCCCACTCGGCCGTGCACGATGTCCCGGTCGTGGCGGTCGTCCCAGACGAAGAACCAGGCGCTGTAGTCGGCTATGGCCTGCAGGACCTCGTCCGGGGCTCCTGTGTAGAAGCCCGCCATGAGGTCGGTGTAGCACAGGCCATCGGCATATTCCGTCACCTTGGCCGCCGGCATGAGCCGTTTTTCCAGCAGCCAGAGCCGAGTCTTCTCCTGAAGTCGTGGCCAATACGGATGCAGTTGCCGTGGAAAGGCCGATTCGATCACCGGGAGTGCCAGTGAGGGTGGTACTACGACCGCCGTCGGCGTCGCTGTGGTGCTGTGTGGGAAAGCTTGCACGAACAAACCCCTCTCAGCCGCCAGGAGCGCACGCGCCCTCCCCCTGTGCCGGGCGTGCGCCGTTGCGTATCCCCGCACTTACATTCAGCACCACAACTGACCGCCGTGGGAACGGATTTGCTCCACTCACCACCCCAAGGTGCCGAGATTCCCCCCTCGTGTGACTGATTAGGGATCACCAGGGGCACGGAAGGGATCGGTTGTACGACGCACGCGCGAGCGAACAGGGGCGACACGAAGGCGCCCGGCCTGGAGTGATCCGGCCGGGCGCCCCACGTGATCCGCGCGGGTCAGTCGTTGGCGACCACGGGGTAGCGTGGCTCGTTCTCGGCCATCTGCCGCAGCGCGTCCTTGCGGTCCCGCTTCGAGAGCCGGTCGATGTAGAGGTAGCCGTAGAGGTGGTCGGTCTCGTGCTGCAAACAGCGCGCGAAGTAGCCGGTGCCCCGGACCTTGATCGGGTTGCCCTGCTCGTCCTGGCCGGTCACCTCGGCGTAGTCGGGACGCGCGAGCGCCGCGTACGCCGTGGGCACGGACAGGCAGCCCTCGTTGCTGTCGTCGAGCCGGCGCTTCTCGGCGGGCAGGTCGACCAGCTTCGGGTTGCACACCACGCCGACGTGCCGGACGCCCTCGTCGTCCTGGCAGTCGTAGACGAACACCTTCCGGTCGACACCGATCTGGTTGGCGGCCAGGCCCACACCCTCGGCGGTGCGCTGGCTGGCGAACATGTCGGCGACCAGCTGCCCCAGCTCCTCGCCGAACTCGGTGACGTCCTTGCACTCCTTGTGCAGCACCGGGTTGCCGACGACCGTGATCGGCCGCGAGGTGCCGCGCTCACGCCAGGCCCTCTCACGCTCCTCGCAGTCCTCCGTGTCGACGACATAGCCCTCGCCGTCGACGGGGAGCACGCCCGCGTGCTGCTGATCGGTGTCCTGCTGCGCCATGACCGACGTACGCCTTCCTCAAAGAACAGGGGGAGATGCTGCTGATACAGGGTACGTGGGGCGCGGCCGGGAGGGGCGCGGGACGTGTCTGATCTGCGGCTCCGCCCCGCGGGCGCGATCAGCCACGACGGACCGCCGGACGGACTCAGCAGACCTCTTCAAGATCCCTCCAGTCCCGGGAATCGGGACTGTCGGCCACCCACCCGTCGAGCAGTCCCCGCACCAGCGAGGCCGGCGCGGCCACCCCGCACTCGCGCTCCGGGACCCACAGCTGCCCGTCGGTCCGGTGCCCCAGCGGCCCGGGGTGTCCCGGCTCGCTGTGGTCGTGCGGGTCGAGATGCACACCGTCACCCTCGTCCGACGGCATCCGGGACTCGGAACACATGCGGCACAGCAACCGCACCGACGAGGACCAGTCCTCGGCGGCGAACCCGGCGTCGGCCGCGAGCTGCTCCAGCGCCTCCCGGTCGGCCTCGGTGGCCGCTTCCAGCAGGACCACCCAGGTGGGGACGGGGGACGGCGCCCACAGCTCGATCTCGTCGAAGACCGGGTAGGCGTGCCCGGTGGACGTGGTGCGCTCGCCGTGCGGGACGCCGTCGTGCAGCACGACCTCGCCCCAGCGCCGCCCGGAGGAGGGAAGCGGGATGGAGAGGACCTCCAGCCGGGCCGGGTCCAGCCGGCGGCCCCACACGACCTCGGCCTCACCCTCCGGGGACAGCCGTACGGCCGCGCTGCCCAGCTCCATGCCCAGGGGCTCGGCGGTGGCCGCGGCATCCCCGGGCACCTTCAGGCCGTACGCCTGCCAGGCGCGGCGGGCCAGCGGCCAGTCCTGCAGGGCGGTGGCGGCGATGCCCACGTTCCACCAGTCCGGCGCCCCGGTCTCCCGGTCGAGCAGGGCGACCGCGCGCAGCCCGGCCGCGCGGGCCTGCTCCCAGTCGTGCCGGAACTTGTGCAGCAGAGCGAGGTTGAACCAGGACTCCGAGAGCCAGGGTTCCAGATCGGCAGCGCGTGTCAGCAGCTCTCCCGCGTCCTCGTACCGGCCGTCGCCGATGAGTGTGAACGCCCGGTCGGTGGCCTGCCGCCAGGAGGCGGAGGGCCGGTGCCGTCCCTTGCCGAAGATCCTCACGATTCCCGCCTGCCAGTTCCATTTCCCTACAGTGGGCTGGCTTGTGCCCCCGGACACCCTCTCCCTCGCATCCAACCACGTACGGCGGGAAAGGCGCTCATTACCCATGGGTTACCCAGCCGGGCGCGGGGTCAGACAGTCCCGTTCGTCCCGCGGGGACCCGCTCCCGCACGGCCTGGGGCTGGGCCAGCACCCGGGCGAGCGACTCCACGACCTCGGGAGCGTAGTCCCCCCCGGTGCCGAGGCGCAGTTCCTCCAGCGCACGCAGGGGGCCCTCGGGGCCGGCGTCCCGGGTCTTCTCCTCGTAGGCGTTCACGGCCCGGACGATGCGGGCGGCGAGCGGCTGCTCCGGGTAGGGATCGGCCTGCCGCTCCACGACGACGGCGACGGCCGCGTCGACCCCGGTCTGCCGGACGACGGCCCCGCCGAGCAGCGCGATGCGCCGCTGCTCGGCAGCGGGCAGGGCGGCGGTGGCGCCGGCCGGGACCGGGTCGACGAGGCTGAGCTGTCCGATGTCGTGCATCAGGGCCGCGTACTCCAGGACGGCCAGGTCCGCTCCGGTCAGGCCGAGGTCCCGGCCGACGGCGAGGCTGAGCGCGGCGACGCGGCGGGCGTGCCCGGCGGGGGTGCAGCCGGCGATCTCGGTGGCCCGGGCGAGGGAGGCGATGGTCTGCCGGTAGGTGGCCCGGACGGCCGCATAGCGGCGCACGGACAGCTGGACGAGCAGCATGGGCAGGCAGAACACGGGCAGCGCCCACAGGCCGACGACGGCGAACGCCAGCGCGATCACCGCGCCGGTCGCGACGACGGCTGAGCCGATGCCGCGCAGTCCGCGCAACTCCTCGCGCAGCCGCGGGCCGAACGGCCAGCCGGTGCGGCAGTGGGCCAGCGCGGCGGCCAGCACGGCGCCGCACAGGGAGGTGAGGGCGAGCAGGGTGAGCAGCAGCAGGGCGTAGGCGGGGCCGCTCCAGGAGCTGAAGACGCCCTCGTTGTACAGGGGTTGGAAGCAGACGGCGGCGAAGCCCACGGTGAGCACGCGGCGGGCCAGGTGGTCGGCGGTGCCGCCGCGGCCGGACCAGATGTGCGGGACGGCGCCGAGCAGGGCGGCGACGAGGACGACGGTGACGACCTGGGCGGCGCCGTGCTGGCTGGGCCGTCCGGCATCGGCGCCCAGCAGGGCGTACGACAGGGAGCCGGCGGCGCCCAGGGGCGCGGCCTGGCGGCCCTGGGCGTCGCTCCACCGGGTCAGCTCGCCGATGGTGACGAGCACTCCGAAGGCGAGCGCGTCACCGCGGTCGGCCAGGCCGGTCCACAGGGTGACGGCGAGGGAGCCCGCCGCGACGAGGGCCGCCGTGCCGTGGACGAGCCTCAGGACGGTCATCGGGGCGCTCCGGTGCGGGAGGCCCGCTCCGCGGGCGGGGGCCCGTACGCCGGTTCGTCGGCGGTGACCGAGGGATGCCAACCGGAGCGGCGCAGGGCACGGACGAGCGCGGTGACCATCCGGGGGTCGAAGTGCGACCCGGCACAGCGCTCCAGCTCGGCGAGGGCCGCCTCGACCGGGCGGGCCCTGCTGTAGGAGCGGGTGGAGGTCATGGCGTCGAAGGCGTCGGCGACGGCGACGATCCGGGCGCACTCGGGGATCTGGGCTCCGGCCAGGCCGTAGGGGTAGCCCTTGCCGTCGAGCCGCTCGTGGTGGTGGAGGATGGCCGCGCGGGCCTCGCCGAGGAAGGAGATCCCGCGGACCATCTCGTGGCCGTACTCGGGATGCAGTTCGATGATCCGCCGCTCTTCGGGGGTGAGCGGGCCGTCCTTGCGCAGCAGCCGGGTGGGCACACCCAGCTTGCCGACGTCGTGCAGGATGCCGGCGAAGCGCAGCACCTCGACGCGGTCGTCGTCCATGCCGAGTTCGCGGGCGATCAGCACGGACGCCTGCCCGACGCGTTCGCTGTGGCCGCGGGTGTAGCCGTCCTTGATGTCGACGGCCTGGACGAGGGCGCGGATGGTGGCCTGGTGGGCCGCGCGTTCGCGGTGGTACTGGGCGAACACCCACCAGGAGACGCACATCGGCAGCAGCACGAGCAGCGCGGACACGGGCCCGTAGGGGCTGCGCCACAGCACGGCCATCATCAGCCCGGCCAGTCCGTGCACCGCGACGGCGGCGAGGGAGCGGGCGAACAGCCCGCGCCAGGCCCGCCGCAGCGGCACCGGCCCGGCCGCCGCGCGCAGACCGCCGTCGAGCGTGGTGAGCACCAGGCAGAAGGCGAGGACCGCCGCTCCGGCGGGCAGCAGGGCGTACGGGAAGTCGGAGCCGACGACGGCGTCCCCGCCGTCGAGTGCCCCGTGCACCCGGGCGGCCGCCCACACGGCGAGCGCGGGCCGCGCGGCCCGCCAGACGCGCCGTGGCAGGGCGGGCCGGTGTTCGACCGGGGAGAGCAGGGCGGCGGGCACCGGCACGAGCGCGGCGGCCGACGGGGTCAGCAGGAACGCGCCGGCGAGCAGGACGGGGTAGAAGGGACCGCCGAAGCGGCGGTGCACCATGCGCTCGCAGGCCGCGTAGAGGGCGGCGAGCAGGACCGTCGCCGACCAGGGGGCGGGGGCCGTCGGCGGACGCACCAGGCAGAGTGCGGCCAGCAGGGCGACACCGGCCACATAGCAGCGCGCCCTCGCCGGTACCGCGTCCATCACGCCCCTCCCCGACCGTGCCTCTCCAGGCTCGGAGCCTAGGACGGCTGTCGGGGGGTGCGGGGCCTATGACCTGAGGATTAGCACGTTCGGGTGATATGCCCCGGCGTGTCAGGACTCCTGCGAGGCGATCGGGGCCTTGGTCACGTCGTGCTCCGGCACGGCCTGCCCGGAGCGGATCAGCTCGATCCGCCCCATGACCTTGGCCCGGAGGTCGGCGGGCACGTCGTCATGACCGCAGCACCGCTTGACGAGCTTCTTCACGGCCTGCTCCAGGCCGTACTTCTCCAGGCACGGCGAGCACTCCTCGAAGTGGTGCTGGAACTTGTCGCGGTCGACGTCCGGCATCTCGCTGTCGAGGAACTCGTACAAGTGGTCGAGGACCTCACCGCAGTCCGTCTCGTGCGGCTCTCCGCAGCTCATGAGCCCGAGCCTTTCGCTTCGTTCGACTCTCCGGCGCCCGCCGGGACCAGCCCCCGTTCCCGGGCGTAGTCCTCCAGCATGTCGCGCAGCTGACGGCGGCCCCGGTGCAGCCGGGACATCACCGTACCGATGGGTGTCCCCATGATGTCCGCGATCTCCTTGTACGCAAAGCCCTCGACGTCCGCGAGATAGACGGCGATGCGGAACTCCTCGGGGATCGCCTGCAGCGCTTCCTTCACGTCCGAGTCGGGCAGGTGGTCGAGCGCCTGCGACTCGGCGGAGCGCAGACCCGTCGACATGTGCGACTCGGCGCGCGCGAGCTGCCAGTCCTCGATCTCCTCGGCAGCACTGCGCTGGGGTTCGCGCTGCTTCTTGCGGTAGGAGTTGATGAACGTGTTGGTGAGGATCCGGTACAGCCACGCCTTGAGGTTCGTGCCCTCGCGGAACTGGTGGAAGGACGCGTACGCCTTCGCGTACGTCTCCTGCACCAGGTCCTCGGCGTCGGCCGGGTTGCGCGTCATGCGCAGTGCGGCCGAGTACATCTGGTCGAGGAACTCGAGCGCGTCCCGCTCGAAGCGCGCGCTGCGCTCCACGGTCGTCTCACCGGACGCTTCCGCTCGGACGCCCTGGCCCTCGGGCAGCTCCGCCTGGCCGTTGTCGGCCCCTGCGTCGGTCCCAGTGACCGGACCCACCTCCTCAAGATCCCGGGCAGGACCGAAACCGGCCCCACTCGTTTCGGAGGATAGAACACGACCCGTGCCTGCCGCCGCTCGAATAGGAGCGATCTTGGCCGCGTGCAGCACCGACCATTCGAGGTCACGGCTGTCGCTGCGAGCCGGGCATATGGTCGAACCCATGCGGCGGACTTCCTCTCCTTGACGTCGGTGCCGAGACCCTCAGCACTTCTGTCCGCCTCAACAGCGGGCCGCCGCGGGGCATTCCCGGTGTCACACGAGTGACGCGATCCACTCCCGCACCCCGCCGGTGATGATCTCCAGCACCCGCTCCGGGGTGGTCTCCGCCCGCTTGGGCACCGCGAACCCGTGATCGGCGTACGGCACCTGGACCATTCCGAAACCGCCCTGCGGAAACTCCTCGGGCCGCCCGAAGGGATCGCTGCCGCCCTGTACGACCAGCGTGGGCACACCGGCGCCCAGCAGTTCTTCCGCCCGGGACTTCTCCGGCCTGCCCGGCGGGTGCAGCGGGAAGCTCAGGGCGAGCACGGCGTGTGCGCCCAGCCCGGCCGCCGTACGGCAGGCGACCCGGGCGCCCGCGCTGCGGCCTCCGGAGACCACCGGCAGCCCGGGTTCCGCGAGCGCGGGCCACACCCCGCGCCAGCCGGTGTCCAGGGTCTTCGGGGCGGGCGCGACCTTCTTGCCGGCGACCCGCCAGGGCTGCTCGACGAGGGCGACGGTGACGCCGTGCCCCGGGAGCGCCTCGGCCAGTGCCCGCAGGTCGCGTGCCTCGACGCCGCCGCCCGCCCCATGGCCGAGGGCGAGCACCAGCCGTGGCCGCCCGGCCCTGTGCCAGGTGATCCGGGCGTCCCCCGCATCCGTACCAACGATCTCGGTAGTCACGTCAGAAGAGTGTGCCCTCTTCCGGTGCCGGCAGCTCTTTCAGCAGCTCCGGTCCGTTGTTGCGGACGTTGCTGACGGCCGTGGGGACGGGGTAGGCGCGCATCAGGCCGGCCGGGGGCGGGGCGAGCAGCTCGCGCAGCTCGTCGGGGTCGGTGCGGGAGGGGTCGAGCCAGGCGTCCCAGCGGTCCGGGGTGAGCATCAGCGGCATCCGGGGGTGGATGTCGGCGAGGGCGTGCGGGCCCTCGGCGGGGGCGACCGCCAGCGGGGTCCGCTCCGCCTCGGTGGTGATCACCGAGCAGGTCACCCACCAGGCCCCGGGGTGGTCGTCGGGCAGGGTCCGGTCGCGCCAGAACTCGTACAGGCCGGCCATCGCGAACACCGAGCCGTCGGCGGGCAGCACGAAGTACGGCTGCTTGCGCGGCCGCTTCTTCCTGCCCTCGGCCTCCAGCTCGCGCTCCTGCTCGCCGGTGACCCACTCGTAGTAGCCGTCGGCCGGCAGGACGCAGCGGCGGGCGGCGAAGGCGCGGCGGTAGGCCGGCTTCTCGTGCACGGTCTCCGCGCGCGCGTTGATCATGCGGGCGCCGCCCTCGGGCGTCTTGGCCCAGGACGGGACCAGCCCCCACCTCAGCTTCCGAAGCTGGCGAACCGGACGCGGAGATTCCGCGTCTTTCAGGGGGCGGTCCAGGACGGCGTAGACCTCTTTGGTCGGCGCCACGTTGTAGTCCGGCTCCAGGGTCTCCTCGGGATCCCACTTCTCGACCTCAAAGGTTGCTGCGAGATCCTCGGGCCTACGACTCGATGCATACCGTCCGCACATACGTGCCACACTGCCAGACTCCGTACCAGCAGAGGGAGCCACTCCGCCACATGGACAGCCTCGCCGCCATCGCGCTGCCCGGCCTCTGGGACCGGCTCACGGGCACCCAGCCCGACCCGGACCTGTGGGTGGTGCTGGCCACTCTGGGCGCGGCGCTCGCCGTGGTCGTCCCGCACCCGCTGTGGCGGATAGCCCGCAACGCGGTCACCATCGCGCACGAGGGCGGCCACGGACTGATCGCCCTGCTCACCGGCCGGCAGCTGACCGGCATCCGGCTGCACTCCGACACCAGCGGGCTCACCCTCAGCCGGGGCAAGCCGTACGGCCTGGGAATGATCCTCACGGCCGCCGCGGGGTACACGGCGCCCTCGCTGCTGGGGCTCGGCGGGGCCGCGCTGCTGGCGTCCGGCCGCATCACCCTGCTGCTGTGGGCGGCCACCGCGCTGCTGGTCGCGATGCTGGTGATGATCCGCAACGCGTACGGCGTACTGACCGTGGTCCTCGCGGGCGGGGCGTTCCTGCTGGTGTCCTGGCTGGCGGGACCGCAGGTGCAGGCGGCGTTCGCGTACGCGGTGGTGTGGTTCCTGCTGTTCGGCGGGGTCCGTCCGCCGTTCGAACTGCAGGCCAAGCGGTCGCGGGGCGGGGCCGGGGACTCGGACGCGGACCAGCTGTCGCGGCTGACGCACGTACCGGCCGGCCTGTGGCTGTTCCTGTTCCACGCGGTGTCCCTGTGCTCGCTGATCGGCGGAGGTCGCTGGCTGCTGGAAGGTTGACCCCGGACCCTCCTTATAAAGTGGCCCCATGGCCCCGAACAGCTCCTCCACCGCCCTCTGGCCCGCCCCGCACGCGAGCGGGCCCGTCGACGCCACGGTCCACGTGCCGGGGTCCAAGTCGGTCACCAACCGCGCCCTGGTCCTCGCCGCCCTCGCCTCCGAGCCGGGCTGGCTGCGCCGCCCGCTGCGGTCCAGGGACACCCTGCTGATGGCCGGCGCCCTCAGGGCCATGGGCGTGGAGATCGAGGAAGGGGTCGGCCCCGACGGCACCGGCGAGGCGTGGCGGGTGCTGCCCACGGGCCTGCACGGTCCGGCCACGGTCGACGTCGGCAACGCCGGCACGGTGATGCGGTTCCTGCCGCCGGTGGCCGCGCTGGCCGACGGTCCGATCCGGTTCGACGGCGACCCGCGGTCGTACGAGCGGCCCCTCGACGGAGTGATCGACGCGCTGCGCGTGCTCGGCGCCCGGATCGACGACGACGGCCGGGGCACACTGCCGCTGACCGTGCACGGCGGCGGGGCCCTGGACGGCGGCCCGGTCTCGATCGACGCCTCCTCGTCCTCCCAGTTCGTCTCGGCGCTGCTGCTGTCCGGACCGCGCTTCAACCAGGGCGTCGAGGTCCGGCACACCGGCACGAGCCTCCCCTCCCTGCCGCACATCCGGATGACGGTGGACATGCTGCGCGCGGTCGGCGCCCAGGTGGACACCCCGGAGTCGGGCGGCGAGCCGAACGTGTGGCGGGTGACGCCGGGCGCGCTGCTCGGCCGGGACCTGACGATCGAGCCGGATCTGTCCAACGCGCAGCCGTTCCTGGCGGCGGCCCTGGTCACCGGCGGAAAGGTGCGGATCCCGGACTGGCCGGCCCGCACCACCCAGCCGGGCGACCGGCTGCGGGAGATCTTCACCGAGATGGGCGGTTCCTGCGAACTCACCGAGTCCGGGCTGGACTTCACCGGTTCGGGTGCGATCCACGGCATCGATGTGGACCTGGGCGACGTGGGCGAGCTGACCCCGGGCGTCGCGGCGGTGGCCGCGCTCGCCGACTCGCCGTCCACCCTGCGGGGCGTGGCCCATCTGCGGCTGCACGAGACCGACCGGCTGGCCGCGCTCACCAAGGAGATCAACGAGCTGGGCGGTGACGTCACCGAGACCGCCGACGGCCTGCACATCCGTCCGCGCCCGCTGCACGGCGGCACCTTCCACACCTACGAGGACCACCGCATGGCGACCGCCGGTGCGATCATCGGCCTGGCGGTCGAGGGAGTGCGGATCGAGAACGTGGCGACGACGGCGAAGACCCTGCCGGACTTCCCCGAGCTGTGGACCGGGATGCTCGGGCAGTAGGGACTTGAGTCATGCGCCGCTACGGCAAGCACACCGACGAGGACGACATCCGCAGCCGTCCCAACCGCAAGGGCAACCGGCCGCGGACGAACATCCGGCCCAAACACGAGGACGCGGCCGAGGGCATGGTCCTCACGGTCGACCGGGGCCGGCTGACCTGCCTGGTCGAGGACCGGGTCGTCATGGCGATGAAGGCCCGTGAGCTGGGTCGCAAGGCGGCGATCGTCG
The DNA here is from genome assembly GCF_040647235.1 of Streptomyces sp. NPDC042638. NCBI lineage: Bacteria > Bacillati > Actinomycetota > Actinomycetes > Kitasatosporales > Streptomycetaceae > Streptomyces > Streptomyces sp. NPDC042638. The sequence goes on from NZ_JBEZBT010000005.1 coordinate 221,733, forward strand.
GCGACCGGGTGGCCCTGGTCGGTGACCTGTCCGGCGCGAAGGACACCCTCGCGCGCATCGTGCGCATCGGGGAGCGGACATCGGTGCTGCGCCGTACCGCCGACGACGACGACCCCTACGAGCGGGTCGTCGTCGCCAACGCCGACCAGCTGGCGATCGTCACCGCGCTCGCCGACCCCGAACCGCGCCCCCGCCTCATCGACCGCTGTCTGGTCGCGGCCTTCGACGGCGGCCTGGAGCCGCTGCTGGTGATGACCAAGTCGGACCTGGCCCCGCCGGACAAGCTGCTGGAGCTGTACGGCGCCCTCGACATCCCCTACGTCGTCACCAGCCGTGAGGAGCTGGAGAACGGCGATGCGGCGGACCGGGTGCGCGCACAGCTCGACGGCAAGATCACCGCGTTCGTGGGCCACTCGGGCGTCGGCAAGACGACCCTGGTCAACGCGCTCGTGCCGGAGGAGCTGCGGCGTACGACGGGACACGTCAACGCGGTGACCGGCCGGGGCCGGCACACCACGACGTCCGCGCTGGCGCTGCCGCTGAGCGGCGACGGGGGCTGGGTCGTCGACACCCCGGGCGTCCGTTCCTTCGGGCTCGCGCACATCGACCCGTCCCGGGTGATCCACGCCTTCCCGGATCTGGAACCCGGCACGGAGGGCTGCCCGCGCGCGTGCAGTCACGACGAGCCGGACTGCGCGCTGGACGCGTGGGTGGCGGAGGGTCACGCGGACCCGGCGCGGCTGTACTCCCTGCGCCGGCTGCTGTCCACGCGGGAGCGCAAGGAAGGCGACTGAGGCCCGCGTTGTTTGCCCGGCCGTGAGTGCGGCAAGTGCATAATCGCACCGAGCCGGAGATCCGGACCAACGGGAGGACAGCGCATGGCGTGGCTGCTGGTCATAGTGGCCGGGATTCTGGAGACCGGTTTCGCCGTGTGCCTGAAACTCTCGCACGGGTTCACGCGCCTGTGGCCGACGGTCGCCTTCGCCTCGTTCGCCCTGGGCAGCTTCGGTCTGCTGACCCTCTCCCTGAAGAAGCTGGACGTCGGCCCCGCCTACGCCGTGTGGACCGGCATCGGCGCGGCCGGCACCGCGATCTACGGCATGATCTTCCTAGGCGACCTCGTGTCCACCCTGAAGATCGTCTCCATCAGCCTGGTCATCATCGGGGTGATCGGGCTTCAGCTGTCGGGGTCCGCGCACTAGGTGTATTGATCACGAGGAGAGCACCGGCCCGGTCCGGCACCGCGCCGCGCACCGAGTCCGCCGGCCCAGTCGTCAGGCCGGTGTACGACCCCGCTGCCGGAGGGTGAAGCGGCAGGCCGTCATACGGCGGCGGCCGTCACACCAGGTGCCGCGGGAGCACCGCCCGCACCAGTTCCGCCGTCCCGCCCTCCGCGGGCGGGGCCGCCACGCAGGACAGGGCGAGGCGTACGACCAGTTCGCAGGAGCGCAGCAGCTCGGCGGCGTCGGCCGGGGCGGCGCCGGGACCGGCCAGCGCGGTCACCGCGCGGTCCCGGACGATCCGCACGAAGTCATGGGGCGCCGGCAGCGGCCCGTCCGCCCGGCGCTGGGCCGGCACCGTGGTGGTGGAGGAGACGGCGGTGAGCGGCGGGGCCGGCAGCCGCTCGGTCCAGCAACCGGTGAGCATGGCCCGGACCAGCGCGTTCTCCCGGGCCACCGTGGCGGTCCACTCGATGGCGGCGGTGAGCCGGTCGCCCGCCTCGCCGGAGCCCGCCAGGGCCCGTTCGACACCGGCGAGGTAACCGTCGGCCTCCCTGCGCACCAGTGCCCGGGCCAGCCCGTCCTTGCTGCCGAACTCGTTGTAGAGGGTCTGCCGGGACACGCCCGCCGACGCGGCCACGTCGACCATCCGCACGGCGGACCACGGCCGGCGCGCGAGCGCGGTGTAGGCGGCGTCCAACAACGACTCCCGGGCAGCGGGCATCTCGCCTCCCTGGGCCACAGCGACATCTGCGCCCAGATTTGACGCGCTTGTACGCACTGTCAAGGGTTCGCGACAGTCGTTCCCGCGCGCGCCCCTGGTGGCTCCCGCACCCGACCGCCGGATACGGTTCCTCACATGCCGGAATACCTCGACGACCTCCGTCTCGCCCACGTTCTCGCGGACACGGCCGACGCCGCGACCATGGCCCGCTTCAAGGCGCTCGACCTGAAGGTGGAGACGAAGCCGGACATGACTCCGGTGAGCGAAGCGGACAAGGCGGCGGAAGACCTCATCCGCGGCCAGCTCCAGCGCGCCCGCCCGCGGGACGCGATCCTCGGCGAGGAGTACGGCGTCGAGGGCACCGGCCCCCGCCGCTGGGTGATCGACCCCATCGACGGCACCAAGAACTACGTCCGCGGCGTCCCCGTCTGGGCCACCCTCATCTCCCTGATGGAGGCGGTGGAGGGCACCTACCGGCCCGTCGTCGGCGTCGTCTCCGCCCCCGCCCTGGGCCGCCGCTGGTGGGCCGCGGAGGGCCACGGCGCCTTCACCGGCCGCAACCTCACCTCCGCCAGCCGCATCCACGTCTCCCAGGTCGGCAAGCTCGCGGACGCCTCCTTCGCGTACTCCTCGCTGTCCGGCTGGGAGGAGCAGGGCCGCCTGGACGGTTTCCTCGACCTCGGCCGGCAGGTGTGGCGCACGCGCGCGTACGGCGACTTCTGGCCGTACATGATGGTCGCGGAGGGCTCCGTGGACATCTGCGCCGAGCCGGAGCTGTCCCTGTGGGACATGGCCGCCAACGCGATCGTCGTCACCGAGGCAGGCGGCACCTTCACCGGTCTCGACGGCCGTCCCGGACCGCACAGCGGCAACGCGGCGGCGTCGAACGGTCTGCTGCACGACGAGTTGCTGGGGTATCTCAACCAGCGCGGCTGAGACACGGGAGTACTCCCGGTACGCCCTCAACTGGCGTCGCGCGCCCCCTTGTTGACCCGCCTTTTACCTGTCACTCTGAACCCACCCCCACTTGTGCATTTGTGAATCCCCGCACGGGGATTCGTAGGAGGTGGCCCAACCATGCTCGTCCGAGACGCCATGAGCACGGTGATCCTCACCCTCGGTCCCGCCCACACCCTCCGCCAGGCGGCCGCCCTGATGTCGGCCCGCCGCGTCGGCGCCGCCGTGGTCTTCGACCCCGACGCCGGCGGCATCGGCATCCTCACCGAACGCGACATCCTCAACTCCGTCGGCCTGGGCCAGAACCCGGACACGGAACGCACCCACGCCCACACCACCACCGACGTCGTCTTCGCCGCCCCGACCTGGACCCTTCAGGAGGCGGCGCGCGCCATGGCGCACGGCGGGTTCCGGCACCTGATCGTGCTCGACCGGGGCGAGGTGGCCGGGATCGTCTCGGTCCGCGACATCATCCGCCGCTGGGCCCCGGCCCGCGAGCCCGCCCCCGTGCCCTGAGCACACGAGCCGGGCCCGCCACGGAGCCCCTGGGGACCGCCCCGAGCACACGAACCGGGCGGAACCCGTCGTCGCCGGAGCACCGGGCAGCCGTGCCCTGAGCACAGGAGCCGGGCCGGACCCGGACCCCTGGGACCGCCCCGGGCACACGAAGCGGGCCGGACCCAGAGCACCGTGGGTCCGGCCCGCCCGGCCGCGAAGGCGGCCGGGTCAGTCGCGCAGCGCCCGCACCGCCGCCTCCAGCCGCTTGCCGAAGTCGGCGTCCGCGCTCGCGAAGTTGCCGATCGCGCGCTCGGCGATGTCCTCGCGCGAGACCTGCGCGAGGGAGCCGGCGAGGTTGGCGACCAGCCGCTCCTTCTCCTCCTCCGACATCAGCCGGTAGAGGTTGCCCGCCTGTACGAAGTCGTCGTCCTCGGCGTGCGCGGGCGTCGGGTGGTTGCCGGTGCCGCCGGTGAAGCCGTCGAACGGCTGCCACAGCGGCCGGCCGGTCTGCTGCGGGCCGCCGAAGCTGTTGGGCTCGTAGTTCTTCGCAGCGCCGTGCCGGCCGTCGTAGAGGAGGCCGTCGCGGGAGTTGGTGCGCGCCTCGGTGGCGCGTGGGCGGTTCACCGGCAGGTGGTCGGCGTTGATGCCGACGCGGTAGCGGTGCGCGTCGCCGTACGCGAAGAGCCGGCCCTGGAGCATCTTGTCGGGCGAGGGGCCGATGCCCGGCACGAAGTGCGCGGGGCTGAAGACCGACTGCTCGACCTCGGCGAAGACGTTGCGCGGGTTGCGGTTCAGCTCCAGCCTGCCGATCTCGATGACCGGGTAGTCCGCGTGCGGCCACACCTTGGTCAGGTCGAACGGGTTGAAGCGGTACGTCGCCGCGTCCGCCGCCGGCATGATCTGCACGCCCACGGTCCAGCTCGGGAACTCGCCGCGCTCGATCGCCTGGCGCAGGTCACGCTGGTGCGAGTCGGGGTCCTTGCCCGCGAGGACCTCGGCCTCCCCGGCGGTGAGGGTCCTGATCCCCTGGTCGGTCTTGAAGTGGTACTTGACCCAGAAGGCCTCGCCGGCCGCGTTGTTCCACTGGAAGGTGTGCGAGCCGAAGCCGTCCATGTGGCGGTAGGACGCCGGGATGCCGCGGTCGCCGAACAGCCAGGTCACCTGGTGTGTGGACTCGGGCGACAGGCCCCAGAAGTCCCAGACGTTGTCCGCTTCCTGGCTGCCGGTGTACGGGTCGCGCTTCTGGGTGTGGATGAAGTCCGGGAACTTGATCGCGTCCCGGATGAAGAAGACCGGGGTGTTGTTGCCGACGAGGTCGTAGTTGCCCTCCTCGGTGTAGAACTTCACCGAGAAGCCGCGCGGGTCACGGACGGCGTCGGCCGCGCCGAGGTTGCCGGCCACGGTCGAGAAGCGCAGGAAGACCTCGGTCTGCTTGCCGGGCTCGGAGAGGAACGCGGCCCGGGTGTACGGCGTGACGTCCGCGGTCACGGTGAAGGTGCCGTACGCACCGGCGCCGCGGGCGTGCACCACCCGCTCCGGGATGCGCTCCCGGTTGAAGTGGGCCAGCTTCTCCAGCAGGAGCTGGTCCTGGACGAGGACCGGCCCGCCGACGCCCGCCGTCTCGCTGTTCTGGTTGTCGGCGACCGGGGCCCCGGCCTCCGTGGTGAGCGGTCCCTGCGTCACGTGCGCCTCCTGCGTCATCACTGACTAGTCCTGTCCTGTGGCCAAAGCCGTCCTCGATCCTACAATGGACTTTGTCTAAGTCAAACAGCGATCTAAAGTCACACCTATTCCCGACCTGGTCCCTCTTCCTGTTAGGCTGGTAGCCATGAGCGACCTTCTGGAACGGCTGCGTGGACGCGGATGGCGGATGACCGCGCAGCGACGCGTGGTGGCCGAGGTCCTGAACGGCGAGCACGTCCATCTGACGGCGGACGAGGTGCACGCCCGGGCCGTCACGAAGCTGCCCGAGATCTCCCGGGCGACCGTCTACAACACGCTGGGCGAGCTGGTCTCCCTCGGCGAGGTGCTGGAAGTCACGACGGACAGGCGCGCCAAGCGGTACGACCCGAACGCGCACCGGCCGCACCATCACCTGGTCTGCGCCCGCTGCGGCGCGATCCGTGACGTGCACCCGATGGGCAACCCCCTCGCCGATCTCCCCGACTCCGAGCGCTTCGGCTTCACGGTGTCGGACGTCGAGATGACGTACCGGGGACTGTGCCCGGAGTGCGCGAGCGCCTAGACACGCGCAGGACATCCGCTTTTCCGGAGCCCCGGCACCCGCCGGGGCTCTTCGCGTAGGCCTGTCGGCTTCGCGGCTGTGCACCCGAAAACGCCGAGGGTCGGAACCCATTTCTGGATTCCGGCCCTCGGCGTTCAGTAGCGGGGACAGGATTTGAACCTGCGACCTCTGGGTTATGAGCCCAGCGAGCTACCGAGCTGCTCCACCCCGCGTCGGTAAACACGACACTACGTGAGCCCGGTGCCCAGATGCAAATCACTTGGGCGCGTGGTGACGGGCGTCACTACAGGGCCGCCCGATCAGGGTGGGCGATGGGGATTCCGTGCGACGAGTCGGGTGTAACGCCACGGCGTCCCCGGCCCGCCCGTCACGCCGACAGCTCTTCCCGCAGCGCGTCCCGCAGGCGCCCCGCCCGCTCGGCGACCTCCGCCGGCCCCAGCGCAACGGCCCGGTCGGCCCACCTCTGCCCTTCCGCCAGCTCACCGCGACGCGCGTAGACAAGGGCCAGCCGCAACGCCGCCCGGCCGTGGCCGGCGTCGGCGGCCCGGGTCCACCACACCGCCGCCTCCGGCTCACTGCCCTCACGGGCGAGCAGCAGCCCCAGGTTGAAGGCACCGTTGCGGGACCCGGCCTCGGCCGCCGTCCGGTACCACCGCGCCGCCTCCACCACGTCACCCCGGGCCGCCGCGAGCATGCCGACCCGCACCTGCGCCCGCCGGTGCCCCTGCGAGGCGGCCCGCTCGTACCACTCCTCGCACTCGGTCTTCTCCTGGACGATCTCCCCCAGCTCATGCGCGGGCTCCGGCGGCCGCCGCGCGTCGAGCAGGGCGGCCAGCCGGTATGCGCCCTCCGCGCTTCCGCCGCCCGCGGCACAGCGCAGATGGCGTTCGGCCTCCTGCTCGTCGCCCTCGCGCAGCCGGGCGATCCCGATCTGCAGCGCGGCCTCGGCGTGCCCGGCGGCAGCCGCCCGCTCGTACCAGCGCAGGGCCATCTCCTCCGCCCCACGGCCGGCGTAGAGGATGCCGAGATTGAACGCGGCGTCCACGCTGCCCGCCTCGGCGGCCTTGGAGAACCACGGCTCGGCGCCGGTGGTGTCGCCGCCCTGGAGCAGCAGGATGGCCAGCGCGTTCGCGGCCTCCCGGTGCCCGGCGTAGGCGGCCCGCCGGTACCACTGCTCGGCCTGCGCCGTCCGGCCCTGTTCCGCGCAGAGCAGCCCGAGGTTGTAGGCGCCGTTGTCGTCACCGGCGTCCAGCGCGGCCCGGTACCAGCGCTCGGCGGTCTGGGTCTCGCCGCGCTCGGCGTGCAGGGCGCCCAGCGCGTTGGCCGCGTTGCCGTCGCCCTCCTGGGCGGCGCGCAGCCACCACACGGCCGCGCTCTCGGTGTCACCGGCGTCGCGCAGCAGGAAGCCGAGCGCGCAGGCGGCCCGCGGCTCGCCGTCCTTGGCGGAGGTCAGGTACCAGCGCCCGGCCTCCTTCAGCTCCCCGCGCTTCTCCAGGATCGCCCCGAGGTGCAGAGCGGCCCGCTGGTGACCGCGCGCGGCGGCCTGCCGGTACCACTGCTCGGCCTCGGCGACAGCGTTGTCAGGGGCGGTCTCGTCCTCGGGTGCGCCCGTGCGGTCGAGCGCGCGCGCCAGCCGGTAGGCGGCCTCGCGGTGCCCGCGTTCGGCCGCGGCCCGCATCCAGTGCTCCGCACCGACGTCCCCGCGGTGCTCCAGCAGGTCGGCGAGCGCGTAGGCACCGAGGACGTGGCCCTGCTCGGCGGACTGGCGCAGCCAGTACTCGGCGGCCGGCTCGTCACCGCGTTCACGGTGGTAGCGGCCGAGCGCGTGCGCGGCGGCGGCGGAACCGGCCACGGCGGCGATCCGCCACCAGCCGGCCGCCTCCTCGGCGTAACCGCGCTGGTGCAGCAGCACTCCCAGGTTGTTGGCGGCGGCCCGGTCACCGGCCGCGGTGGCGGCCCGCAGCTGAGGTTCGGCTCCGTCGAGGTCGCCACGGCGCAGCAGGATGGATCCGAGGACACTGGCCGCCTCGACGTCACCGCTCTGCGCGGCGAGCGCGAGACGCGTCTCCTCGGCGGCTTCCCCCATGTCCACCATTTCGTCGCGGGTCGGCTCCGTGCCGACAGGCTGCACAAATCGCCCTGTCTCGAACAGAGTTGCCTTGTCCCCCATAACGTCCATCGTCGCACCACCTGCAACCTGGGTACACCCGGTATACCGCAGCCCGTGAGGTCACTTCAGCGTTTTGTCGACATGCCCACAGGGAGACAAGTCAAACACACGGCGCCCAACTCCCCACGGCGGCGCGGCCGTCCCTCCCCCCAGCACATGAGTTCGCACACCACGAAGGCCCGGATCCGTGTCGGATCCGGGCCTTCGACTTCAGTAGCGGGGGCAGGATTTGAACCTACGACCTCTGGGTTATGAGCCCAGCGAGCTACCGAGCTGCTCCACCCCGCGCCGTTGCAGGTCAACCGTACCACGGCGCGGAGGGGGCCTGATCAGCTCTTGTTCTTGCCGTTGGTCCCGCCGGCCTTGGACTGTGCGTCCTCGGCCCGCTTGAGCGCGTCCCTCAGATCCTGCTGCGCCTTGGCGTAGGCGCCCCAGTCCGGCCCCTCCTTGAGCGCCTGCTGCCCGGCGTCGAAGGCCTTCTGGGCGTCCTGCAGGGCCTGTTGGACCGTCGGGTTGCCGGTGGCGGGCGGTTTGGTGGTGCCGGTGTCCGGTGGCGCGGTGGTCGTCGGACCCTTTGTGTCGAAGACCTTGTCGAGGGCGTCGCCGAGCGTGTTCTCGAACGCCGTCCGGCCCTCGTAGGTGACCAACACCTTCCGCAACAGCGGGTACTTCAGTCCACCGCCGCGTACGTAGACGGGCTCCACGTACAACAGGCCGCCGTCCAGTGGCACGGTCAGCAGATTGCCGTACTCGATATCGGAGTCGCCGCCCTTGAGCAGCTTGATCGCGGCGGCGATCTCCTGCTCGGAGTTGAACTTGCTCTGTACCTGTTTGGGTCCGTCGACCGTGGTGCTGGTCGGCAGTTTCAGGATTCTGATCCTGCCGTAGTCACCGGTGCCGGCCTCCGCGTCGACGGACATGAACGCGCTGAGGTTGTCCCGGCCGTTGGGCGTGAACGTCGTCGACAGCGAGAACGCCTGCTTCTGCTGGTCCGGCATCTTCATGCTCAGGTAGTACGGCGGCACCGCGTTGCCCGACTTGTTGGTCGGGTCGTCCGGCACCTGCCACACCTCGCTGCCGGTGAGGAAGGTCTCGGCGTCCGTCACGTGGTAGCGGGTGAGCAGCTCACGCTGCACCTTGAACAGGTCCTGCGGGTAGCGCAGATGGCCCATCAGTTCGGGGGAGATCGCGCTCTTCGGCTGCACCGTGCCGGGGAACGCCTTCATCCACGTCTTCAGCACCGGGTCCTTGGTGTCCCACTCGTAGAGCTTGACCTCGCCGGTGTACGCGTCGACCGTCGCCTTCACCGAGTTCCGGATGTAGTTGACCTGGTTCTGCTGGGCGACCACCGCGCGCGAGTTGTTCGTCGCCGTCAGCGAGTCGGCCGTCGTGTCACCGAGGGTCGTACGGGAGGAGTACGGATAGCCGTTGGTGGTCGTGTACGCGTCGACGATCCACTGGATGCGGTGGTGGACGACGGCCGGGTAGGCGTCGCCGTCGATGGTCAGCCAGGGGGCGACCGCCTCCACGCGCTCCTTCGGTGTGCGGTTGTACAGGATCCGCGAGCCCTTGCCGATCGCGCCGGAGTAGAGGATCTGCGGCTCGTTGAACGCCACCGCGTACGCGGCCCGGTTGACGGGGTTGTCGAGGTTGACCCCGCTCCCGCCCTCGTAGCTGGTGGTCTTCTCCCCGTCGTTGTCGGAGTAGTCGATCTCCTTCTGGGGACCGCCGACGATCGAGTAGGTACTGGTCTTCTCGCCGTAGTAGATCCGCTGCTGGTACGTCCCCAGGTCGCCCCTGGACGGCAGGTCGTACTCGGTGAAGACCGGCTCACCGTCCTTCGCCTCGGTGCCCTTGGCGGCGACCACGCCGTAGCCGTGCGTGTAGCGGAAGTGGTCGTTGATCCAGTTGTTCTTCGGGACGCCGTCCAGGTTCAGCTCGCGCAGCCCGAGGACCGTGTCCTGTTCCTTGCCGTCCTTGGTCGGATACCGGTCGACGTCGAGGTTGGTCGGGAAACCGTAGAAGTTCTTCATCTGCTGCAGCTGCTGGAACGTCGGCGAGACGATGTTCGGATCCATGATCCGGATGCTCGCCGCGTCGTTCGCGTCGCTGCGCAGCCTGGTCTTGTCCGAAGTCGTCGACACACCGTCGTACTTGGTGACCTCGGTGTCGCCGATGCCGTACGCCTCACGGGTCGCCTTGAGGTTCTTCTGGACGTACGGGGCTTCCTTGGCCTGCTCGTTGGGCTGGACCTGGAACTTCTGCACGATCGCCGGGTACAGGCCGCCGATCAGGATCGCCGAGAGGACCATCAGGCCGAAGCCGATCACCGGCAGCTGCCAGGTGCGCCGCCACAGTGTGGCGAAGAACAGCAGGGCGCAGATGACGGCGATGCAGAACAGGATCGTCTTGGCCGGCAGATAGGCGTTGGCGTCGACGTAGCGCAGGCCGGTCCAGTCGTCGGTCGCCTTGAAGTCGCTGGACTTGACGGCCAGGCCGTACCGGTCGAGCCAGTAGGCGACCGCCTTCAGGGCGACGAAGACGCCGAGCAGCACCGACAGGTGCCCGGTCGCGGCGGCGGTGGCCCGGGCACCGGGACTGGTGACGCGCAGCCCGCCGTACAGGTAGTGGGTGAGCGCCGCGGCGATCAGGCACAGGATGGCGGCGGCGAAGCCGAAGCCCAGCAGGAAGCGGTACCAGGGCAGGTCGAAGGCGTAGAAGGCCACGTCGAGGTGGAACTGGGGGTCCTTCTCGTGGAAGGGCACGCCGTTCACCCACATCAGCCAGGTCCGCCACTGGCTCGACGCCGAGGCGCCCGCGATCAGCCCGACCAGGGAGGTGACGGCGAACAGCAGCCACCTCTTGTACGGCGCGATGCCCATGCGGTAGCGGTCCAGGCTCTGCTGCTCCATGGACATGGCGCTGAGCGGGGGCCGCAGCCGGTGCGCGAGCCAGATGTTGACGCCGACCGCGAGGGCCATCAGCAGGCCGAAGACGAAGAACAGTCCGATCTTGGTCGACAGGGTGGTGGTGAACACGGACGAGTAGTGCACCGACCGGTACCAGAGCCAGTCCGTCCAGAAGCCCGCGAACATGGTGAACGCCATGCCGAGGACGGCAAGGACGCCCAGGGTCACGAGCAGGGCCCGGATCCTCCGGGACGGGCGGCCCGCTCTGATCCGTGGCCCCGTCGGGCCTCCGCCGCGGTCCGGCATCTGGAAAGCCAAGGTGCGCACCTCGAAGTTCGCTGTCGATCCGTCAGACCCCCGGGTTCGCGGGCCCGCCGTGGCCCCCCGTGATCGTGGGCCCACACCTATGCAACTTACTCACCGCTTACGCGGTTCCCGGTTCCGGCCGGGAACAAGGCAGGATTGTGACCATGTCCAACACTCCCATGGCAGCGAACCCGCTCACCCGGGCCGTACTCGAGATCGACGAGTACGTCTCCGGCCTCGGCTGGGACCAGCCCGCTCGCCTCTTCGCCCTCGTAGACACCGCACGGCTGCGGGCTCAGGAACCTTCGCTCGCGGCTCAGCTGGGTCTCGGGGACGAGTCCGAGACCGCCGGTCTCACCCCGATCGAACAGGACGAGGTCCCGTCCGGCAGCCCGCTGGACGAGTTCCTCGGCACCATCGCCTGGCCCGACGCGGTCACCGGCTGCGCGCTCACGGTGGAGCGTCTGATGCTGCCGCCGTCCGCCGAGGCCCAGGTCCCCTCCGGTCTGGACGAGGCCGGGCTGGCCAAGTGGGTGGCCCAGCACCCCGAGCGCCAGGAGGTCCGCATGACGGTGGCCGTGCTGCGCGACGGCAGCCGCGACGCGGCGCTGCGGCTGCGCGAGAAGGACTCCCCCACGGAGGTCCTGACCGGCCCCGAGCTGGTGCCGGGCCTGGCGGAGGCCCTGGCGGCGACGTTCGCGGACTGATCCCGTCCGCCGCGGTACGGCGATGGGGGCGCCCCTGGTCTTCGGGGAGCGCCCCCAGCCGTTTCCGGGCCGGCTCAGCCCTTGGTGGTGCACTTCGGCAGGGCGCCGGTGTCCCCGCCGCGGATGTCCTTGAGCGCGTCGAGCGCGTCGCCGATGGTCTTGACCCTGACCAGGGTGAGCCCGCTCGGCGTGTCCTTGGCGGCTGCCGCGCAGTTGTCGGCGGGGGTCAGGAAGTACCGGGCGCCCTTGCTGCGCGCGCCGACGGTCTTCATCTCGATGCCCCCGATCGGACCGACCGTGCCGTTGTCGTCGATGGTGCCGGTACCGGCGACGAACGTGCCGCCGGTGAGGTTGCCCGGCGTGAGCTTGTCGTAGATGCCGAGGGCGAACATCAGGCCGGCACTGGGTCCGCCGACGTCGGCGAGCTTGATGTCGATGGTGAACGGGAAGGTGTGGTCGGTCCCGGCGGAGATGCCGACGATGGCCCGCTTGGCGCCCTTGTCGTCGGAGGTCGCGGTCCTGATCGTGATGTCCCGCGTCCCGGTCGCCGTCCTGTGGGCCTTCTCGGCGGCTGCCTGGTCCTTCGCGGGGACGACCGTGAAGACGACGTTCTGACCGGGCTTGTGCTTCGTCACCAGCGTGGCGACGTCGGCCGGCTGCTTGACCGCCGTGCCGTCGACGGCCTTGATCACGTCACCGGCGTGCAGCCTGCCCTCGGCCGGGGAGCCCTTGACGACCGTGGAGACGATCACCCAGGACTTCACCGGGACGCCCAGCTCCTTCAGGGCGGCGACCTTGGCGCTCTCCTGGGACTGGCTGAACTCCTCGGCGTTCTCCTGGGTGGACTGCTCCTCCGTCTTGCCGTCCGGGTAGAGCGTGGCGTGCGGAACGATCTTGCTGTCGTGCGCCAGCCAGCCGTAGACGGCCTCGACCAGGTTCATCCGGTAGTCGGCGCTGGTGACCCGGACGGTGGTCATGTTCAGGTGGCCGGTTGCCGGATACGTCTTGTGCCCGGCGATCTGCAGCACCGGCTCGCCGTCGTGCTGCCCGAGCGTGTTCACGGTCGGGCCGGGAGACATCTCCGCGTACGGCACGGGGATGAGCACTCCCGCGCACAGGAGCGCGATCAGCATCAGGGTCGAGGCGAGCATCGTCGCGGTGCGGCGTGGCATGCCACGACAGTACGGGACGCGTCTGTCGGCGCACCGTCAGGGCACCCCGGTCACGCGCCGCGCGCACCCGAGCGGGGCTTCTCCATGGCCTCCCGGAACCGGGCGTATCCGTCCAGTTCAGGGCCATCGCCGCGCACCTTGCGGGTCCGGTTGGCCCAACTGCCCCACAAGCCGCCGCCGACCGCGGCCACCAGCGGGATCAGCAGCCAGACAAGCACCCCCATGCCGACCTCCCTCACGCCAAGAGCGTCCGCGACTGACTGATCAGCAGATTAACCATCCGCAGGGACAACGCTCACGCCAGGGTGCCGGTTACGCAACCGGAAGAGTGTGTGCACCGGCGGCATTCGGAGGATCAGCAGGCGCCGACCCACTCCTCGGTGCCGTCCGAGAACTTCTGGTGCTTCCAGATGGGCACCTCGTGCTTGAGGTCGTCGATCAGCTTGCGGCAGGCGTCGAAGGCCTCCGCGCGGTGCGGGCAGGCCACGGCGACGACCACGGCGAGGTCCCCGACCCGGAGGTCGCCCACCCGGTGCACGGCGGCCAGCGCGCGCACGGGATGGTCCGCCACGACCTTCTCGGCGATCCGCCGCATCTCGGCCTCGGCACTGGGGTGGCACGAATACCCGAGCGCGTCCACGTCGGCGCCCCCGTCGTGGTTCCGCACGGTCCCCACGAACAGCGCGATGCCTCCGGCGGCGTCGTCCCCGACGGCCTGGAACACCTCGTCCACGGAGAGCGGGGTCCGCCGGATGCCGATCAGCTTGATGGGGTCCTGTGCCGCCTGCTCACCGGGGTGCTCACTCGTCTGCGCCATAGGCCCATCGTGCCGCACGTCCCGGACAGCGCGGAATACGAGTTTCACCACTCACGCGCGCGGTGCCCTTTGGAGGCTTCTACAGCTGGGAGGCTCTACAGCCGGGAGGCTTCTGCCGCGCCTGTCCGCCCGGCCGGCAGGAGTGACGGGCAGGGGGGCGCCGGTCCCGTCACCGTGCGCCCTTCCGGTCGGCCGAAGCTCAGACCCGGCGACGGGCCTTCCGGGCCCGGCGTACGACAGCCGCCGCGCCCAGCAGGGCCACCGTCGCGCCCGCCGCCCCGGCCGCCGTCGCGTCCTTGCGCCCCAGCCGCCGCCCGGCCACCGTGTGCCGCCCGGACACCTCCTCCAGCAGTTCCGCGAGCACGTCCTCGTTGGTCCAGTTCGGCCGCCACCCGGCGTCGTGCAGCCGGCTCCCGCTGACCACCCAGGGGTACATCGTGTACGCCAGGTCTCCCGCCGGGGACGGAGTGAGCCCGATCCGGTGCAGCCGGGCCGCCGCACCGAGCGCGACCGCCGACGGCAGCTCCATCCGCCGGATCCCGCTCAGCTCCTCGACCTCCTCCTGCTCCAGCCAGCCGTCGCAGCCGACGGCCAGCTCCCCGTCGACCTTCTCCAGGACGGCGTACTCCAGAGCACCGCACAGGTCCTCGACATGGCAGAACTGCCACGCGGGCCGCGACCCGGCGACGACGAGCAGCCGCGGCGACTCGAAGTACCTGGTCAGCGCGGTGTCCGTGCCTCCGACCAGGATCGCCGGCCGCACCACGGTGACGTTCAGCCCGGGATGCGCGCGCGGGGCCCGCCGGGCCAGCCGCTCGATCTCCAGCAGGTCCCCCACGCCCGTGGCCTCGGCGGTGGCGCGCAGCTCGGCGTCCTCCGACAGGGGCAGCTCGTTGTCCGGCAGGGCGCCGTAGACCATCGCCGAGGTGCACAGAACCACCCGGTGCACTCCCGCCGCCGCGGCGGCGGTCAGGACGGTCTGGGTCCCCCGGACGTTGTACGCGGTGCGCGCCGCCGGGTCGGTCTCCAGATCGAGGTCGAGCGCGAGGTGGACGACCACGTCGGCGCCCCGCAGCTTGTCCGCGATCGCCGGGTCGCGCACGTCGAGGATGTGCCACTGCGCGTCGGCGCACTCGCCCCGCCGCTCGTCGATGGCGACGACCTGCTTGACCTCCTCGGACGCGGCGAGCCGCTCGGTGAGCAGGGCACCGACCCCGCCGGCGGCGCCGGTCACCGCCACCACGGGCCCGCGCGCGGCGGTCGTCTCACCGGCGCGGAACGCCGTCGTCGAGGGGCGGTGGTCGGGCGACGGAGGGGTTGAGGGGTTTCGCGCTGCGCGAACCTGTGGATCTGGGGAACTCACCGGGCGTCTCCAGCGGTTGTCTTCAGTACGCGCGCGAGTGACGCGTACGTACCAGGTGCATCCATCCTGCCGCAGGCCTTCCGCAGGCGAAGCACCGAGGCCCGATCGGGCCCGGGTGTCTACGCTGGGTGGTGTTGTCGGGCAGCCGCGCCGCCGGAGTGAGACCGGTGGCCTTACCAGCCGAGGAATCCCGTGAGTGACACCCCATTCGGTTTCGGCCTTCCGCCGGAGGAGCCGGAAGACGGCGACGAGGGCAAGAAGAAGGACCAGCAGAGCGGTGGTGGGCAGGGACCGGCGAATCCGCTCGGTTTCGGCGGCCTGCCCGGAGCCGGTGGCTTTGGCGGCCCCGGCGCCGACAATCCGCTCGCAGCCATGTTCGGCTCCCTGAACCCCACCGATCTGGGCGCCGCCTTCCAGCAGCTCGGCCAGATGCTCTCGTACGAGGGCGGCCCGGTGAACTGGGACATGGCCAAGCAGATCGCCCGCCAGACGGTCGCCCAGGGCACCCCGGACGGCACGAAGGACGCCAGCGTCGGGCCGGCCGAGCGCAGGGCCGTGGAGGAGGCCGTCCGCCTGGCCGACCTGTGGCTGGACGACGCGACGTCCCTGCCGTCGGGCTCCGCCGCGGCGGTCGCCTGGTCGCGCGCGGAGTGGGTCGAGGCGACCCTGCCCGCCTGGCAGGAGCTGGTGGACCCGGTCGCCGAGCGGGTCGGCGCGGCCATGGGTGACGTCCTGCCCGAGGAGATGCAGGCCATGGCGGGCCCGCTGATCGGCATGATGCGCTCGATGGGCGGCGCCATGTTCGGCACGCAGATCGGGCAGGCCGTGGGTGTGCTCGCGGGCGAGGTCGTCGGCTCGACCGACGTCGGTCTGCCGCTGGGCCCGGCGGGCAAGGCCGCCCTGCTCCCGGCCAACGTGGAGGCGTTCGGCAAGGACCTGAGCGTGCCGCAGGAGGAGGTACGGCTGTATCTGGCCCTGCGCGAGGCCGCCCACCAGCGCCTGTTCGCGCACGTGCCGTGGCTGCGCTCGCACCTGTTCGGCGCGGTCGACGGCTACGCGCGCGGCATCAAGGTCGACACGGCCAAGCTGGAGGACGTGGTCGGTCAGTTCGACCCGCAGAACCCCGAGCAGCTGCAGGACGCGCTCCAGCAGGGCATGTTCCAGCCGGAGGACACGCCCGAGCAGAAGGCCGCCCTGGCCCGTCTGGAGACCGCTCTGGCGCTCGTGGAGGGCTGGGTGGACGCGGTGGTCCACGCCGCCGCCAAGCCGCGCCTGTCGTCCGCCGACGCCCTGCGCGAGACACTGCGCCGCCGCCGCGCGACCGGCGGCCCGGCGGAGCAGACGTTCGCCACCCTGATCGGACTGGAGCTGCGCCCGCGCCGGCTGCGCGACGCCTCCCGCCTGTGGGCCTCGCTCACGGACGCGCGCGGGGTCGACGGCCGGGACGCCCTGTGGCACCACCCGGACATGCTGCCGACCGCGGCCGACCTGGACGACCCGGACGGCTTCGTCCACCGCGAGCAGCTGGACTTCTCCGAGCTGGACAAGATGCTCGGCGAGGCCGCGGGCGGCCCGGAGGGCAAGCCCGACCTGCGCAAGAAGGACGACGAGGCCGGGGGCGACGACACCGAGTGAGCCTGTACGACGACGCGGTCCTCGTCCTGAAGGGGTACGAGGGCCAGGAGGAGCTGCGCCGGTCGTACCTGGACCATCTGGCGGCTCACCCGGACGGGATGTGGAAGGCGTGCCAGGCGGGTCATCTCACGGCCAGCGCCCTGGTGATCGATCCCGAGCACGGCCGGGTGCTGCTCACGCTGCACAGGAAGCTGCGGATGTGGCTCCAGATGGGCGGCCACTGCGAGCCGGGCGACCCGACGCTTGGGGCGGCGGCCCTGCGCGAGGCGACGGAGGAGTCCGGCATCGCCGGGCTGACGCCGCTGCCCGGCGGCCCGGTGCGGCTGGACCGGCATCCGATCCCGGCGCCCTGCCACTGGCACTTCGACGTCCAGTACGCCGTCCTGGCCCCGCCCGGCGCGGTGCACGAGATCAGCGACGAGTCGCTCGACCTGCGCTGGTACGGCTACGACGAGGTGGCGGGCGTGGCGGACGAGTCGGTCGTACGCCTCCTGGAGGCCACGCGCGCCAGGCTCTGACCGGGTGAGGGGTGGCCGCGTGGCCGGTCACCCCTCACGTGTCGCTCTTCTCCCTCGTCGCGGTCCCTCGTCGCGGTCCCTCGTCGTGGTCCTGGGTCGTGACTCAGCTCCAGACGTTGCCCTGGTTCTGGCCGCGTGCCCCCTGCTGGCCCATGCCGAACTGGGCGGCGAGGCCCTGTCCGATCACCGCGTTCTGCGGCGGCAGCAGCTCGCTGGGCTGCACGAGCGCGAACCCGGAGCCCATGAAGCTCAGCTCCCAGCCCTCACCGGTGCTGCCCCGCCGGCGCCACACGCCGGAGGAGTGCGTCTGGGCCTGCATCTGCACGCGCAGCCCGGTGGACCAGGCGACGATGGCGTCGGCGTCGCAGTTGACGTACCTGTCGGGCGTGACCTGCATCAGCAGCGGAGCGCCCGAGGTCATCAGGGCGACCTTGCCGCGTCCGGTGATGTTGAGCTGGTACTTCCCCGAGCCGGCGATGCCGTAGAGGCTGTCGACGGCGATGACCTCGTGGTGCAGCGAGGAGTCCATGGCGAGGACGTAGGAGCTGTCGACGGTCAGCCCGTCCTGCTCGACGTCCATGACGTGCACGTGCTGGGCGAGGTTGGCGAGGTAGACCGTGCCCTGGCCGTGGCAGCGCATCAGGTCCAGGCCCTCGCCGGTGTACGCACGCGCGCGTGACTGGTTGTTGCTGCGGTACTCGGCGTCGAACTCGACGAGGCCCTGGTAGGCGACCATCGTGCCCTTGCGGGCGAGGATGTCGTCGTGGCCCTCCAGGGCGATCCGGAGCATCTGCTTGTTCTGCAGGCTCCAGCGCTCCTGGGTCTGGGAGTCGTTGTGCGCGAAAAGCGGGCTCTGCATGGTGTTCTGGCTCCCCCTCAGCCCCGGAACCGCAGGCGGTCGGTGCTGTCCTCGCTGGGCTGGACGACGACGATGCCCTGTCCGGAGAAGGCCATCTGGTAGGCCTCGCCGCTGCCCCGGCCGATCAGCGACTGGGCCTTGAAGCTGCGCTTGCCCTTCACCTTCAGGTTCGGCGACCAGGCGACGAGCGCGTCCGGGTCGACGTAGGTCTCGTCCTCGCCGCCGCCGCAGTCCACGACGATCGGCTTGCCCCGGGAGGTCAGCGCGACCCAGCCCTGGCCGGAGATCTTCGTGTTCCACAGACCCTGCCCGGCGAACTTCGCGAGGCCCTTGACCCGCTCCACGCCCCAGCTGAGGTGGGCGTCGAAGGCGAGCAGGTTGGTGGCGTTGACGGAGATGCCGTCGCCGTTGAGATTGATCACGACGACGTCGGCGCCGTAGTCCGCGAGGTAGAGCAGGCCGTCGCCGGAGCACTTCATCAGCGGGGCGCCCTCGCCGGTGATCCAGTCACGGGCGATCTGCCGGACGGCCGGCGGGTTGGGTTCGTACTGGATGAAGCCTTCGTAGGCGACCATCGACCCCACGCGCGCGAGGAGGTCGCTTCCGGTCTGCATGGCGACCTTCAGCATGTGGTTGCCGTGGTTCTCCATGCGGGCGGTGACGGGTGCGGGGGCGTAGCCCGCGAGCGGCTGGTTCATGACGGGCTCCCTCAGACCTCGTACGGCTGGACGACGATGAAGTTGCCGGGCGCGCCCCGGAACTGGAGGTTGACGCTCTCGCCGGTGTCGCCGGGGTAGGCGTTGCGGCGCATGCGGACCTGGCTGGACACGATCACCTGGGAGGCGGCCGACCAGGCGACGACGGCGTTGCAGTCGGCGAAGGTGGTCGGCGTGACCGGCAGCACCACGGGCGTGCCGTGCGTCTTGACGACGATCGTGCCGGTGCCCTGGAACTGCATGGTGAACAGCGCGCCGCCGGGGATGCCGTGTCCCTCGACGCGGCGGACCTCGTACTGGAGGCTCTCGTCGAAGGCGAGGACGTTCTCCGCGGAGACGCAGAGCGCGTCGCCCTGGAGCTCGACGGGGTGCAGGTGGGTGGAGTTGTCGGCGAGGAACACCTGGCCCTGGCCGGTGCAGCGCATCAGCTGCATCTCCTGGCCGGTGGCGTTGCCCACGACCCGGCCCATGAAGCCGGCGCCCTTGTAGCCGAAGTCGACCTTGCCCTGGTAGAGCACCATGCTGCCCTGCCGGGCCAGCACGGGCTGGCCGCCGACCCCGAGGTCGACCCGGATCAGTTTCTTGTTCTGCTGCGTCCAGCGCAGTCCGGTCGGCGTCTCCTTGAACGCCTGGAGCGCGGCCGTCACCCCGGCACCGCCGGGTGCGCCCTGCGGCACGCCGTAGGGGGCGGGCTGCCCGCCGGGGGCCTGCCCGTAGCCCGGAGGCATGGGAGGGGTCGTTCCGCCGCCGTAGGGGGGCGGCTGCTGGCCGTACCCGGGGGGCATCGACGCGCCGGGCTGCCCGCCGTACGACGGCTGCTGGGGCGGCCGGCCGTAGGGGGCGGCGGGTGCGGGGGGCGCGGCCGGCGGCGGGACGGTGCCGCCGGCGGGCGGGGTCAGGGGCGCGATGACCGTCGGTGCGCCGTGCACGTTCGGCGCGGGGGCCGGAGCCGGGGGCGGGGTGTGGCCGGGCGGCGGGGCGAAGCCCTGGGGCGCGGGGGCGGGCTGGGGGGCCGGCGCGGGGGCGGCCGGGGCACCGAACGCGGGCTGCGGGGCGGCCTGGGCCGGCGGGGCGAAGCCGGGGGCGGCGCCGGGCTGCGGCTGCGGCTGCTGCGGGGCGACGGGCGTCTCCTCCTCCAGCACCTCGCCGCCGAAGTTCTTCAGCAGCGCCTCCAGACCGCCGTCGAAGCCCTGCCCGACCGCGGCGAACCGCCATCCGTCCTTGAAGTAGAAGTCACCGAGCATCACGGCCCGCTCGGTGGAGAACTCCGAACCGTCGAAGGAGTACCGCGCGACTTCCTCTCCGCCCGCCACGATGCGCAGGTAGCCGGGGGCGATGTGCGACATCTGCCCGGCGCCGTCGATGGTCGCCGTGAAGGACAGCTTGCGGATCTGCGACGGGACCCGGTCGAGTGTGATCCGGAAGGACTCCGTGTCGCCCGCCTGGGCTCCCAGCAGCTGGACGGACTCCTCCGGGGACTTCGGCTGGTTGAAGAAGATGAAGTACCGGTCGTCCGACAGGCGCTCGTCGGCGTCCAGGCCGAAGCAGCTGATGTCGAAGGTCAGCCCCGGAGCGGAAATCTGGACGCCTACGTACAGATCGGTGCCCGGCGTGAGGTCACTGATCCTGGCCTTGTGGCCGCGTTGGAATTCCCTGGCCATGCGTTACGACCGTCCCCCATCCCGAATGTGAGTGCGTCGCGCCAGGCTAACGGCAAAGACCCACGACGAGGCCCGGGGGCGGTGGTCGGTACAGAGCCGGTACACAACCGCGTCCGGCCCCTCACACAGGAGGACGTCAGTGCCGGGACGGACACACGGACGGGCGCTCAGTCGTCGCGCTCGCCCAGCTCGTCACGTTCGCCGCGCTCGCCCAGCTCGTCGCGCTCATCGCGCGCGCCCGGTAGGTGCGGCAGCCGTTCGGCGGCGACCACGCCCTCCAGGTAGCCGCGGGCCCGCTCGGTGCGCGGATACGCCTCCAGCAGCCGCCAGAAGTCGGGGCCGTGGCCGGGGACCAGCAGGTGCGCCAGCTCGTGGCAGAGCACGTAGTCGATGACGTACTCCGGCATCCCCTGCAGGCGGTGCGAGAGCCGGATGCTGCCCTCGGCCGGGGTGCACGAACCCCAGCGGGTGTTCTGGTTGGCGACCCAGCGCACGGAGGCGGGCCGGGCCCGCCCGTCGAAGTACTGGGCGGACAGCCGCTCGGCACGCCCGGCCAGCTCGGCGTCGCCCAGCACTCGCCTGCTCTCCTGGGCGGCGAGTTTGTCGAGCATGACGGTCACCCAGCGCTGCTCCTCCGCCTTCGACATCCGGGCGGGGATCAGCACGACGGTGCGATCGCCCTCGCGGTACGCGGAGACCGTGCGGCGGCGCCGGGCACTCCTGCGGACCTCGATCGCGCTCACCCCCGAGCCGCCGGGCGGCTGGCTCGTCGTGCTGCGCTGTGGTGTTCCGGCGCTGTGCAGTGGGTCGGCGGGCACGCCCCGACGTTACCCGGTGGGCGGGGACAAAGTCCCGGCTCCGGGACGGTTCGCCGCCGATCCCCCACCATGTGTTTGATTCGTACGACCGATCCAGTTGTCCGATATGCGCAAGTTGAGCCCCTGTTCCCGTGTGGCATGCTCCCGATTTGTACGACGAATCCCTCGGCCTGTGGACAACCTTCGACGCCCGGTGCCCGGGCCGGGCATGCTGGCAGGCGTCGAGCATCCGGTGTCCGGCATCCGGCCACCGGTCCCGTCGGCAGGCCATGGGCTGTACCGGGCGTGTCGTACGTCTCGACTCGGTTTGCCGGACGTCTCGACGGACAGGGGGGTGGATCATGCATCCGGTGGTGAAGCCGGCACTGCGGCGCGGCTGGCGCGATCTCCGTACGGTGCAGTTCGGGATGACCCCGGCGCACGCGTTGACGCTGGGCCCGGTCGACGCGGCGGCGGGCAGCTTCCTGGACCTGCTCGACGGCACGCGCGGGCTGCCGCTGCTGCGCGAGGAGGGCCGCCGCGCGAGAGTCCCGGACGGTCGTGTCGACGCCCTGGTGGAGCGGCTGGCCGCCGCCGGCCTCGTCGACGACGCCCGCGGCGGCGGACCGGCCGCGGACGCGCTGCGGGAGAAGACGGACGTCCTCGAGCGGCTGCGCCCCGACCTCGCTTCGCTGAGCCTGATCACACCCGAGCCGGGCGGAGCGCCGGCCCGGCTCGCGGCCCGGCGCGCGCTGCGGGTGCGGGTGCGGGGAGCGGGCCGGGTCGGCGCCCTGCTGGCGTCGGTGCTGTCGGGCGCCGGCGTCGGCGAGGTCGACGTGCAGGACGGGGGCCGCGTGGAGCCGTGGGACGTGGCGCCGGGCGGGCTGGCCGCCGACTCGCTCGGCGACCGCCGGGACGCCGCGGCGCGGGCCGCCGTCCGCCGCGCGGCGCCCGGCCGTGCGCCCCGCCACGCGCATTCCCCGGGGTCGGGCGCCGAGCACCCCGGCCTCTCCCTGGTGATCTTCACCCCCCGGGACGACGTCGCCGTGCACGCCCCGGATCCGCTCACCGCCGAACCGCTTATGGCCTCCGGCACGCCTCACCTGTACGCGGGGGTCGTGGAGGGCACGGGAGTCGTCGGTCCGCTCGTGCTGCCCGGCGAGACGGGCTGCGCCGGATGCCTGGACCGGGACCGGACGGACCGGGATCCGGTCTGGCCCCGGCTGGTCACCCAGTGGCGGTCCGGCCGGGGCCCCCGGGTCGGGGCCTGCGATCTGGCGCTGGCCACGGCCGTCGCCGGTCTCGCCGCGGCGCACGCCCTGGCCTTCCTCGACGGGGAGTCGCCGTCCGTCGCGGGAGCCCGCTGGGAGGTGTCCCTGCCCCGCCTGAACTGGCACACCCGCCCGGTCCGGCCGCATCCGGCCTGCGGCTGCGGGGCGGCGAGAAGAGACAAGCGGGAGGACTCCTCAACGGACGGGGAGCCACGCGCGACAATGGCGGTGCAACGGCCGTCGACTGAGCGACGACGCGAAGCAGGCGCGGCACGGCCGGCTGGGACCTGGAGGGCGCATGTCTGATCTTCCCCGGAAGGCGGTCACCCGTACCGCGAAACTCGCCGCGCTCCCGCTCGGCATCGCCGGCCGGGCGACCTGGGGGCTGGGCAAGCGGATCGTGGGCGAGTCCGCGGAGATCGTCGGCCGCGAGCTGCAACAGCGTACGGCGGAGCAGCTCTTCAAGGTGCTCGGCGAGCTGAAGGGCGGCGCGATGAAGTTCGGACAGGCCCTGTCCGTCTTCGAGTCGGCGCTGCCGGAGGAGGTCGCCGGCCCCTACCGCGCGGCGCTGACCAAACTCCAGGAGGCGGCCCCGCCGATGCCGACCCGCACCGTGCACGCGGTGCTCCAGGAGCGGCTGGGACCGGACTGGCGCGATCTGTTCGAGGAATTCGAGGACAAGCCGGCCGCCGCGGCCTCGATCGGCCAGGTGCACCGGGCGGTGTGGCACGACGGCCGTGAGGTGGCGGTCAAGGTGCAGTACCCGGGCGCCGGCGAGGCCCTGCTCTCCGACCTCGGCCAACTCAGCCGTTTCGCCCGGCTCTTGGGACCGCTCATCCCGGGCATGGACATCAAGCCGCTGATCATGGAGCTGAGGGACCGCGTCTCCGAGGAGCTGGACTACGGGCTGGAGGCCCAGGCCCAGGACACGCACGCGCAGGAGTTCGCGGACGACCCGGACGTGGTCGTACCGGCGGTGGTGCACCAGTGCGAGCAGGTCCTGGTGACCGAGTGGATCGACGGCATCCCGCTGTCCGAGATCATCACGGACGGCACCCCGGAACAGCGCGACCGCGCCGGCCAGCTCCTGACCCGCTTCCTCTTCTCGGGGCCGGCCCGCACCGGCCTGCTGCACGCCGACCCGCACCCGGGCAACTTCCGTCTGCTGCCCGGCGGCCCGGACGGGGAGGACGACTGGCGCCTCGGCGTCCTGGACTTCGGCACGGTCGACCGGCTCCCCGGCGGCCTGCCGGCCGTGATCGGCGACTCCCTGCGGATGACCCTGGACGGCGACGCGGAAGCGGTCTACGAGCTGCTCTGCGCGGAGGGGTTCGTGAAGGAGACCATCGAGCTGGACCCCGACGCGGTCCTCGACTACCTGCTGCCGATCATCGAGCCGGCCCGGGCGGAGGCGTTCACCTTCACCCGCTCCTGGATGCGCGGCCAGGCCGCCCGCATCGCCGACCCCCGCTCCCCCGCCTACCAGCTCGGCAAGCGGCTCAACCTGCCACCGGCCTATCTGCTGATACACCGGGTGACCCTGAGCACCATCGGCGTCCTGTGCCAGCTGGGTGCGACGGTACGGATGCGGGAGGAGCTGGAGGCGTGGCTGCCTGGGTTCGTGGCCGACGTGGGTGACGTTGTCGAAGGTGACGTGGCCGAGGGTGACGCGGGCGAGGAGGAGTCGGCGGCGGGGGCCTGACCCGGCCCTCATCGGCCGGGGCCGGAGCCGGACGGCACTCCGCACGCCCGCTCACCGCCCGGCCCGTCACCACCAGGCCGAGTCCAGCCGCCCCTCGATCGCCCGGAGATTCTCCCGGGAGCAGGCGTCGCAGAAGTACTCCCGGACGCCGTTCTCCACGGAGCACGTCCAGGTGGCCGGCTGCGGTCCGCCGGCGGGGACGCCGCAGCGGGCGCACACCAGGCGTCGGCGCTCCGCGGTGGAGCCGCCCTGATCACTTCCTCCGGGAAGACTCGTCACCCGGCGACGATAACCCCGCACGTGGCGGATCCCCGTGCGCAACGCACCGCGGGGGCCGGTCCGTTCGGCCGGACCGGCCCCCGCGGGGAAGCTTCGCCCCCCCTGGTCGGGGAGGCCACCGCTGCTCAGGTGTGTTCGTTACTGCATGACGGCCATGGCGAGCGCGCGGCGGGCACGCAGCGAGGCACGCTCCGCCCGGCGCTGCATCCGCTGGGCCACCACCAGGCGCATGGCCCGGCGTTCGCGCACGGCGTCATGGAGCCGCTCGTGCATATGCGCACGAGCCAGGGCTTCTTGCATGAGTTGCATCTCTCGGTTCCTGTCCTGGCGCGCTTCGGTCGCGCCGGTGGTGGTGAAGTCTGGGGTCACGGAGCCGACGGGCTCGCTGGTGGACGGCTTCATCGGGGCCTGCTTCTTGGGGTCGTGCGTGACGGGGCGGTCGATCGTTCCTGCGGTTTTCATGCTGTGACCGGGTTCTTGCGCGGGCGGCCGCGGGGCCGCTTCCGGGCGACGACGACACCCTGGACGAACAGCTCGCCACCCCAGACGCCCCAGGGCTCACGCCGCTCCTTGGCGCCGGCGAGGCAGGCCTCGACCAGCGGGCAGGTACGGCAGAGGGACTTGGCGTACTCCACGTCCGCGGGCGACTCGGCGAAGAAGACCTCCGGGTCGTAGGAACGGCAGGGGACGGGTACGCCGAGGTTCTCGATGGCGTCGTCGAGCGCGGTGAGCGCAGTGAGGGGGATCAAGGTGGAGTCCTCCGTGAGACCGGGCGGGGGGATCGTTTGTGAAGGCGGTACGGACGGGGCGTGCGCTTCGAGTTGCACGGTTGGTTTTCCTCGTCTGGTCGTTCCGGCCGGTTGACCGGGTGGCGGCTGGTACCGGGTTCTCTTCCTGTCCCGAGGCCCCTTCGCTCCGTCCGCCCCGTTCGGGGCAAACAGAAGGGCCGCGGATCCCGGGTGGGGTTCCGCGGCCCTGAAGGCGCCGGCCTGATCGGCGATCAGGCTGGATCACTCCAGGGTTCTGGCCCACGGAAGGCCCACATCAGGTGGTGCTGCGTCGTCTGCTTCCGGAATCCGGCACCGGCCGCCGCAAAGGCATAGGCATGCGCCTGTGCCACTACCGCTTCCAGTGCCTTGGTCGGTCGCTCATTGCGCTCACGGACGGGAAGACCCGCGGGGGCAATGGAGGACGCCGGACGCACGGCACGGGCGCCGGACAGACCGGTGCCCTTGTTCGAGGCGCCGAGCATGCACAGGGAGACGGTCGAGCGATCGGTCAGTTTGGCCGCGCTGGTGGTGCTGATGTTGATGCTGATCACTGGACTCGCCTCCTCTCGGCGTCTTGAGGACTGGGATGAACCAGTCCGTTCGGATACGCAAGTACAACACGGAACCGGGGCCTCGGAGAAGGCCGCTGCTTCCGTGCCTAGAACCTATGGGGATTGCCGGGGCATGCGCAAACTATTTTCGCGACGAGTTCGGATCAGTCGCCCCCGTCACCCTCCACACGCTCCTGACCTGCACAGATGGCCAGAACGTCGGCTCCGTAGCTGCGCAGCTTGCGGCTGAGGACGCCGGGGATGCGGGCGAGCTCGGCGGAACTCTCCGGGCAGGTCTCGGCGATGGCCATCAGGGTCCGGTCGGTGAAGACGCAGAAGTCCGGCTGGCCGCTGCGCTCGGCCTGGGCCGCCCGCCACTCCCGGAGCCGCTCGTAGAGTCCCTCGTCCATGTCCGAGGGGCAGTCCGCGCAGCGCATCAGCTTCATCTCGCCCGCGTCGTTCAGCGTGCGACCGCAGACCCGGCAACGGGCCGGGGTGCGCTGGGCGCGCCGGGGAACGGCGGCGGGGCTCGCGGTGAACCCGCGCTCGACGCCTCCGCCCGCGGCGGAGCCGGTGTGGCCGACGGTGGGGGTGGTGCCGGGACGCAGGCCGTCCAGGAAGCGGCTCGGCCGGCGGTGCGGGCGCCCGCCGGGTGAACGGGACAGGGCCCAGGAGACATGGAGGCGCTGCCGGGCGCGGGTCACGCCGACGTAGAGCAGGCGGCGCTCCTCCTCGATCTGCTCGTCCGTCCGGGCGTAGGTGATGGGCAGCATGCCCTCGGCCACGCCCACCAGGAAGACGACGTCCCACTCCAGGCCCTTGGCGGCGTGCAGGGAGGCGAGGGTGACGCCCTGCACGGTCGGGGCGTGCTGGGCGTTCGCCCGCTCGTCCAGTTCCGCCACGAAGTCGGCGAGGGTGACTCCCGGCCGGACGGCGGCGAGGTCGTGGGCGAGGCCGACGAGGGCGGCCAGGGACTCCCAACGCTCTCGGACGGCGCCGGAGCCGGCCGGGGGCTGGCTGGTCCAGCCCTCGCCGGACAGGACGGCGCGCACCTGTGAGGGCAGGTCCACCACGTCGTCCAGGAGGGAGTCGTTGCCGCCGAAGCGGGCCGCGCCGCGCAGGGCGATGCCGGCCTTGCGGATCTCCGGCCGGTCGAAGAAGCGCTCGGCTCCGCGCAGCTGGTAGGGCACCCCGGCGTCGGCGAGTGCCTGCTCGTAGGTCTCGGACTGGGAGTTCGTGCGGAACAGCACGGCGATCTCGGCGGCCGGGACGCCCGCGTCGATCAGCTCGCGGATGCGCCGGGCGGCGCCCTCGGCCTCGGCGGGCTCGTCGGTGTACTCGATGTAGACGGGCTCGGGGCCCGGGGCGCGCTGGGAGACGAGTTCCAGCCGGTGGTCGGCGGCGCGGCCCCGGGCCTGGGCGAGCAGTCCGTTGGCGAGGCGGACCACCTGGGGGGTCGAGCGGTAGTCCCGGACCAGCTTCACGACCGTGGCACCGGGGTGCCGGGCACGGAAGTCGAGCAGATGGTCGGGCGTTGCACCCGTGAACGAATAGATGGTCTGGCTGGCGTCACCGACGACGCACAGGTCGTCCCGGTCGCCGAGCCACAGGTCCAGCAGCCGCTGCTGGAGGGGGCTGACGTCCTGGTACTCGTCCACGACGAAGTGCTGGTACTGCGCGCGGACCTGCTCGGCGATGTCGTGCCGGTCCTGCAGGACGGCGACCGTCAGCAGCAGGACGTCCTCGAAATCGATGACCGCGCGGTCACGCTTGAGGTCCTCGTAGGCCGCGTAGAGATGGGCGATCTCGGCCGGATCGCGGGGGGCCTCACGGCCGGCCTTCGCAGCCGCGTACGGGTAGTCGGCGGGGACGGTCTGGGTGACCTTGGACCATTCGATCTCGGCGGTCACGTCCCGCAGCTCGTTGCGGTCGAGGCGGGTGCCGAGAGCGGCGGCGGCGTCGGCGACGAGCTGGATCTTGCGGTCGACGATCCGGGGGAGGGAGCCGCCGATCGCTTTCGGCCAGAAGTACTGGAGCTGGCGCAGAGCGGCGGAGTGGAAGGTGCGGGCCTGGACGCCCTGGGCGCCCAGCTGGCGCAGCCGGCCGCGCATCTCCCCGGCAGCGCGGTTGGTGAAGGTGACGGCGAGCACGCTGGACGGCTGCAGGATGCCGGCGCGGACGCCGTAGGCGATGCGGTGGGTGATCGCACGGGTCTTGCCCGTGCCCGCTCCCGCCAGCACGCACACCGGGCCGTGCAGGGCGGTGGCCACCTCGCGCTGCTCGGGGTCGAGCCCTTCGAGCACCGCGTCGGCCGTCTCCGGTGCCTGCGGGAAAAGGGTGGAGTGCGTTGCTGCTGTCACACCGCCATGCTGCCAGGTCGCCCGGGACGGCTGTGCCGGTTGTCCACAGGCAGGGGCTCGCACTCGTATGAATGCGGTGGGTGCCACGGGTGAATGCGGTGGGCGTCACAGCTGGAAGGGGGCCGGGCGGGTGACTTCCGACCGGGAATGACGGGCCGGTCGCCTACGTTCTCTCCCTGGACGACTTATCCGAGCGGCCTGAGGAGAGCGAGACAGATGCAGGGCACTGTGACGATGTACAGCACCACGTGGTGCGGCTACTGCCGGCGGCTGAAGAGCCAGCTGGACCGGGAGGGCATCGCGTACAGCGAGATCAACATCGAGCAGGACCCCGAGTCCGCGGCTTTCGTGGAGAAGGCGAACGGCGGGAACCAGACGGTCCCGACGGTTCGGGTCGTTCCCGGCGACGGCGGTACGGAGGTCGTCATGACGAACCCGAGCCTCGCCCAGGTGAAGCAGGCTCTCGCGGTCTGAGGCCGCCCGGTCCGGCCTGCTCGTACGCGGCGGGCCAGGACACGGGAGGGCGGAACCGGCCGGATTCGAACCGGCGTCCTCGCGGTTTTGGAGACCGCGCGCGACGACCTCTGCGCTACGGCTCCGCCCGGCCGACATCGTAGTCGGGTGCACGGGGGTTCTCCCCGGAAAAACGGTCCGGTCCCCCGGTGACCGGACCGGCAGGGCGGCCCCTTCCTCGCGGAAGGGGCCGCCCTGTCGTGTCTCAGACGAAGCCGCGGGTCGGCAGGGGCTTGCCGTACCACATCTCGATCAGGCGGGCCGCGATGGAGATGCCGTAGGGCGGGAGCACCTCACCGGATTCGAAGGCCTGGTGGAGCTCTTCGCGGGAGAACCAGCGGGCCTCGTGGATCTCGTCGCCGTCGACGTCGATCTCGGTGGACGTGGCACGGGCCATGAAGCCGAGCATCAGGCTGGACGGGAAGGGCCAGGGCTGGCTGGCGACGTACTCGACCGGTCCTACGGCGACGCCGACCTCCTCGGACACCTCGCGGCGCACCGCCTGCTCGATGGACTCGCCGGGCTCGACGAACCCGGCGAGGGTGGAGAAGCGGCCTTCGGGCCAGTGCACCTGGCGGCCGAGCAGGATGCGGTCCTCCTCGTCCGTGACCGCCATGATCACGGCCGGGTCGGTGCGCGGGTAGTGCTCGGCGCCGCAGGCCTGGCAGCGACGGATGTGACCGGCCGCGGCGATCACCGTGCGCTCGCCGCAGCGGGAGCAGAAGCGATGGGTGCGCTGCCAGTTCTCCAGGCCGACGGCGTGCACCATGAGCCCGGCGTCACGCGGCGACAGCAGCAGGCCGGCCTCCCGCAGCCCGGCCGGACGCGCCGACTGGTCGATACGGCCGGGCAGCGAGTCCTTCTGGAGGGCGAAGTAGCTGACGCCTTCCTCATCGGTGCCGAGGAAGTAGCGGTGCGCCTCGGTGAGGGGGGCCTCGAAGGACGGCGTCATGACGAGTTCGGTCCGGCCGTCCGGGGTCTCGTCGACGAGGACCTGGCCGCCGGAGACCACGAAGCAGCGGGTCGTGGGGTGGCTCCATGCCGCCGCCAGCCAGGCCTCGTCCAGCCGGTGGTGGGCGGCGCGGTCGATGCCGCTCGGGGCGGTCAGCGAGATGGGTCGGTCGGCTGTGTGGTCGGTCCAGGTGGTCACGGGTGCTTCCAACTCCCCCAGTACAGCGGTTCTTTCGGCGGGCGGTTCGGCGGGACACAGGGCGGGAGGGCACCGGGTCGGGCACGGGCGGGGCGGGCGGGCGGTCCTTCCAGTGTGCCCCGCGCGCGGTGCCCTTCCGTTCGGCACCGGCCGGTCAGGATGCGGGACGCCAGTTCCGGGCCAGGTCAGCCCACAGGTAGGCGCTGGTCTCGACCCCCTTGAGGAGGAGGTCGAGCTCGACCTTCTCGTCGGGAGCGTGCCAGCCGTCGGACGGCACGGAGATACCCAGGAAGAGCACAGGGGCACCGAGGACTTCCTGGAGGTCGGCGGCGGGGCCGGAGCCGCCCTCGCGGGTGAAGCGGACCGGCTCCTGGAAGGCGCGGCTCATGGCGCGGACCACGGACCGCAGCGCGGGATGGTCGAGCGGCGTCAGACACGGGCGCGTGGCAGGGCCGAAGTCGATCTCGTGGCGGATCCCGGCGGGCACCTGCTCGGCGGCCCAGGCGCGCACGGCCTTCTCGAGGTGGTCGGGGTCCTGGCCGGCGACGAGCCGGAAGGAGAGCTTCACCATGGCCGCGGACGGGATGACCGTCTTGCTGCCCGGGCCCTGGTAGCCGCCGCCGATGCCGTTGACCTCGGCGGTCGGCCGGGCCCAGATGCGCTCCAGGGTCGAGTACCCGGCCTCACCGTGGAGGGCGGTGGACTTGGCGGTGTGCAGCCAGCGTTCCTCGTCGAAGGGCAGTTCGGCGAAGAGCTCGCGTTCGCGGTCGGTCAGCTCCACGACGCCGTCGTAGAAGCCGGGGACCGCCACGCGCGCGTGCTCGTCGTGCAGGGCCGCGACGAGGCGGGCGGCGGCGGTGGCCGGGTTGGGCACGGCGCCGCCGAAGGAGCCGGAGTGGATGTCCTGCTCGGGGCCGTGGAGCCGGATCTCGCACTCGGCCAGGCCGCGCATGCCGGTGCACACGGTCGGGGTGTCCTCGGACCACATGCCGGTGTCGGAGACGATCACGGCATCGGCGGCGAGCCGTCCGGCCCGCTCCTCGACCAGGGCCCGGAAGTGCGGGGAGCCGGACTCCTCCTCGCCCTCGATCAGCAGCTTGAGGTTGACGGCCGGCGCGGTGCGGCCGGTGACGGCGAGATGGGCGCGGACGCCGAGTGTGTGGAAGAACACCTGGCCCTTGTCGTCGGCCGCCCCGCGCGCGTAGAGGCGGTTACCGCGGACGACCGGCTCGAAGGGGTCGCTGTTCCAGCCGTCCTCGCGGGCGGCGGGCTGCACGTCGTGGTGGCCGTAGACCAGGACCGTGGGCGCCTCCGGGTCGCCCGAGGGCCACTCGGCGAAGACGGCGGGGGCTCCCGGGGTCTGCCAGACCTCGGCCGTCGGGAAGCCGGTCTCCTGAAGCTTGGCGGCGAGCCAGTCGGCGCTGCGCCGTACGTCGGGCGCGTGGTCGGGCTGGGCCGACACGGAGGGGATGCGCAGCCATGCGGCGAGGTCGTCGAGGAAGGCGGCGCGATGCTGCTCGATGTACGTACGGACGGCGCTGTCCGGGGTCTGGCTCATGCTCCCGAGCCTATCCGCCCGCACCGGCATCCCCGGAGGGCGGTTCGTCACACTCAGCCCGCCTCCGGTGACCGCTGCGTCCCGCCCGTGAGCAGGCGCTCCAGCGCGGCCCGGCCGGGCAGGCCGGTGGGCCGTACGACCTCGCCGCTGCGCACGTACAGGAAGGCGGCCGTGACCGACTCGGGCGGGACGCCCTGCTGCTCGGCCCAGGCCAGCCGGTAGACGGCGAGCTGGAGCGGGTCGGCGGTGCGGGTGCGGCCGGTCTTCCAGTCGACGATCTCGTACGTCGCCGCGTCGCCGTCACCGTGCCGGTAGACGGCGTCGATGCGGCCCCGGACGACGCGGCCGGCGAGGGTGAGCTGGAAGGGCGTCTCGACCCGGTACGGCGTGCGCCGGGCGTACTCGGTGCGTTCGAACGCCTCCTTCAGGGCTTCCAGGTCCCGTTCGTCGGCGATCTCGGCGTCGCTGCCGGGCAGCTCGTCCGGTTCCAGCAGGGGCAGCGTCAGCGTCTCGAAGCGGCTTTCGACCCAGGCGTGGAACCGGGTACCCCGGCGCGCGGCCGGTTGCGGGGGGCGCGGCATGGGGCGCGCGAGCTCCTGTGCGAGCCCGTCCGGGTCCTCGGCCAGACGCAGCAGCTGGGACGCGGTGAGCGTGGCGGGCAGGGGGACGTCGGTGACGGTCTGCCGGGCGCGCAGCAGCTCTCCGGTGAGCGCGTCCAGGTCGCGGTCCCAGGACGCGATGGCCCGCGCCTCCTCGGGAGTGAGGGCGGCGGGGGCCGACGGTTCGGCGGCCCGGGGGCGGGCCGACGGGGCCTGGTGGGGGACGGTGGGCCGCTCGGCGCTCCAGGCGTCCCAGCCGGCGGGACCGTCCGGGTCGGGGGCGGGGGCAGTGGCGGGGACGGCCGGGGCATCCGGGGACGCCTGAGCCCCCGGGGACACCTCCTCGGGGAAGCCCTGAGGGGGCTCCTCGTCGTACGGTCCCGCGTGGGGCACCTCGCCGTACGGCCCCCCGTAGGGATCCTCCTCGTACGGCTCGTCGTAGTCGTACGGCTCGTCGCCGAGGGGATCGTCGTCCGGCGGCGCGGGCCAGTCCGGGTGGTCGTCGCCGGCGGGGTCGTGCAGGGCCGGGCCGGGGCCGTCGGGACGGGTGGCGAGTGCGTCCAGGTGGGCGAGGACGGTCTCGGCGGCGGCGCGGCGGCGGGCCAGGGCGGCGGCGTCCAGCGGGAGCGGCCACACCTGGTCGGCGGTGGCCTCGTGCAGGGCGGGCTTCTCCGCGTCCTCGGCCGGCTCCTGCGCCCATGCCTCGATCTCGCCGTGTCCGGCGGCGCAGTGGTCGTACAGCTCCCGGAGGAAGTCGGAGGGGCCGCGCGGCTTCTTCTGGCTGGGTCCCCACCAGTGGCCGGAACCGAGCAGCAGCGAGCGGGGGCGGGTGAAGGTGACGTAGCCGAGGCGGAGCTCCTCGGTGTGCTGGTGGTCCTTCATGGCCTCGTGGAAGGCCTTCATGCCGCGCGAGTCCCAGCCGTCGACGTCGGGCAGGGTGTCGGTGTCGCCGCGCAGGGCGTGCGGCACCACCCTGGCCTGCGCGGTCCACTTCTCACGGCCCTGGGCGCTGGGAAAGGTGCCGGTCACGAGGCCGGGAACGGCCACGACGTCCCACTCCAGGCCCTTGGACTTGTGCGCGGTGAGCACCTTCACGGTGTTCTCCCCGCCGGGCAGGGCGTTGTCGAGCCCCTTCTCGTACTGGGCGGCGGTGCGCAGGAAGCCGAGGAAGGCCAGCAGGGTCGCCTCGCCGTCGCTCGCGGCGAACGACGCGGCGATGTCCAGGAAGTTGGACAGGGTCTCGCGGCGGCGGGCGGCGAGCGCGTTCGGCGAGGCCGACAGCTCCACCTCCAGGCCGGTGACGGCGAGGACCCGGTGCAGGACGTCCATGAGCGGGTCGGACAGGGAGCGGCGCAGGTCGCGCAGCTCGGCGGCGAGCCGGGCGAAGCGCACGCGCGCGTCCGGGGAGAACGGCAGCCCGTCGTCGGCGCCTTCCTCGTAGCCCCCGTCCGTCCGCGTCTCCAGGAACGTGTCCAGGGCGTCGGCGAGTGATGTCACCTCGGCCGGGTCGACCCCCTCCACCGCCGCGGCGAGCCGGCGGTCGGGGTCGTCGGTGCCGTCCGCGCGCGCGTGGGCGACCAGCAGGCGCGCGCGGCGGCCCAGCAGGGCGAGGTCGCGGGGGCCGATGCGCCAGCGCGGTCCGGTCAGCAGACGCACCAGGGCGGCGTTGGCACCGGGGTCCTGGAGGACCTCGCAGACGGCGACGAGGTCGGCGATCTCGGGCAGGTGCAGCAGCCCGGAGAGGCCGACCACCTCGACGGGGATGTCACGGGCGACCAGGGCGCCCTGGATCTCGGCGAAGTCGGTCGCGGTCCGGCACAGTACGGCGATCTCGCCGGGCGGCGTACCGGTGCGCACGAGGTGGGCGAGGGAGTCGGCGATCCAGTCGATCTCCTCGGCGTGGGTGGGCAGCAGCGCGCAGCGGACCATGCCGTCGTGCTCGGCGCCGGGGGCCGGGCGGAGGGCCTCCACGCCCGCGTGCATGGCGCGCAGGGGCGCGGCGAGACCGTTGGC
Organism: Streptomyces sp. NPDC042638; assembly: GCF_040647235.1. Lineage (NCBI taxonomy): Bacteria > Bacillati > Actinomycetota > Actinomycetes > Kitasatosporales > Streptomycetaceae > Streptomyces > Streptomyces sp. NPDC042638. The sequence continues at coordinate 255,773 of NZ_JBEZBT010000005.1, forward strand.
GAGGTCGAGCAGGCGCCCGCCGCTGCGGCGGTTCTCGCTGAGCGCCTGCCGGGTGGCGGGCCGGCCGTCGGAGCGGGCGAAGTGGTCGGGGAAGTCGTCCAGGTTGGCGACGGAGGCGCCGCGCCAGCCGTAGATGGCCTGGCACGGGTCGCCGACGGCGGTCACCGGGTGGCCGGTGCCGCCGCCGAACAGACCCGCGAGCAGCACGCGCTGGGCCACCGAGGTGTCCTGGTACTCGTCCAGGAGCACCACGCGGAACTCCTCGCGCAGCAGGCGGCCCACATCGGGAATGCCGGCGAGCCGGGCCGACAACGCGATCTGGTCGCCGAAGTCGAGCAGATCGCGCTCGCGCTTGGCGGCCCGGTAGCGCCGGACGAGGTCGGCCAGTTCCCGGCGGGCCGCGGCCGTCTCCGGGATCTTGCGCAGGTCGGCGTTGGTGAGCTTCGCGCTCTCCAGGGTGCGCAGCAGGCCGGCGTCCCAGGCGCGCAGCTGCTCGGGGTCGACGAGGTGTTCGGAGAGCTCGGAGTCGAGGGCGAGCAGATCGCTGACGAGGTCGGCGAAGGAGCGGGTCAGCGCGGGGTAGGGGCCGGGCGCCTCGCGCAGCACGCGTGCGGCGAGCTGGTAGCGGGTGGCGTCGGCCAGCAGGCGTGAGGTGGGCTCCAGGCCGAGGCGCAGGCCGTGGTCGGTCAGCAGGCGGCCGGCGAAGGCGTGGTACGTCGAGATGACGGGCTCGCCCGGCGGGTTGTCCGGGTCGATGACGTCCGGGTCGGTGACACCGGCCTTGATCAGCGCCTTGCGGACGCGTTCGGCCAGTTCACCGGCGGCCTTGTTGGTGAAGGTCAGGCCGAGGACCTGTTCGGGGGCGACCTGTCCGGTGCCGACCAGCCAGACCACGCGGGCCGCCATCACGGTGGTCTTGCCCGACCCGGCACCGGCCACGATCACCTGCGGTGCGGGCGGCGCGGTGATGCAGGCCGTCTGCTCCGGGGTGAACGGGATGCCGAGGAGCTCCTTGAGCTGCTCGGGGTCGGTGATACGGGCGGACATGTCGAAAGAGGCTAGCGGCGGGGACTGACAGTCGGGGTCACAGTGCCGGGCAGAAACCAAAGACGCGCAGGTCAGCGCAGGTGGTGCCGTACGTCACTCCACCACCTGCCGGCCCTCCGGGCGCGCGCTGCAGGAGGCACGGAACGCGCAGTGCGTGCAGTGCTGGCCGGTGGTGGGCGTGAACCGCTCGTCGAGGACCTTTCCGGCAGCGGTGGCCAGCAGTTCGCCGGCCCATTCCCCGGTCGGCGGCTCCTGGGTCTGCACCTTGGGCAGGCTGTCGCCCCCGTCGCGCTTGGCGGCACCCTGTCTGAGGTGGACCAGTTCGGCGCCGCCCGGTTCGGGGCGTACGCCGTCGAAGGCCGTGTCGACGGCGCCCTCGCGGACGGCGAGCTGGTAGACGGCGAGCTGCGGGTGGCGTTCCACCTCGCGGGCGGTGGGCGCCTGCTTGCCGGTCTTGAAGTCGACCACGTAGGCCCGGCCCGCGGCGTCCGTCTCCACGCGGTCCATCTGGCCGCGGATGCGGACCTGGTAGTCGCCCGCTTCGAGGGTGACGTCGAAGTCCTGCTCGCTCGCCACCGGGGTGCGGCCGGCCTGGGCCAGCACGTGCCAGTTCAGGAAGCGTTCGAGCGCCACGCGCGCGTTGTCCTTCTCCTGCTGCGACTTCCAGGGGGCGTCGAAGGCGAGCGCGTTCCACACGGAATCCAGTCGCTCCATGAGGACGTCCAGGTCGGCCGGGGTACGACCGGAGGCGACCTCGTCGGCGAGGACGTGCACGACGTTGCCGAAGCCCTGCGCGGTGGTGGCGGGGGCGTCGGCCTTCACCTCGCGGCCCAGGAACCACTGCAGCGCGCAGGTGTTGGCGAGCTGGTCGAGGGCACTGCCGGAGAGCACCACGGGCTGGTCGCGGTGGCGCAGCGGCACCTTGCTCTCGGTCGGCTCGAACATCCCCCACCAGCGGTAGGGGTGCGCGGACGGCACCAGCGGGCGGCCGTCGTCGTCGGCGAGGGCGGCGAGCCGGGCGAGCCGGCGGGCGGCGGCCTCGCGCAGGACGGCCGACGCGCGCGGGTCGACCGTGGTGGCGCGCAGTTCGGCGACGAGCGCGGGGACGGACAGCGGGCGGCGGGGGCGTCCGGTGACGTCCCTGGGCTCGACACCCAGCTCGGTCAGGAACCGGGACGGCTGGTCGCCGTCGTCGGCGGGTGCCTTCACCGCGGTGACGACGAGGCGGTCACGCGCGCGTGTGGCGGCGACGTAGAACAGGCGGCGCTCCTCGGCGAGCAGCGCGCCCGGGGTCAGCGGTTCGGCGAGTCCGTCACGGCCGATGCGGTCGGCCTCCAGCAGTGAGCCGCGGCGCCGCAGGTCGGGCCACAGGCCCTCCTGGACGCCGGCGACGACGACCAGCCGCCACTCCAGGCCCTTGGAGCGGTGCGCGGTCATCACACGGACGGCGTCGGGGCGTACCGCGCGGCGCGTGAGCGTGTCGGCGGCTATGTCCTCGGCCTCGGTCTCCTCCAGGAAGTTCAGGGCGCCGCGGCCCCCGGTGCGCTCCTCCGCGCGCGCGGCGGTGGCGAACAGCGCGCACACGGCGTCCAGGTCCCGGTCTGCGTTGCGGCCCGCCGCGCCGCCGCGCCGGGCGGCCCGCTCCAGACGCGCGGGCCACGGCGTGCCCTCCCAGAGGTCCCACAGCGCCTCCTCGGCCGTACCGCCGCCCGCGAGGCGCTCGCGGGCCTTGCGCAGCAGCGCGCCGAGTCGCTGGGCCCCGCGCGCGTAGGCCGGGTCGTGCACGGCCAGGCGCTCGGGCTCGGCGAGGGCCCGCGCGAGCAGCTCGTCGGACGGGGGCGGCAGGGGGTTGCCGGCGGCCCGCTCCTCCTCGCGCAGGGCGCGCCCGAGGCGGCGCAGGTCGGCGGGGTCCATGCCGGCGAGCGGGGAGGCGAGCAGGGTGAGGGCGGTGTCGGTGTCGAGCCAGGACCCGTCCAGGGTCCACTCCGAGGTCCCCGCCGAGCCGGACGCCGCGCCCTCCACCACCGAGCCGGCCGACCCCCCGTCAGAGGTCGTCTCGTGGTCGGACACCGTGCCCTCCACCACAGACCCGGCCGGCCCGTCCGAGACCCCCGCCGAGCCGGACGCCGCGCCCTCCACCACCGAGCCGACCGCACCGTCCGAGGTCGCCTCCTGGGCGGACGCCCTGCCCTCCACCACAGACCCGGCCAGCCCCTCCGAGGTCCCCTCCGAGCCGGACACCGTGCCCCCCGCCACAGACCCGGCCGGCCCGTCCGAGACCCCCGCCGAGCCGGACACCGTGCCCCCCGCCACGGACCCGGCCGGGCCGTCCGACGTCGCCGTCGAGCCGGCCGGGGCGTCCAGCGCTCGTGCCGGGGCGGACGTCGCGCCCTCTCCCACGGATGCGGCGGGCTCCGCCTCGTGGCGTCGCGCCTCCGCCGTGGCCACCGCGCGCAGGGCCGTGAGCAGCGGTGCCACCGCAGGCTCGTGCCGCAGCGGCAGGTCGTCGCCGTCGATGTCCACGGGCACGCCGGCCGCGGTGAGGGCCCGGCGGAGGGTCGGCAGGGTGGAGCCGGCGCGTACCAGGACGGCCATGTCGCTCCAGCGGACGCCGTCCTCCAGGTGGGCGCGGCGCAGGATGTCCGCGATGTTGTCCAGTTCCGCACCGGGTGTCGGGTACGTGTGGACCTCGACCCGGCCGCCGTCCCGGACGGGGGCCGGCTCCCGGTGGGCGCGGACCTTGTCGGCGGGCAGCCGGGTCAGCGGCATGCGCTGGGTGATCAGGCGGGTCGCGGCCAGCAGGGCGGCGCCGGAGCGGCGGGAGGTGCGCAGCACCTCGACCGGTGCGGGGCGGCCGTCCGCGCGCGGGAAGGCGGCCGGGAAGTCGAGGATGCCGTTGACGTCGGCGCCCCGGAAGGCGTAGATCGACTGGTCGGGGTCGCCGAAGGCGACGAGGGTGCGCCCCTGGCCTGCCAGGGCCCGCAGGAGCCGGACCTGGGCGGGGTCGGTGTCCTGGTACTCGTCGACGTACACGGCGTCGTACTGGGCCGCGAGCCGTGCGGCGGTCTCCGGGCGGCGGGCCAGCAGCACCGCGCGATGCACGAGTTCCGCGTAGTCGATCACGCCCTGGAGGTCGAGGGTGTCGAGGTACTCGGCGAGGAAGGCGGCCGCGGCCTGCCAGTCGGGGCGGCCGATGCGGCGCGCGAAGGCGTCCAGGGCTTCCGCGCCGAGGCCCAGCTCGCGGGTGCGGGCGAGGACGGCACGGACCTCGTCGGCGAAGCCGCGCGTGGTCAGACAGGCGCGCAGTTCGTCCGGCCAGCGCACGTGGGTCAGCCCGAGCCGCTCCAGCTCGGGCTGGCCGGCGAGCAGCTCGCGGACGGCGACGTCCTGCTCGGGGCCGGAGAGCAGGCGCAGCGGTTCGGTGAACCGGGCGTTGTCCTGGTGGGCCCGGACCAGGGCGTAGCAGTATGAGTGGAACGTGGTCGCCCTGGGCGCGTGGGCCGCGCCCATGCGCAGGGCCATCCGGTCGCGCAGGTCTACGGCGGCCTTGCGGCTGAAGGTCAGCACCAGGATCCGCGCGGGATCGCCACCCCGGCCTGTCCGCGCGGCCACCGACTCGACCAGAGTGGTGGTCTTGCCGGTGCCGGGGCCGGCGAGGACGAGCAGCGGTCCGGTGCGGTGGTCAACCACGGCGCGCTGCGCCGCGTCCAAGCGAGGGGGATCCACGACGGCCGGTGGGGTACGGACAAGTCGGTAAGCGCCACGGCTCCCCTGCCGCACCGAGGGGTACGGCAGGCGCCTGGTGGAGGAAGAGGAGCTCACGTGATCGGCCGGTCCTGGTGGTTGTGCTGGTGGGCAGGCGGTCACGCGTGCGAGGAGGTGACCGCGGGGTGAGGGGGACACGCGCTGCCGACGCTACGCCGCCACTCCGGGCGGAAGCAGAGCTTCCGGTTCTTCCCTCGCGGCGCTCGGGCCTCGCGCGTCCCTCCCCCCACGAACGTACGGCATGCCACGGACGTCCCCCATGTCCCCCGAAAGGACCACGGGCACGCCCTGGCGTCATTCGATGGCGGAAGCTGTCAGGTGTGACCTCCCGCGTCCGAGCCGCCGTCCCATCGGGCCCGTCGCATGTCGAGCCGCGGCAGATGCCCCTCCGTGCTCGCGCCCGCCTGCTTCAGCGGGGTGCCCTCCGCGCGGTAGTGCGCGAGCGCGCGCAGTTCGTGCCCGGGCAGCAGCACCCCGTCGGCGCGGACGACGCGCCACCACGGGACGGCGCCGCCGTACAGGGCCATCGCCCGGCCCACCTGGCGGGGCCCTCCCTCCTCCAGCCACTCGGCGACATCGCCGTAGGTCATGACCCGGCCCGCCGGAATCCGCTCGGCGACCTCGAGGACCCGCTCGGCGTACTCCGGCAGCGCGTCCGCATACGCCTCGCGGGCGTCCTCGGGAGGGATCTGCTCGCTCATTCGTCCCATCCTGCCGCACCTCGCCGGCATCCCGGCGGGTGCGCGGGCAACGGTCCTCTCGCCCTCGGGCGGTCCTTCGGGCAGACTGTGCGCCCGCGCATCCGCACCCTGATGACCGCGTGTGCCGGTGGGGCATGCCACCATCGTGCGGGCGGTGACTGGTGATACGAGACCAAGAAGAGACCATGAACGAGCCGGGCGTGCACCCCGAAGGAGCGGCGGGCACTCCTGACGCCTCCGCACGCCCGGACAGCGCCGGAGCGCACCGGGAAGACGCCGGTCCCCGCAAGGACGACTCCCCCCGCGCGCGGGGGGATGACGCCGAAGCCGACGAAGCCCCTGTCACGCGCGCGCGTGACGACGGCGCGGATGCCACCGAGGGGGCGCCCGACTCGGGGAACGCGCCCTCGGCTCCCGGGCCGGGAGACGATGACGGCCCCTGCGGCGGGCGGGACGAAGACCCCCACGCCGAGCGAGTGGAGGGCGACGAACCGCTGCTCCCCGCGCGCGTGCACCGGCCCTCCGACCTCATGCGGCTCCTGGCGGGACTGCTCGGCATCGTGGTGCTGCTCGCGATCGCCGCGTTCGCGCACGGCACCACCTCGGGCCTCGAGCAGGACATCAACAAGGGCACCGGACAGGCCCCGGACCTGCTGATCAAGATCGCGGGGCTGGCGTCCAGCATCGCGATCCTGCTGGTGCCGGTGGCCTTCGCGATCGAACGGCTGATCAAACGGGACGGCCTTCGCATCGCCGACGGCGTCCTCGCGGCCGTCCTGGCCCATGGAGTGACGCTCGCCACCGATCTGTGGGTCGCCCGGGCCGCCCCCGGCTCCATCCAGGAGGCGCTCACCCAGCCCTCACCGGGCGACATCCACGCCCTGACCGACCCGGTGCACGGCTATCTGGCGCCCGTGATCGCCTACATGTCGGCCGTCGGCATGTCGCGCAGACCCCGATGGCGCGCGGTGCTGTGGATCGTGCTGCTGCTCGACGCGTTCTCGATGCTGGTCACCGGCTACACGACGCCTTTCTCGATCATCCTGACGGTGCTGATCGGCTGGACCATCGCCTACGGCACCCTCTACGCGGTCGGCTCCCCGAACGTGCGCCCGACCGGCCAGAACCTGATGGCGGGCCTCAGGCACGTCGGCTTCCACCCGGTCAACGCGGCCCGGGAGGAGGTCACGGAGTCGGAGAACGGCGACCGGGGCCGGCGCTACTTCGTCACCCTGGAGGACGGCCCGCCGCTGGACGTCACGGTCGTCGACCGGGAACAGCAGGCGCAGGGCTTCTTCTACCGCGCGTGGCGCAATCTGACCCTGCGCGGCTTCGCCACCCGCTCCAGCCTTCAGTCACTGCGCCAGGCGCTGGAGCAGGAGGCGCTGCTGGCGTACGCGGCGATCGCGGCGGGCGCCGACGCGCCCAAACTGATCGCCACCGCCGAACTCGGCCCCGACGCGGTCATGCTCGTCTACGAGCACACCGGCGGACGCACCCTGGACTCCCTGGCCGACGACGAGATCACCGACGAGGTGCTGCGCAACACCTGGCACCAGGTGCAGGCGTTGCAGTCCCGGCGCATCGCCCACCGCAGGCTGGCGGGGGACGCGATCCTGGTGGATCGTTCCGGCAGGGTGATCCTCACCGAGCTGCGCGGCGGCGAGATCGCTGCCGGTGAGCTGCTGCTGCGCATGGACGTCGCCCAGCTGGTCACCACGCTCGGCCTGCGGGTCGGTGCCGAGCGTGCCGTCGCCTCGGCGGTCGGGGTGCTCGGCCCGGACGCGGTCGCCGGCTGTCTGCCGATGCTCCAGCCCATCGCGCTGACGCGCTCCACGCGCGCGACGCTGCGCCGGCTGGCCCGGGAGCGGGCCGAGCGGGAACGCGACGCGGTACTCGAAGCCTCCCGGCAGGCCAAGCTGACCCGTGAGGAGGCGTCCGAGACGGCCGCGCCCGTGCTGGAGAAGCCGGACAAGAAGACGGTCCGCGCCGAGCAGCGCGCGGAGAAGCGGGCCATCGACGAGGCTCTGGACGAGGCGCGCGAGGAGGATCTGCTCACCCAGATCCGGCACCAGGTGCTGCGGATCAGGCCCCAGGCGCCCGTCGAACCGGCCCGGCTGGAGCGGATCCGGCCGCGCACGCTCATCAGCTTCATCGCCGGTGCGATCGGCGCGTACTTCCTGCTGACACAGCTGACCCACATCGAGTTCGGCACGCTGTTCGCGCGGGCCCAGTGGGGCTGGGTGATCGCGGCGGTCCTGTTCTCCGCGCTCAGTTACGTCGCCGCGGCGATGGCCCTGCTGGGGTTCGTGCCGGAGCGGGTGCCGTTCGTGCGGACCGTGGCGGCGCAGGTCGCCGGGTCGTTCGTGAAGATCGTGGCGCCGGCCGCGGTCGGCGGTGTGGCCCTCAACACGCGCTTCCTGCAGCGGGCGGGCGTGCGCCCGGGGCTCGCGGTGGCGAGCGTCGGCGCGTCGCAGCTGTTCGGGCTCGGCTGCCACATCCTGATGCTGCTGTCCTTCGGCTATCTGACCGGCACCGAGAAGACGCCGTCGCTGTCGCCGTCCCGCACGATCATCACCAGCCTGCTGACCGTGGCCGTCCTCGTGCTCGTCGTCACCTCGGTGCCGTTCCTGCGCAAATTCGTCGTCACGCGCGTGAGGTCGCTGTTCGCCGGTGTCGTGCCGCGCATGCTCGACGTGCTCCAAAGGCCCCAGAAGCTCGTCACCGGTATCGGCGGCATGCTCCTGCTGACCGCCTGCTTCGTGATGTGCCTGGACGCCTCCATCCGGGCCTTCGGCGACGGCACCGTGTCGCTGAGCATCGCCAGCGTCGCCGTGGTCTTCCTCGCCGGCAACGCGCTCGGCTCCGCGGCGCCCACCCCCGGCGGCGTGGGCGCGGTCGAGGCGACCCTCACCGTCGGTCTGATCGCCGTCGGCCTGCCCAAGGAGGTCGCCGCCCCGGCCGTGCTGCTGTTCCGGCTGCTGACCCTGTGGCTGCCCGTGCTGCCGGGCTGGCTGGCCTTCAACCACCTCACCCGCAAGGGAGCCCTCTGAGCGTCCTCGCCGGGTGAGGTACTCCGGACGGCCCGCGCCCCGCGCGGGCCCGTGTGCGCGCCCCCACCATGGGGAATATGGCGAACCCCTGCAGGCTGCGTGCCGCCGCGCTGACCACCACCGTGCTGCTCTTCGCTGTGCTGGCCGGATGCGGCGGCAGCGCCAAGGACGGGGATCTCACGGCGCAGGAACTCGACTGGCAGGACTGCCCGGCCCCGTCCGAGGCGGAGGGCGGCGGCAGCGCCCCGTCCCCGCTGCCGGGCGGCACCGCGTGGCAGTGCGCCACCATGAAGGCGCCGCTGGACTGGAGCAGACCCAAGGGCGACACGATCGGCATCGCCCTGATCCGCGCCCAGGCCGACGGCCCCGCGAACAGACGGATCGGCTCGCTGGTGTTCAACTTCGGTGGCCCCGGCGGCAGCGGCGTCACCACGCTGCCCGCGTTCGGCGCGGACTACACGACCCTGCGCACACGCTACGACCTGGTCAGCTTCGATCCTCGCGGGGTCGGCCGCAGCGCGCCGGTGCGGTGCGAGAGCAACTCCCAGCTGGATGAGTACTTCCAGCAGGACGCCACCCCGGACGACAAGGCCGAACTCGCCGAGTTCATCAACCGCACCAAGCAGTTCAACGCGGCCTGCGAGAAGAACTCCAAGAAGATCCTTCCGCATGTGCGCACCACGGACGCGGCCCGCGACATGGACCTCATGCGCCAGGTCCTCGGCGACGACAAGCTGCACTACTTCGGCATCTCCTACGGCACCGAACTCGGCGGCGTCTACGCCCACCTGTTCCCCAGGCACGTCGGCCGGGCCGTCCTCGACGCCGTCGTCGACCCCACCCAGAACCCCGAACAGGGCGCGCTCGGCCAGGCCGAGGGCTTCCAGCTCGCTCTCGACAACTTCGCCAAGGACTGCACCTCCCAGCCCAAGGAATGCCCGGTGGGCGACACCGAGCAGCAGGTGAAGGCGCGCATCGCGAAACTGCTGGCCGACCTGGACAAGAAGCCGATCCCCGGGATCTTCCCGCGCCGGCTGACCGAGACCGAGGCCACCAACGGCATCGCGCAGTCCCTGTACTCGAAGGACTTCTGGGAGTACCTCACGGAGGGGCTGGAGCAGGCGTACGACGGTGACGGCAAGGTCCTCATGCTGCTGTCGGACTCGCTGAACGGCCGGAGCGAGAACGGCGAGTACAGCAACCTCCTGGCCGCGAACACCGCCATCAGCTGCTCCGATGCCAAACCGCGGTACAGCCCGGACTACGTCCAGCGGAAACTGCCCGAGTTCCGTGCCGCTTCCCCGCTGTTCGGACCGTTCATGGCATGGGGCATGCTCAGCTGCACCGACTGGCCGGTGCCGGGCGCCGCCGACCATCCCGACGTCAGCGCGCCGGGTTCGGCGCCCATCCTCGTCGTGGGCAACACCGGCGACCCGGCCACCCCCTACGAGGGCGCGAAGAAGATGGTGGAGGCACTCGGCAGGGGCGTCGGCGTCGAGCTGACCTACAAGGGCCAGGGCCACGGCTCGTACGACAGCAAGAACAAGTGCGTGCAGAGCGCGGTGAACGGCTACCTGCTGGACGGGAAGGTGCCGAAGGCCGGCGTCGTCTGCTCCTGACCGACCTGTGACGCTCGGGCGAAACGGCAGGCCGCGGGGTCAGCGCTGGAAGGAGCCCCTGGCCCGTTCCTTCGCGCCCCGCATCCTGCCCCGGGCTTCGAGAGCGGCACCTTTCGCCGCGAGGGTCTCTTTGTGCACCGCGTGGGCCGCCTTCCGCACGGTCTTCCCGACGATCTGTTCGGCCTTTGCCTTGGCCCGTTCTCCGGCGCTCATATCGGTACCTCCCTGGGGTCTCACCGACCGTGTGCCCCTTGGGGGAAGGGCGGAAAACAACGGCAGAAGCCCACGGCATCCGAAAGGTCGCAGCCGTGGGCTTCGTCGTCCCGCTGGTGAGCGAGACCGGTGATCAGTAGACCGGCTTGTGCGGTTCGATCTGGTTGACCCAGCCGATCACGCCGCCGCCGACGTGGACCGCGTCGGCGAAGCCCGCCGACTTCAGGACCGCGAGGACTTCCGCACTGCGGACACCCGTCTTGCAATGCAGGACGATCTTCTTGTCCTGAGGGAGGCCCCCCAGGGCGGATCCCATGAGGAACTCGTTCTTCGGGATCAGCTTGGCGCCCGGGATGGAGACGATCTCGTACTCGTTCGGCTCGCGGACGTCGATGATCTCGATGTTCTCGCCGTCGTCGATCCACTCCTTGAGCTGCTTGGGAGTGATCGTGGAGTCGGCCGCCGCCGCCTGGGCCTCCTCGGACACGACGCCGCAGAAGGCCTCGTAGTCGATGAGCTCCGTGACGGTCGGGTTCTCGCCGCAGACCGCGCAGTCGGGGTCCTTGCGGACCTTGACCTGCCGGTACTGCATCTCCAGGGCGTCGTAGATCATCAGGCGGCCGACCAGCGGCTCACCGATGCCGGCGAGGAGCTTGATGGCCTCGTTGACCTGGATGGAGCCGATGGACGCGCACAGCACGCCCAGGACGCCGCCCTCGGCGCAGGAGGGCACCATGCCGGGGGGCGGGGGCTCCGGGTAGAGGCAGCGGTAGCAGGGGCCGTGCTCGGACCAGAAGACGGACGCCTGGCCGTCGAAGCGGTAGATCGAGCCCCACACGTACGGCTTGTTGAGCAGCACGCAGGCGTCGTTGACCAGGTAGCGGGTCGCGAAGTTGTCCGTGCCGTCGACGATCAGGTCGTACTGGCTGAAGATGTCCATCACATTGTCGGCTTCCAGCCGCTCCTCGTGAAGGATCACGTCCACGTACGGGTTGATGCCCTTGACGGTGTCACGTGCGGACTCCGCCTTGGAGCGGCCGACGTCGGCCTGACTGTGGATGATCTGGCGCTGCAGGTTCGACTCGTCGACCTCGTCGAACTCCACGATGCCGAGGGTGCCCACGCCCGCGGCGGCCAGGTACATCAGCGCCGGCGAGCCCAGGCCGCCGGCGCCCACACAGAGCACCTTGGCGTTCTTCAGCCGCTTCTGCCCGTCCATGCCCACGTCGGGGATGATCAGGTGGCGGGAGTACCTGCGGACCTCGTCTACGGTGAGCTCGGAAGCCGGCTCGACCAGGGGTGGCAGCGACACGGGGACTCCGTTGGTCGGTCAATCACTACAGTTGTTCTCCTCGTAACACTGCCACGCCCTTCTTCATTCCGAGACACCCGTTCCGACACGCGAGACGATTTCGTCCCAGTAGCCGGGCATCGTCTCCCAGGGGTCGATACGCCCGCCCCCGTCGGTGCGATCCGTGAAGTAGATCGTCGCCGCTCCCTGCCAGCGGGCTATCCGCAGCGCCTCGTCCAGATGGGCGCGCGGCACGCCGTGCACGAAGTGACAGAAGCGGTCCGGGGGGTATTCGGCGGTCCACTCGGCCACCTGCGACCAGCGGTAGTCGGACCAGGGGCCCGCGAAGGTCACCAGCTGGTCGGCGTTCTCGGCGTAGCCGGGGTGCGGGTGGCGGCCGTGGCCGAGGACGATGTGGGCGCTGTCGCTGATCGTCCGGAGGGTGGTGATCGCGCGGCGGACCTCGGTGAGCGCGGTGCGCTCGGTGGGGCAGCGGTCCAGCAGGAAGCCGTCCACGCGGTACCAGTCGAGATGGCGGTGGGCGTCGCAGAGCAGGTCGCCGAGGGCACGGGCCCCGTGGGTGAGGTCCAGGTGGCCGAGGACGCGGACGCCCGCCGCGCGCAGCCGGCCCGCGGCCTCCAGGCAGTGCGGGTCCGGGCGGCTGCCGGGGCCGGCGGCGACGTTGAGGACCACCCAGTCCAGCGGGGTGCCGGGGCGGGCGAGTTCGCCCCACTGGGCGGGGGCGACGAGCGGGTGGGCGTAGCCCGGGACACCGAGCCCGGTGCGGACCCCGGTACCGGTGGCGCCGGCGGTGGTGCTGGTCAGATGCGGCATGCCGCCTCCATCCAGATGTCGGCCAGGGACTCCTCGAGGTTGATGCGGGGCCGCCAGCCGAGCCGGTCGCGGGCGGTGCGCACGTCGGCCTGCTGCCAGCTGCCGCAGCCGTCCGGGTAGGGATACGCCATCGGGGCCACGTGCTCGGAGTCGCGGGGGTGCCCGATGGCGGCGCGCAGCGGCCCGGGCGGGGCGTCGAGTTCGTGGAGGGCACCGCCGTACCCGGCGACGCGCGCGAGGACGGCGGCGGCGTCTCTGAGGCGGACGGCGCGGCCGGAACCGATGTTGATCACGCCCTGCGCGGCGGAGAGCGAGGCGGCGTGCACGGCCCGCGCGACATCGCGTACGTCGATGAAGTCGCGCTGGACGCCGAGACCGCCGAGTTTGAGCTCGCCGTCGCCGGACTGCATGGCGCGGCGCATGGCCTCGGCGAGCCGGCCGAGCGGGGAGCCGGCCGGGGTGCCGGGACCGGCCGGCGAGAAGACGCGCAGGACGACGGCGTCCAGGCCGGAACCGAGGACCAGTTCGGTCGCGGCGAGCTTGCTGACGCCGTACGGGCCGCCGGGGCGCGGTACGGCGTCCTCGGCCGTGGAGGAGCCGGGCTGGCTCGGGCCGTACTCGGAACCGCAGCCGACCTGCACCAGGCGGGCACCACACCCACTGCGCCGCAGCGCCTCGCACACCGTGGCCACGGCGACGGTGTTGTGCCGGGTGAGTTCGCGCGCCCCGCCACGGGTGGCGCCGGCGCAGTTGACGACGACCCCGGGATGGACGGCGTCCAGGAAGCGGGTGAGCGCGCCCGGGCTGCCGGTGGCGAGGTCGAAGCGGACGTCGGCGTCGTCGCCGCGGCCGAGGGCGGTGAGCTGGACGGCCGGGTCGGCGAGCAGGCGGTCGGCGACGAAGCGGCCGATGAATCCGTTGGCTCCGATCAGCAGGACCCTCATCGTGCGGCTCCCGGGGTGTGCGCGCCGGTGGTACCGGCCGTGTCGACGGCTCCTGGGGCCGCTCCGGACGCTCCGGATCGGGAGGTGGTCATCTGGTGTTCTCCTTCAGAGGGGTGGTGCGGGTGCCTCCGGCGGTGGGTCGGACCGGTGGGCGGAAGGTTCACTCGGGTGCTCCCGCGGGGGCGTGGGCCGAGGCCCGGGCCAGGGTGCGACCGGCGTGCCACAGCAGGGCGAGGGCCGCGAGACCGCAGGCGAGGGCCGGTACGGCGGCTTCGCCCGCGGTGTCGACGAGGGTCTCGACGGGGATCGCGAGGAAGGCGCAGCCGGGCAGCCGGCCGGCCACCGGCAGTGCGAGGGCCACCGCCTCGGTGGCCGCCGCGGCGGCCAGCGCGAGGGCGGGGGCGTGCCGGTGCCGGTGCACGATGAGCAGGCGGGCGAGCAGGAGGAGCGCGCCCAGGGTGAGTGCCTGCGGACAGGCCGCCGGCTCGTGCAGGGCTGTGCCGCACAGTGCCAGCAGTGCGCCGAGGGCGCCCAGGAAGAGGGCGAACGCGCCGAGCAGCAACGGCCTGGCGGCGGCCGCGAACTCGTCCAGGCCCCGGCTGCCGGCGAGCCTGCGGCGGGCGCCGGCGGCGAGGAGGTGGGCGGAGCAGGCCGCGGGGGCGAAGGCCAGCAGGAGGGCGACGGCGGGCGCGGTGGCCGTGGGCCAGGGGCCGTCCGCGGCGCCGGTGGGCGGGGCGTCGGGTCCGCCCGCCAGGACGGCGCGGAGCAGGCCGTCACCGGCCAGGGCGTAGCCGAGCAGGAAGAGCGTCCACGCGCGTGTGCCGGCCGTGGTGCGCCACGCGCGCGGGGCGGGCGGACCGGCCAGCGGGCCCTGGCGCAGGGCCGCGCGTACGGCGAGGGCGACGGCGAGGAGGCCGCCGAGGGCCACCAGCGGACGGGCGTGTCCGTGGGTGAGGCGCAGTCCGGTCACCGTGGCCGCGCCGAGCACACCGGGCAGGAGGGTGAGCAGGACCCAGCCGACGCGGACGTGAGGCACCGGCAGGGGGTGGGGCGCCGGGCGCGGCTCGGCGTCACGCGGCACGCGCGCGTACAGCTCCTCGGCGAGCGAGAAGACGTCACGGTGCCGGAAGCGGGCGGCGGTGCGGTCGGTGACGCCGTGCGCCTCCAGCCCCGCGGCGATCTCCAGCGGGTCCACGGCCCGCTCACACAGCTCACGGTGCCGGTGCAGCAGGGCTTTCACGGGGTCGACGGACCTCCGGCGGGCACCCGGGGCGGGTTCGGCGCGTTCCCGGTCAAGGGTTACGCCCGGCCTCGCCTCCTTCCCGCCGCGCGGCCCGGCCGGGGTGTGGTCGTCCCGGGCGGCCTCGCCGGTGGTGGCGGGGGCGCTCGCGGAGCTGAGGGCGGCCCGGCGGGGGCGGCCGGCCGGGCCGTGCACGGGGCCCGGCCGCACGGAGGGTGCCGTGCCGAAGCCCGTCCCGGGAGACGCTCCGCCCGCGGAGGTGTTCGGATCGTCCGCCAGCCACTCCCCCGACCGCGCGTCCCACGGAGCGGCGGTGCTGGGCATCCCCGGCCGGTCCGCCCCGGTGGGCTCTGCCCGGCCCGGGCTTGCGTCCGCGAGGCACCCCGGGTTCCCCGCCGCTCCGGCACCCGGCTCGCCGGCCGTACCGGCACCCGGTTCGCCCACCGCCCCGGCACCCGGTTCGCCCACCGCCCCGGCACCCGGCTCGTACCGCGCACCCCGTTCCCGGGGCGCACCCACCAGGCCGGAACCCGCCCCGCTGCCGGGAGTCCGGCTGTCCAGGCCGCTCATCGTGCCCCCTCGGCGGTCGCGAGCGGGGTCGCGCGGACCGGTGCCGTCGTGGCCCAGGCGGGCACGCCGCGGGGCAGGGCGCGTGCCGTGGGACCGGTCCAGCGGCCGGGGACGCGGGACTCGGCCGGTGCGGCGAAGGGCAAGGGCTCGCCGAATTCGTCCAGGAGGACCCGGCGGACCGGACAGTGCGAGACGATCTCCAGGTAAATGCCGTGAAATGCCGCGACGTTCTGCTCGACGGTGAACAGTTCGAGCGCGCGGGCGCGTGCGGCGGCGCCGAGGCGCTCACGGCGCTCGGGATCGCGCAGCAGCGCCACGCACGCCTCGGCGAGCGCCCGGGGATTGCGCGGGGATACGACCAGACCCGTGCCGCCGATGACCTCCACGACCGCGCCCGCGTCGGTGGACACGGTGGCCCGGCCGCAGAACATGGCCTCGACCAGGCTGATGGGGAAGCCCTCCACGACGCTGGAGAGGACGACGACGGCGCCGGCGGCGTACGCGTCGGCCAGTGTCGGGGTCTCCGGAGCGCCGATCTCCTCGAAGGAGACGGGGTTGTCGCCGACGGCGTACGCGCCCTCCGCCTCGTCCGGGAAGAGCTGTGCGGCCAGTGCCCGGCAGTGGGCGAGGTAGGCCGCGCCCTCGGCACCGGCGGGGGCGCCCACGATCCGCAGGCGGGCCTTGGGCTCCTCCTTGCGGACGTCGGCGAAGGCGTGCAGCAGGGACACCAGGTCCTTGGCGGGTTCGACGCGCCCGACCCAGACCAGGGTGTCCGGCTCCGCCCGGTCCGGGGACTCGCCGGTCTCCGTGAAGCGGCCGGCCTCCATGCCGGGGTACACCGTGCGGATGCGGGCGCGGTCGGCCCCGCACCGTTCCTGCCAGCGGCGGGCGTGCGCGTTGCCCGGGGTGAGGATCTCGGCCGCGCGGTAGACCTCGGCGGCGAGCCGGCCGTGGAAGGCGCCGAGCAGGGCGCGTACGGCGGGGGTGGCGGCGTCGGGGCCGAGGGTCAGGTAGTGCGAGCGGAGCTGCACTCCGTACTCGGTGACGAGCAGCGGTACTCCGCAGAAGTGCCGGGCGAGCAGCCCGCAGAGGGCGGCGGGGCCGCCCGCGGTGGCGTGGCAGAGGTCGACCGCGCCGAGGGTGTCGTCGTCGTACCAGTCGAGGGACAGGGGGCGCAGGGCGCGTTCGAGGTGCGCGGCGACGGTGAGCAGATCGGGCACGCGCGCGTCGCGCGCCGTGCGCAGCGCGCTGGGGGCTCGGCAGGCGCGCTCCAGGGCACGTACGGCGGCGTCGGAGCGCAGGGCGCCGACGAGTCCGCCCTCCTCACGGGCGAGTTCGGCGAGCCTGTACAGCGCGCTGCCGAAACGGTCCGCCAGATGGCCGGACGCTCCCGCGGCCCCGGCGCACACCGCCGCCACCAGCTCCCCGTAGCACTCGGCGAACCGCCGGCGTGCGCGCCGCCCGTGGACGGCCCCGCCGTCCGCGGCCGTCCACAGCGGTGCCGTACGCACCCGGCGGACCTGCGGTGGGAGCGGAACGCAGCCGTCGGCCTCCTGCTGCCGGCTGCGGCTGAGCGCGTAGACGTCGAACTCGTGCTGCTCGAGCCCGCGCACGAGCCGGTCGCACCAGAGCCCGGCGTCACCGCTCACATACGGGTAACCACTCTCGGTCAGCAGTCCTATGCGCACGTGTGCACCCCCGTTCTCCCGTCTGGGGAGCCGCCGTTGTCCCGGCGGCTCGCGGCGGGATGAACGTAAGGGGACAAGGCGGTGGTGCGACGGACGGTTGTCCTT